>CALATK010000107.1 GCA_937891805.1 uncultured Fibrobacter sp. | reverse complement strand
GTTGTTGATGATGATGGTTTTTCTCATAACCAGGAATACAATTATTTGGCTTCCGGCTTTTATCCTGGTTATATTTTTGGTGATGTAATTCTTGTTCCGGAGCGGTTTGGTGAATTTGAAGAATTTTACGACATCAACGAAGTTTTCGATTATTTAGAAAGTTTGAGGTGATTCTTATGATGCCAGAATTTGAATTTAGTTTTAGACGTGAAGGTGTTCCTGAAATGCCTGGAGGCCAACCTGTGAAAACCATTCGCATAGCCACCCGCAAGAGTGAACTTGCCATGACCCAGACCCGCCTGGTGGCAGACCGCCTGGTCGCCTGTGCTAAAGCCTTGGGTGAAGACGTGACTTACGAACTGGTCTCCATGACCACCGAAGGGGACCGCCGTCTGGACAAGTCCCTTGCAAGCTTTGGCGGCAAGGGAGTCTTTATCAAGGAACTGGAAGTGGCACTTTTGGAGGACCGTGCAGACATCGCCGTCCACAGCCTCAAGGACATGCCTGCCCAGGTGCTGCCGGAATTCAAGCTTGCCGCTGTGCTGGAGCGGGAAGACCCTCGTGACGCTTTCGTTTCGAAGGGTGGTGCAAAGGGCATCAACTTTATGGACCTGCCTGCAGGTGCCCGCGTCGGTACGGGCAGTATCCGCCGGGTGGTTCAGCTGAAGGCTCTCCGGCCGGACCTGGAATACGTTCCTATCCGCGGGAACATCCAGACCCGCCTTACAAAGCTTGCGGAATTGGACGGGGTGGTTCTTGCGGCTGCAGGTCTCAAGCGTATGGGCCTTGCAGAACAGATTACGGATTTTTTCAGCGTGGAGCAGGTACTACCCGCCTCCGGCCAGGGAATCCTCGCCATAGAGACTTTATCAGAGACTCTGTCGGACAATTGTCATTGCGAGGAACGCTCTCTATCATGTCATCCTGAGGAGCGTAGCGACGAAGGATCCAGTCCCGAACTTCTTACCCTTCTCGCTTCCGTCAACCACTCCGAAACCTTCGGCATCGCTCTTGCCGAAATGTCCTTTTTGAAGGCTCTGAATGCGGGCTGCCAGTTCCCGGTGGCAAGCCATGCTGACATTGTTCCGGCAGGCGATGCGAACCATTCCGCCGTCCTAAAAATGCGTGGCATCTACTGGCAGGAATCCTCGCAGAAACTATTGCAGGCCAATATTCAAACGGAAATTCCCGCAACGGCATGCGACGACTGGTTCAACGCCCAGGGCGAGGCTCTCGCCAATCAGATTAAAGTTCAACAGTAAGCACTGATATATTAAGAATTCGTTTTTAAAATACAGAATTAATCTTGTGAATGTAATTCTGGATTCCGAAATTCGAAATCTGAATTATTCAATGTGAGCGCTTGCTAAATCCCGTAACAGTGTCTTGTATTTTCGCGACAGCGCTTGTAGATTTCTTCTACGGAGACGTTCTTGACTTCGGCCAGTTTATCGGCAATGTAGGGGATGTATCCCGAATGGCAATTTTTCCCGCGGTAGGGAATGGGGGCCATGTAGGGGCTGTCTGTTTCCAGAAGCATCTGGTCGAGGGGGACTAGAGCGGCGGCGTCCCGCACGTTCTGGGCGTTCTTGAAAGTGACAATTCCCGTAAAGCCCACAAAAAAGTTGGCATTTTTACTGGCCCCGAGTTCCAGGAGTTGCCCTGCGAATTCCGGCGTTCCCGTAAAGCAGTGAACATGGACATTTTTACCTTTCAGGTCAGCATTGCGAAGCACCGCCAGGGCGTCTTCGTCCGCTTCCCGCAGGTGGAGCACCAGGGGTTTGCCGCTTTCGATACCCAGTTGCAGGTGCCGTTCGAACAGCTTGACCTGTTCTGCCCGGTGTTCCAAATCATAATGGTAATCCAGCCCGAATTCCCCGCAGGCCACGCACTTGGGGTGCTTCAGGAATTCCATCATTCGGGCTTCGTCTTCGGCGGTTTCCGTCAGAACATATTCCGGGTGGATTCCGTAGGCGGCATAGACGTTCGGGTATTTTTCCGAAAGTTCCCGTGCATATTCAAAGTCCTTGGGGTCGCAAGCCACATGGATGAACGCTTCGGGCAAGGTGACCTTCGGGTCTGTGTCGCTGGCGAGCCGCTCCAGTAGCGAATCCAGGCTTTCGCCGGAGTGCCGTTCGTAGGAATCAATATGGCAATGAGTGTCGATGAACATGGTAATTAGTTCGGAATTCGGAGTTCTGAGTTCAGAATTGAATTAATCGCGGCGTTGCCGCCTTACTTATTAATTCCGAAATCCGAATTCTGAAATCTGAATTAATAAGTGACTTCCACAATCTCGTAAGTAATCACTCCCTTGGGGGCTTGCACTTGTACCTGGTCGCCCTGCTTTTTGCCCATCAGGGCTTCTCCGATAGGGGACTTCATGCTGATGCGGCCCTGCAGCGGGTCGATTTCCTTTTCCCCTACGATGCTGTAGGTCCGCTCCCGCTTGGTCTTGATGTCTTTCATCTTGATGGTGGCACCGAACTTGATGGTGCCATCGGTAGGGGCCTGGGTTTCTACCACCTGGGCTCCGTCCAGGATGCGGTCCAGTTCCCGCAGGCGGCGGTCGATTTCCCGGACCCTCATGCGACCGTAGGTGTAGGCGGCATTTTCGCTACGGTCTCCTTCGGCAGCGGCGGCCTGCACCTGGTTAATCATGGCAGGGCGTTCCTCGTATTTGAGGTGCTCCCATTCCGCCTTCAGTTTTTCAAAGCCTTCTTTGGAAATCAAATGCTTCATAGATCGTAAAATATATAAAAAGGCATGTGGCTCGAGGTCCGGGGCTCGGGATGGTAATAGTGAGCAATGAGCGGTGTGTGACCTCACAATCCCTAAATTCAGCCCCTGGATTTTAGCCACTATTTTTCTGTATTTGCCCCCGCGATGATTCATTTTAGGCACAAACCCATAGACAAGAGCGAGTCCAAGAACAGGAGACTCTGTTGTGTAGTCGATAGTTCGTTACGGGAGCAGGCTGAGGGCCAAAATTTCCTTGCATGCCGCTTTTGTAAACTGAAATTTACACAAAAACCGCCTTTATTGCGTTCAAAAATTCCTTTTATCCCCGTTTTTTGCAGGAAAAAATTTTTTTTCGCTTTTTTTGCCTTTTTTTTGGACTTTTTTCGAAATTTACTTGTATATTCCTAACAGCAAAGACCAAAAATGCCTTTTTTGGGGCATTTTTAGCGTTTATATGTAATTGGAGATATATATGGCAGAAGACTTGCAATACCTTATGGAACGCATCCAGAAAGATGCTGTCGATAAAGCAGAAAACGAGGCGGCGGCTATCATTGCCAAGGCCAAGGAAAAGGCGGCCGATATCGTGAAGGCCGCCGAGGCCGAAGCGTCCGCCCGTCTGGAAAAGGCCGACAAGGACGCCGAAGCGTTCACGGAACGTAGCGAACGCACCCTTGAACAGTCCGCCCGCGACCTTTTGCTTTCGGTAGGCAAGAATCTCGAAAAGATGATTATGGACCTGTTGAACCTCGAGGTGGAGAAGTCCCTGGACGAATCCACCGTCAAGAGCATGCTCCTCACGGTAGCCAAGTCCTATACCTCCGACATCGAGGTGGATTTCTCCGACGCCGATGCCCGCAAGCTCAGCTCCTTTGTGATGGGCGAGTTCAAGAAGCAGCTTTCCGCCGGCGTGAAGGTCGAAAGCGACAAGGGTGTCAAGTTCGGCTTCCGCATCAAGCTCGATGGCGGCAAGGTCACCCACGAATTTACAGAAGCTGCAATGGCCGACGCTCTTTCGGCCCTGCTCCGTCCGCAACTTGCCAGAGTGGTAAACGCTGCCGCACAGGCGAAGTAACGCGGGTACTTGATGAGCAGTCCTTCTTACTTGATGGCATCTCTTCCGATGATTGAGTTCGGCGATCCAGCCCCGCTCAGTATGGAAGATTTTCGCCACCGCTGCATCGGCGTGCTGTCCGAGCCGGAACTTGCGGCTCTGGACGCGCTTTTGGATGACGGTGAATGCGAAGAGTGCGACGACGAGTTCGTGCGCGCCTACAAGGCCCACGAAATTCAGATGAAGAACGTTTCGGGCAGGCTCCGTGCAAGCGCATGGGGGCCCGATATCCGTTTTACGGAAAAGTCCTTCCCGGGTTACGATGTCGCCTTTGCCAAGATGATTCAAGATGCGTTTGCCAAGTCGAATCCTATGGAAAAAGAGCAGGATATCGACAAGGCCCGCTTCTGGCTTGTGGACTCGCTTGCAGGTGTAGGCGAGGGTACCGTCAAGCATGTTTACGCTTATGCGATCAAACTGAAGATTTGTGAACGTTGGGCGCGCCTCTCCGAACAAGCGGGCGACGCTGCCGTGTTGAATGTTATTAATGCAAACGATCCTGCATACGCCTCTGCGGCGGCACAGGAATGACCGGAGGTCCATTTTCAATGGCTAGTATCGGAAAAATCATCGGCGTCAACGGTAACCTGATTCGCGTCAAGTTCGAAAGCGCCGTGTCCCAGAACGAAGTGGCGTATGCCAAGCTTACTCAGAAAAACAAGGACGGCAAGTCCGAAGTTATCCCCCTCAAGAGCGAAGTCATCCGTATCCGCGGCGACTACGCCGAACTCCAGGTGTTCGAAGACACCACGGGTTTAAAGACGGGTGACGAGGTGGAATTCACCGGCGAACTTTTGTCCGTAGAACTTGGCCCCGGCCTCTTGACCCAGGTCTTTGACGGTCTGCAGAACCCGCTCCCGAAGCTTGCCGAAGAATGCGGCTTCTTCTTGCAGCGTGGCAAGTATTTGAAGGCGCTCCCGCGCGACAAGAAGTGGGCGTTTACCCCGGTCGCGAAGGTGGGTGATGTGGTGGTCGCGGGCGATACACTCGGCACTGTTCCCGAAGGCGTGTTCACGCACCGCATTATGGTGCCGTTCCGCCTGCTGGGCAAGTGGACCGTGGAATCGGTCTCTGCCGCTGGCGAATTCACTGTTGAAACTGTTGTTGCTAAACTCAAGAACGCTCACGGCGAAACCCAGGACGTGACGATGGTGCAGACCTGGCCGGTGAAGATGCCGATCAAGGCCTATGAAGAACGCCTGCGCCCGAGCAAGCCCCTCACCATGCAGCAGCGCATTATCGACACGTTCTTCCCCGTGATGCAGGGCGGTACGTTCTGTACGCCGGGCCCCTTCGGTGCCGGTAAGACGGTGCTCCAGCAGCTCATGAGCCGCTACGCCGACGTGGATATCGTGATTTTGGCCGCTTGCGGTGAACGTGCAGGTGAAGTGGTGGAAACCCTCCGCGAATTCCCTGAACTGATTGACCCGCGTACCGGCAAGTCCCTCATGGAACGTACACTGATTATTTGTAACACGTCTTCGATGCCGGTGGCTGCCCGTGAAGCTTCCGTGTACACGGGCGTGACTCTCGCCGAATACTACCGCCAGAT
>CALATK010000106.1 GCA_937891805.1 uncultured Fibrobacter sp. | reverse complement strand
TGAGGGTTCCCAGAAGTGTCATCCTGAGTGCCCTGTAAGGGCACGAAGGATCCAGGATTGCAGAATTGTTAGGTTGTAGAAGATGAGCGAAAACAAGAATAACGAGATTGAAGAAAAGAAAAAACGCAAAAAGAAGAACATTGCCATTCTGGTGCTAATGTTCCTTTTGCTTTTGTGCCTTTTTATTGTACAGTGCCACCTGGACCGCATCAAGCAAGAGGCCCTGCGCCGTCAACAGGAGACCGAGCTGGAAGCCCGCCAGCGCTACATTCTTGATAGCCTCCGTCGGGCCGAACAGATGCGGGCCGACAGCCTTGCCGCCCTGGAACAGGCTCGCCTTGCCGACAGTTTAAGAATTGCGGACAGCCTTCGCCTAGCGGACAGCCTCCGCATAGCCGATTCTTTGGCGGCGCTGAACCCCAAGCTGAACCAAGACAGCCTCCGCCATGTGCGGGACAGCATCCGCCACGTGCGGGATAGCCTTGCCGCTCTGGAAAAAGCCCGTAACGACAGCCTCAAGCGTATTGCCGACAGCCTTGCCGCCCTGGATAAGGCACGTGCCGATTCCTTGGAAAAGAAGCGCATCCAGGACAGCATCCGTGCCGCAGACCAGATCCCGCCTAACGCAGAAATCACGCCTCCTGCGGGCCGCTACTACGACCCCATCAAGCTGAAAGTAAAGTGCGACGAAATCAAGTGCAAGACCTTCGTTTCTATCGGTGACACCCTGAACCCGGTTGAAGCGGGCAAGGCCATCGATTACAACAAGACAGGCTCCGTGTACTATTACGCCGAAGATTCCGTCGGCAACAAGAGCCCCTGGGAAGAAGCCAAGTACGACATGGCCAGCGACAACATCTGCGGAAAGAACGCCTACCCCGTTCCCGTTGGCGGCAAGACCGTATGCGTGGACGCCTACGAATACCCCAACACCCCCGACGAAAACCCCAGGGACATGGTGAGCCAGGAACAGGCCGCAAGCCTCTGCGAGCAGGCGGGCAAGCACCTTTGCACCATCGACGAGTGGCAGGCCGCCTGCCGCGGAAAGGACAATACCAAGTACACCTACGGCAACTCCTACAAGCAGAACAAGTGTAACACCAACACCAAGGCGGCCAAGCGCAGCGGGCGCAAGGAACAGTGCCGCAGCTGGTGGGGCATGTACGACATGAACGGAAACCTGTGGGAATGGACCGCAACCCCCAGCAAGGAACATTCCAACATGTTCTACGTGGCCGGCGGTGCCTGGAACACCAACAACGGAAGCCAGTGCACCGAGAAGAAGTTCAGCTTCTACCCCCAGAACCAGTACCCCAGCGTAGGGTTCAGGTGCTGTAAATAATTAATTCGGATTTCAGAATTAGGAATTAGGAATTATTTAATTTGGCGGCTTCGCCGCGATTATTTCAATTCTGAACTCCGAACTCCGAATTCCTAATTACTCTGACAGTTCCACGTGCAGGTGTTCGGCGTCGCCGCGCTCCCAGATGATTCTGAACCGAGGGCTTAGCCGTCCTGTCACCAGGTTCACGATTTCGCGGCGCTGTTCCAGCGGGATGTACTTTATGCGGAAATCGATAGCCTTGTTTTCGTAATGCTTGGACTTGCGGGCATGGTAGGGCCAGTCGTTCCCGCTGGTGATCACGGGAACATAGTCGTCGCCCAAGACCTGGTGAAAAGCGTTAATCACCTCCAGCCCGGCCGTGTCCATGGCGGGTTCAAGGCTTTCCAGGTAAACACCCGGCTTCTGCTTGGTCCGCTTGATAAGGAGCTTATGAACTTCTCGACCACTAAAAGGCTTCACGTTCAAGTGCCTGTAATAATCCTCGGCACTCCAGTCCACATCCACCTCAGGAGAATCGTACTTGGGAATGGGCCGTGTATTGGCCCGAATCAGCAGATAGACGCCAACAAGCGCCAATACGGCAAGGATCGGGGCAATTAAATACAGGTGCTTCATTTTTCACGAAAAAATACTATTTTATGGAACATGAAAAAGTTAATTCCTTTTGCAACACTCGCTCTTTCTTCCCTGTTCCTTTTCGGTTGCGGACAGGACAATGTCAACTACACCGGCTGCTGGCTGGGTGAAGAAAACATGGCATTCGAAGTTCTTACCGAAAACGGCACGGACTACACCATCCGCAACATCAACGGTGACCTGAAGGCCACTGTCCAAGACGGGGCTCTCCGTGGCAAGAATACTCTTGACATGGAATACAAGATGAACGTGAAAGGGGATTCCGCCTATTATGAATTCGGCGGAATCGTCACGGGCTACAAGAGGATTACCAAGGAAGAATACGACCGCGTCGTAGCCACCCTGCAGAAAGCCGCCGGAATGTAATTTTAAAGAATTACTTTCCTTCCAGCGTCTCTCTAACTAGCTGGTCCAGGGCGTACTCGCCGGGAGCGCCGCTCCACACGCCCTTGATGTAACCGTCCTTGTCCAAAAGCATAAGGGTCGGGACGGCGTGTATTCCGTAGCGACGCCACAGGTCCTGTGTCGCGTCCCGGTACAGCGGATAAGGCGAAGCGTGGACCTGGTTGTAAAAAGCATTCAGCTCACTCAATCCCTCATTTGAAATCCCGATAACTTCCAGTCCCTTGTCGCCATACTTCTTGTAGATGTTGGCAAGCACAGGGAGCGTCTTGCGGCAAGGCCCGCACCAGGTGGCCCAAAAATCCAGCAAGGTGGCCTTGGGCTTTTCTTTGCGCTTTTCGCCGTTCTTGTAGAAATTCTTTCCAAATTCGGCAATCTTGCTCCCGATGGCAGAACCTGTCAGGCTACTGATGTCGTCGGGGCGTTCCGTAAGGGCGGCCATCACGATCCGTTTCTTGCCGTCGCGGGAAATTTCCAGTTTGATCTTGTCCCCCGCCTTGTGGCCCGAAATGGCGGACTGAATCTGGGACATGTCCGTCAGTGGCTTGCCGTTTACACCCACCAGCAAATCGCCGGAGGTCACACCTACCGCAAAGCACCCCGATTCCGGGTGCACACCCTTGATGTCCAGGGCCAGATGGTTTTCGAAGGTGGTCTTCTTGAAAGAAAGCCCCAGCCAGGGGGCGGCAAAAGAGGCTGTCTTTACCAAAAGTAAAGACAGTGCAAAAATTTGAAAAGAAGAAACAAGTTTCATTTTTAACCTCAATCGGATCCTCGCCTGCGCGAGGATGACGTTCCTCAAACGAAGCGAACTCACACCCCTAACGGCTTTCGCCTAATGCCTACCTATCCCTTTGAACTGGATCCTTCGCGACTTCGTCGCTCTGGATGACACTTCTTGTCCCCTGCGGCCCTAATACCTAACCCCTAGCCCCTAGATCCTAACCTCTAGCCCCTAATTACTATATTCTCCCCATGCTCCACCTGTGGCTCATCACCGCTCCCGACGACTTTTCCGCCGAATTCGACGACATCGAGCAGATGTTTTCCCGGGGCCTTTCTCGCCTGATCCTTCAGAAGCGGGGGAGGAACGGCGCTCCCTACGCCTCCGAAAGCGAATACGAACGCTGGCTTCTTGGGCTCCCCATGGAATGTCGGGACCGCATCTGGGTACGTGGCACGCCGGATATGGCGGAGCGACTTGAAGTCCGGGGCTGCCTCTGCGACAGCTCCCGCCTCGCCGGCGATATTCCGCCCTCCTGGTACAGGATAAATACCGTCGCCGCCTGCAAAAACGTAGAAGAAATCACGAAACTGCCTCCCTGGGTAGCCGGGGCACTTCTCGGGCCTGTTTTTCAGCCCGCCTTTGCAGTAGAGCCCGTCTCTTGCGTGGACCTGTCACGGCTGGAAACCGATAGGGAAGGCTTCAATCCCTCGAATATCCCGCTTATTCTTTCGGGTGGCCTTGACGAAGAAACCTTACCGTCAGTCCGCCCCTTCGACCCGTCAGGAATCGCTGTCCTGGGCGGCGTCTGGAACTACGCCGACCCCGTAAACGCCTTCATCAAGCTGAACCGGGCTCTCGGTAACGCCCAATTGCGTCCATAAAAGTTTTTTGTAAGTTTTTGCGTAATAACGCGTTAACATAGTCCAATTTGGAATAAGACAAGTTGTGTTATTTCAACTTTTAATACATATATTTGGATTATGGAAGCAACGCGCGCGAAAATTTTGGTGGTAGATGACACCAAGACCAATATCGAAGTTCTCGAAGGAATTCTTTCAAACGATTACGATGTATTTGTAGCCCTTGACGGTCACAAGGCCCTTATGCTCACCGAGAGGGTCAAGCCCGACCTGATTCTTTTGGATGTAATGATGCCCGAGATGGACGGGTACGAAACCCTCCGCCAGATGAAGGCCCGGAATATCCTGGGCGGCACTCCGGTCATATTCCTCACGGCAAAGTCCGATTCCAAGAGCGAACAGACGGGCCTGAATTTGGGAGCCGTTGATTATATCGGCAAGCCCTTCTCTCCGGACCTGGTGCTGCTCCGCATCAAGAACCAGCTGGAATACAAGCGCCAGCGTGACCACCTCAACGAGCTGGTCATCGAAAAGACCCAGGACCTGAGAAACACCCTGAAGGTCATGCTCACCAGCCTCGGCGCTCTGGCCGAATACCGTGACCCGGAAACCGGCGGTCACATCAAGAGGACCCAGTTCGTGGTGCAGAAGCTGGCCGAAATCCTGATGAAAAAACCGAAATTCGCAAAGGACATTCCCAATAGAGAATATGTGGACTATTTCGCGACGGCGGCCCCCCTGCACGACATCGGCAAGGTGGGCATCCAGGACGAGATTCTCCGCAAGCCGGGCAAGCTTAACGAAGAAGAGCGTGCCATTATGCGGGAACACGCCGCGATGGGTTATAATGTGCTTGTTGATGCCGCCAAGGGTCTCGAAGACAAGACCATGATTATGATTGCCGCCGATATTGCCTGGTGTCATCATGAGTATTACGACGGCAACGGTTACCCCCGCAAGCTCAAGGGCGACGAAATTCCCCTTTGTGCAAGGATTATGGCCGTAGCCGACGTCTATGACGCCCTTGTTTCCAAGCGCCCCTACAAAGAACCTCTGCCTCACGAAGTTGCGGTTGCGGAAGTTCTCAAGGGCAAGGGAAAACAGTTTGACCCCGATGTGGTGGAGGCTTTTGCCGGGATTGCCGACAGCCTGCCGGACCTGTACCAGAAATTCAAGGATGAAGGAATTTGAGTAATAATTCGCTAAATGATAAGCGCCGTCAACTGAACTGGCGAATTTCCCTTGTCTATATGGTTCCCGTGCTCATTGCCACGGTGGCCCTTATCCTCATATTCTTTTTCTATATCAAGTCCACCCTGATTTCTAGCGCCTACAGCAGTACCGAAAACAGCTTCAAGAAAAACATCCGGCAGTGTGAACAGTACTTGCAGGACAAGCAGGAAGATTTTTCCAAATTCCAGAAAAAGGTTCAACAGACGGGAAAAGCATCCTTACGCTCCGTTCTTGCAAAGCAACAGCAAGAAGACGAGGACATTTCCGATGTCTATTACGGATTCTCCAACGGCGAATACATGAGCGCCCTTGGGGATAAACTGGAAAAAACGGTTTCCGAAGTCCGAACCAAGTCCTGGTATCTGGAGGCATCCCGTAACAAGGGCGTAGCCTTGACAGGGCCGTATATCAAGCCCGCCCTCAAGAAAAACGTCTTATCCATTTCCGCCCCGCTTTGGGACAAGGACAAGCAGATTCGCGGAGTCGTGGCCGAAGATATCGACCTGCAAAAGATTCGTTCCCTGATTTCCAGCATTGCAAGGGAAGAGGGTGGTGTCACTATCCTTATGGGAAACGATAACGAAACGGTATATACCTATTTCCCCTACGAGACCAATGTCAAAAAAATCGAGCTGGACACAATCCAGGAACTTCGTGACCTTGCTTTAGAAGGTTTTAATACCGACTCTTTGAACTACGGAAAGGTATTCCGCTTTGAACGGGCCAATTCTCGTCACCAGAACTATGTGTTCATGGTGACTCCCATGACCAAGGCTCCCATGTATGCCATACACGTTATCCAGCAGAACAAGGTGGTGTCCAAGCTTCGTGAAGACTTGAATGCCATCATGCTCCTTGTGACATTGGCAGTCCTTTTCATGATGATTATTGCCTCCGTTGCTGGGCACCTTCTTTTCAAATGGCTTATCGAAAAAGACTTGAATGAGAGCGTCAGTTCCAGTACTCTGTTCGACACACTGCTTGCTACACCTAATTTCAGTTTGATTCTGACCAACGATTCCTTCGATATTCTCCACGCCAGTGCCAACATTATTGATTTTTTGAACAATGGTGATGATATCAAGGGTGAAATCCTTTGGAAATTTTTTCCGGGCGAGGAATTCGAAAAGTTCGCCCGCAAGGTGGCCATGGGCGGAGAACTCCATCCCAGCGAACGCAAGACCATTGTGAAGGTCACAAGCCCAAACGGGGAAGAATCCTGGTGGAATGTATTCTTTCAGTTGCTGGTGGAAGACGACGGAAGTATCCGCTACCTGTTCATGATTACCGATGAGACCAGCGGCATCCAGAAGGATACTATCTTGGATACCATCATGCTGTCGGCGGACCGTTCCCTGCTGATTATCTTCGACAGGACTCGCCACATCAAGTATATGTCCAAGCAGCTGGCCGATGTCTTTGGTCAGGAATGGCGTAAGCTCATCGGTTATTCCCTTGATGATTTGATTTCGTGTGGTTTGCCCGAAGATATCGTAAAATCGATCGGCAATTCGTTTACCAAGCAAGAAATCTGGAAAGACTCCTTCTCGCTGAATTCACAGGACGGCAAGGGTGAAATCTGGTTCCGTGGTGAGGCCGTGACTTTGAAGGTCCAGGAATCTGTGGTGGGCTATATGCTTTCCATGGTGGATATTTCCGAAGTGGTGGAGGCCCGCGAGATTGCAGAACAGGCCACTCAGGCCAAGAGCGAGTTTTTGGCCAACATGAGCCACGAAATCCGTACGCCCATGAATGCCATCATCGGTATGGCACACCTGATTTCAGAAACGGAACTTTCCGAGCGGCAGCACAGCTTTGTGGACCGTATCAGCAGTGCCGCAAAGTCTCTGCTGGGTATCATCAACAACATTCTGGACTTCTCGAAAATCGAGGCCAAGAAACAGGAGCTGGAAGTCATTCAGTTCGTGCTGCAAGACACCATCAGCGAGGTGGCCGCCTTGGCCGAAGTCCGTATTACGGGGCGTCCTATCGAGCTGATTGTAGATGTGGACCCTGAAATTCCAGAAACCTTGATGGGTGACCCTCTTCGCCTTTCCCAGATTTTCACCAACCTGGTGAACAACGCGACGAAGTTTACGGAAAAAGGCGACATCACCCTTCAAGTGCAGATGGAAAAGATGACAGATACCCATGTCCAGCTGGCCTTCAGCGTCAAGGATACAGGTATCGGCATGACTCCGGAACAGCTGAAGCGCCTGTTCAACGCCTTCACTCAGGCAGATGGTTCAACCACGCGCAAGTACGGCGGAACAGGCCTTGGCCTTGTGATTTCCAAGTCCCTGGTAGAACTGATGGGCGGGCAGCTTAAGGTGGAAAGCACCTCCGGCGTGGGCTCGCGATTCTACTTTACCATAACGCTTCCCATTGCGCCCAAGGTGGGCGCTCCCAAGTGGAAATCGGTCCACTCCTTCCAGAACAAGAACATTCTACTTGTAGATGACTGCGCGAACCTTCGTTCCGTGTTGCGTCACACCCTTGAAAAGTTCCGTTGCGTTGTGGAAGAGGCCTGCTCTGTTGACGAGGCTATCGACCTGATTCAGGCGCATGAATCGGCAGGGGAGGCTCCCTACGATATCTTTATCGTGGATTACCAGATGCCCATTTCGGATGGCTTCAACTTTGTGAAGGGCCTGCCTGCAAACATGCTGACAATTCCCAAGATTTTGATGCACCCCTTGCATTTCGAAGAAAGCAACCGTATCCATGCCGAAGAAATCGGGTTCAACAGCTGTCTTGCCAAGCCAATCCAGATCAGTTCGCTGCTCACGGCAATGCAGGAGGCCGTCGGAGAAAAACCGGTTTACCAAAAGGCCGTCAAGAAGGAAAAACGCAAGATTTACTTCAAGGATGCCAAGGTGTTGCTTGTCGAAGACAACAAGATGAACCAGGAACTGGCCGTTTCCTTGTTGAGCAGTGTGGGACTTACCGCCATGATTGCCAACAACGGTAAAGAAGCGATTGAGCTTTTGAAGCCCAATTCCTTTGACCTGGTGCTGATGGATATCCAGATGCCCATTATGGACGGTTTGACGGCCACCAAGCTGATTCGTGAAAAGAAGGAAGAGTATTTCCAGAAAGTCCCGATTCTTGCCATGAGTGCCCGAGCTTTCCAGAAAGACAAGGAAGAATGTTTCGAAGCGGGCATGAACGCCCATATCGTAAAACCCATTGACCCCACTGTTCTTTACGAAGAAATGGCGAAGTTCCTGCCGATTGCTTCCGAAACGGCTGAAACCCAGACGACCACTACGGTGGTGTCGTCTGATTCTGTACAGCTTTCTTCTGACGACAAGGACTTTGCCGCCAGGTTCCAGAAGATTCCGGACTTTGATATTTCTGCAGGCCTCTATCACGTCAACAACAACAGGACTCTATACCTTAGGATTGTACAGGGCTTTGTCAACGATTACGGAAGCAAGGCCCAGGATTTACGAAGGTTCGTAGAAGCCTCCAAGTACGAAGACGCCGCAAGAATCGCTCACACCATCAAAGGCTTGTCTGGTACTATCGGAGCTGCCAATGTCCAGAAACTAGGGCTTGCGTTAGAAAATTCGTTACTGAATAAGCAGAAGAACTTCAACGAACTCATTGCCTTTGAAGAAGCCCTTAAAAAGTTGGTAGAGGCTCTATCGAAGGTTCTTGCCGACATGAATTCCGAAAAGGAAGACACGAGTTCCAAGAAGACCGACCCCCAGGCTGCAGAAAAACTGAAGGCCGTTCTGGAAAATCTTAAGCTGCATGTGGATGCCTGCTCTGCCACCATGTGCAAGCGGGACTTTGAACCCATCAAGGATATTGCGTTCAGCTCCGCTCAAGAGGCTCTGCTCAAGAAGTTGAAAGACCAGATTGGTGACTATGACTTCACGGAAGCGGGGGAGACCATTAAGGAGCTGGAAAAGACCCTTGCCTAGTGCAGGATAAATGCCGCAATAAAGGCGAGGGCTACAATCACCGCAGCTGCAATGGCGAGCGGGTTCGCCTTTTTCTTCTTGTTGCCGTATTCGTCCGTGCCGAACTCGTTTTCCACAATCTCGTCGTAATCCGGCGTTTCCAGGTCGCTAAATTCCGCGCCTTCCTTCCAGCCGGTGTCGGCGTCGCTCCCGCAATGGGGGCAGAATTTTGCGCCTTGCTTTAATTCGGCGCCGCAGTGAGGACAATTATCCATAGAGCAAAGTGTCGTTTTTTTTAGTGGTTCTGACTAACCAAACTTAACAAATAGAAACCGCCGAATGTAACAATGTCGGCGGCAAAGAAACGTTTATACACAAAAAAAGATTTTTCGGGTACCTTAATTCTAACACACAAAAAACAAGTACAGCATTACCATTCCACTTTCACAAGCATGCTGAAATTTCGACCCTTTTCTGGCATTACTGTTTTTAAGCGCGACAGGTGGTTGCGTACATCAGCATCAAAGATGTTGTCTGCGTGAAAAACAAGGCTGTAACGTGCGAGCGCAAGCGACCATCGAAATTCCAGAAGCATTCCGAAGGTGATGTAGCCAGGTGTGCTCACTTCGTAGCGGTCAACTTTGTGCTGAGCAAGGGCGATGTTCGTGTACACACCGGAGCGTACATGTTCCCAGATGTAGGCAAGTTCGCCGTAAAACTTGAAGGGTGGAATTTGGGGTATGTCACTCCAGTAGGCGTTGCGATACATGCCGCGTACATAACTTGCCGAGGTAGTCGCATATATTCCCTGTTCTGACACGGTCTCGACAGAGGCGCTGCCGCCAAAAAGGAACGCTTCGTCTCCGCTGACTTGATAGATGGGGAGCAGCTGCGACCAATTGGTGTCTCCGGTGGCGCGGGGCGCGAGATAGTTCAAGAAATAGGTGGCGTGAGCGGTCGCGCGCCAGTTGAATAAATCGCCGTAAGAGCGGTATTCAAGTTCACTGCCGTAGCCACTTTCGGCGTCCAGCCTGTGGTTGCCGCACTCATAGGTGTAGGCGGCAAGATGCGGTCCTTGGTTGTAAAGTTCTTCGATCGTCGGCGCCCGCGTGGTCCTAAATACATCCAGCGTCAAGAATTTGCCCACGCCGACGCGCTGCGAGAGTTCTACATCAAAAGCCAACAAACCGAAATTGCGGTCTTCAATGGCATCCTTGTCGGCGACAACGCTTTCACTCGGGCGCAAGAAAGCCCCGCCTAGCCGCCCCGAAAGCGTAATTTCAAGCCCGCGCCACCCACTCATGCTGGCGACTGCAAACGCGGAACCCGCATACGACCGAGTCGGTGGAGTAAAGACATAGCCGCCCATTTCAATCCAGCGGCGTTCCAATTCTGCGCCCAGACGAATTCCAAAAAGGGGACCGAGACTTGCCAGAAATTTTTCTAAACGTATGTTCTCTTGATTTACAGCAAACTCGGCCCCCACCGCCCCCTTCTTTCCTTCAAACTCCTTATGATGATAGCGGTTGACACGTAACGAGACATTCAGAGTGTCGCGGCTATCATTGGCCGGCAAATAAAGTCCGCGCAACGTCAAGTCACGCTTCCACATTTCGATGTCCACACCGTTCGGATGCCCGCCAATGAATCCACCGGGAATTCCGTAGTCGCTATTGAACCAGCGGTAAGAGACTCCTATACGAAAACGGCCCAAGGCGTATGCGGCGCCCACGGCCCCGCTTCCATTTTCAATATCCGTGTTTTCGAGCATTCCATCGGGTGTTTCCATATCGCCCATGCGGCGAGCCGAAAAATCCCCCTTTATGGACAAACCATTGAGTGACACATTTGTGCCAACAGCTGTTGCGAAACCCAGTTGTGCACTTTCAGAATATCCCGTGACATAACCATGATAGAGAGAATCACCAAAGGGAATATCGCTACGTTCTACTTGAATCACTCCACCCGCGGCCGAAAAAGAATGGGTCAAAATGTGCGGACCACGTAGCACTCGCAATTTGTGTGCAGTTAAGACTTCTGATGCGACGGCATGGTCTGGCGATGTGGCGCTCATGTCTCCGCAAAAGGCACCGTCTTCGGTCAATTCAACGTGGCTTCCTGAAAGTCCCTTGATAACGGGGCGTGCTGCGGCTGGCCCCATGGAACGAATGGCGACATCGGGCTCATTTTTGACAGTCTCTGCAATTGTTGTTGAAATACTGCGATCGAGTCTATCTCCTTTTAAGTCTTCGTCTTCCCTCAAACCTTCCAAAATTGCGTGCGTCGGCTTTTGCGCCTGCACTACCGTACTTCCTAAATCCTGTATGTAATCTTGGTCTGAATCTTGGGAAACGTTTTGAGCTAAAGCAAAATGAAGGAAGCCCCCTAGAAGGAGGCTCCCCATAGAAGCCCTAATAAGGCTATTCTTCATCTTCGTCTTCCTGGAACGGGCATTCTTCGGCCTTCAAAGCCTTTTCAACAACGACCTTGATTTCCGGAGTACGTGCGTCAGCGTGATCATGATGGTTCACCTTAAGTATCAACGTCGTTTCACCTTCCTTGACACCTTTCAGGTGGAAACCCCAGCCGCCTTCCCATTCGATATCGAGAATCTTTTCGTCGCCCACGGTCCAGCCAAGGGAATGCTCGTTGTCATTAGGTCCCGAAACTTCTTTCTTGTTGTCGTCAAGGAACTTAATGTTCAGATGTTCGCTCAGGCAATTTGCGTTTACATGAAGCTCTTTATGGTCTGTATCAACCTTGCCGCGATATACGCTGTATGCCAAGGTGTAGTCTGGCCAGTAGAGGCTCCAGCCTTCTACCTCAAAATGTTCATGCTGGTCAGTGGAGGCACTATTGCTGTCACCGCAGGCGGCGAAGAATACGCTAAGGGCAATGCCACAAAAGGCAAAGAAAAATTTCTTGATAAAATTCATTTTTTACTCGGTTGTTTGTTCGTCCATCGCAATGGATGGTTCTAGGGTGTAACAATTTCATCCGCAAAAAAATGCGGACAAAACTCCAAAACACCTAGCGATTTTCGCAAGGCAAAAAAGGATGTTACGGTCAATGTTTTTTAGAAGTTATACCGAGAGGATGGGCGGGGCGCGGGGCCTCGAAAAATGAAAAAGAGGATTTTTCTTGAAGATGCGGATTTCGCATGCAAGTTCACCGACAACTATCAAAAATACAGCGACATCGGGAACATCTCCATTATAATCAAGACCATTTTGTACCAATGCACAGACCAGGCACTCATCGTGATCGTCAAAATCATCGTGATGGTGCTGCGCAATAGAGAGTAGGCCTGCCACCACGAACGCAACGATTATGGTCTTGAAAATTTTCACTTTCTCTTTTATCCGCTAGTGATAATTAATCGTTTCTCATGATGGCGTTACGAATAATGGGAAAACCGCCAGCCTCTTCGTCTTTTTCGTAATCGAAATCGCCCTCAATGGTGATGGGGTCACTTTCAGCGGGGTATTGTTCAGGATATTTTCGGGGTTTCAAAAGTTCAAAGGCGAGTCCCTGTGAACAACAGGCTAGGGCATCAGCGATGACACAACCGAAGAAGCGGCGTTTCGTTTCTTCGTCATAATAAGTGGAAAATACACCTTTCATCTTGATTCTCTTGCCGACAAATTTTGAAGGATCGGTCACCATCTGATAGACCTGGGCATAGACCATCGTGCTGCTCATTTTGGCGAGGTTGATGTCTATTTTAGGCGACGTGCCCGGTTCTTTTGCGTTAGAAAAAACGACCATCGCAAGCAACAACAAGAAGATTATTTTTCTCATATCAGCTTTCCCTGTTGCGAATCAAGCTGGTCCCGTAGCATATTCCGAAAGCAAAAATGTCGGCGGCAACAATGGTGGAGCCAACGGGTGTACCTGCAAGGATAGCCACTAGAATTCCAATTAGCGAGCAAGCCACCGAGATAACGGCTGCTGCGACCGTTACCGAAAAGAAACTCTTGAAAATGCGCATGGCCGAAAGGGCCGGAAACACCACCAAGGCAGACACCAGAAGCGCCCCCACCAGATTCATGGCAAGCACGATAATGACAGCGACAATGATGGCTATCAGCAGGTTAAAGAGCGTGGTGTTTACGCCGGTTGCCCGTGCAAAATTTTCGTCGAAGGTGATGGCAAAAATTTTGTGATAGAATAATACGAAGGCGGCAAGAACTGCGGCAGAAAGTATTACGCAAAGATAGACTTCTTCAGTTTTGAGCGTGAGAATCGAGGTTGAGCCGAAAAGAGTCGTGCATACATCGCCCGAAATATTTGCCGATGTAGAAAATATGTTCATCAGCAGATAACCGATAGCAAGTGCACCGACTGAAACCATGGCGACTGCGGCATCCCCCTTGATGCGAGCGTTCTTACCAGTGCAGAGCAAGAGGATGGCGACTGCAACTGTCACGGGCAAGATAATGAGCATGTTGTTTGTGACCTTGAGTACCGAGGCTATGGCAAGAGCCCCGAAGGCCACATGGGAGAGGCCGTCACCGATATAGGAGTAACGTTTTAGCACCAAGGTTACGCCCAGGAGCGACGAGCAGAGCGAAACCAAGACCCCTACTATAATGGCATAGCGCACAAATGGAAAATCTAGATAGAAAAGAAGCTTATCAATTGGCATACCGCACTGTCATCCCCGCGAAGGCGGGGATCTCCTTGGCTTAATGGTTTTATCTTTCTTTAATTGAAATTTTATTGAAATCCATGACGCGGGTGGCATCGTCCAGGGCGGTATCCACGTCGTGGGTCACCATGACAACTGTCATTCCCTTTTGGTGCAGGTCTTCGATAACGCGGTACATTGTTCCGGTAGATTCAGGGTCTAGACCGGTAACGGGCTCGTCTAGCAAGAGCAGGCGTTCGGCGGCACACAGGGCCCTCGCCAGCAGTACCCGCTGCTTCTGGCCCCCCGAAAGTTCGCGGAAGCAGGACTTTCGCAAACTTTCGGTTCGGGTGAGCGCCATGCATTCCATGGCGCGCTCCCGGTGCGCCGACTTGTAAAAAGGCAACAGCCGGTGTTTCCCCTGAAATGCCGACAGCACAATCTCTTCGACAGAAGCGGGAAAGTCCTTCTGTACCACCGTCATCTGTGGCAAGTACCCGATTTGATTGCGGTTAAGACCGCCACTGAGTTCAATGCTTCCCGACTTGGGCGAAAGAAGGCCGGCAATTCCCTTCAGGAACGTGGTCTTGCCGGAACCGTTATGGCCTACGATACAAAGGTAGTCGCCTTCGTTGATATCGTAATCTAAATCCCGGACCAGATCCTTGCTGCCGTAACCTAGCGTCAGCTGGCGACATTTTATTAGAGTTTTCACATTACTCATCACTCACAACCCATTACTCATAACTCATTACTTAATCGCCTTTTTCAAAACTTCCAGATTGTCCTGCATAATGGAGAGATAATCAGCCCCGGCCTTTATCTGTCCGTCCTTCACCGACTGCATGGAATTCAGTATCAACACTTCGGCGTTTTTCGAATTCTTACTGGCATCGAGAATGGCACGGGCGATTTTTCCATCGCTGCCGTCAATGGTGAAAATGGCAGGCAGGGCAAGGGAATCCATTTTACCCGCAAGGAAGGTTATCGTCTCGAAACTGGCCTCACTTTCGGCAGAGCAACCCACAAAAGCGGCATAATACTTGATGCCATAATCGTCCACTAGATAACGGAAGGGGAAACGATCACCGAACAGGATTGTCTTGAGCGTTGCATTTTCCATTGTGGCACGATACTGGGCGTCCAGTGCACTGATTTTTGCAATGTAGAGTGCTGCATTCATGTGGTATTCCGCGGCATGAGCCGTATCCAGTTTTGCGATGGACTCTGCAAGAGCCTTTACCAGTATTTCGGCGTTCTTCAGCGATAGCCAGATGTGCTCGTCGTTCTCGACTTCTTCTTCGTCGTGATGGTGATGCTCGGAGGTCGCCTCGGCTGGCTCGGTGGCCTTGGCATGCTCATGATGTTCGTGGTCATGTCCTTCGGCTTCTTCACCGTGTTCATGATGGTGCTCCATGCCCTCCACGACTTCTTCTTCCTTCACGCGGTCGCCGAGAGCTTCCATCAGGTTTATTTGCACTCGTCCTTCTTTCGGAGTCGCTGCAAGAGCCTTCTCGATCCATTCGTCCGATTCACCACCTACATACACCACCATGTCGGTACTAGCAATAGCAGCAATATCCTGCGCCGAGGGTTTGTAACTGTGAAGGTCGGTACCGTTCTTGATGAGCAATTTCAGGTCAACCGAGTCGGCACGCCCGCCAAGAACGTTCTTGAACCAGTCGTACTGCGGGTATGTCACGGCAATAACAGAAATTTTCTTCGCAGCGCCATCGGTCTCGGATTTTGTACCGCAAGCGGCCAGCAATAATGCCGCAGCGAGGAGCGCCCTGACTACAAATCCCTTAAACATGGAGCCTCCTTGAGTGGCGAGGCCTTCCGGAGCAGCCTGCACAACGGCCAAGCAGCACCGACTGTTGCTGGTCCAGCTCAAAGCCGCTTACCCGCTGCACGGAAAGCTGCAACATCTTGAGGGCGGGGCCGTCCAGGTGGAAAAACTTGCCGCAATCCTTACAGACCAGGTGCATCTTGGCTTCGCAACGGCCAGGACCCGTATAGCGGTATTGCAGTTCGTTGTTCTCGGCAGCACCCACAATCTGGATCAGTCCGGCTTTTTCGAGCCTGGAAAGGTTCCTGTAAACGGTGCTCAGCGAGATTTCGGGCAGGCTCTGGGCTATTTCAGACGCCTTGAAAATCCGGTCCGGATTGCCTACCATAAAGTCCAGAATCTGCTGTTTTGACAGGGTTTTGTATTCCATTTTTCCTCTATTTGCACGATTTGCGAATGATTCGCAAATTCAAATATAGTCAATTTGCGAATGATTGTCAATTCTGTATTTTTTGGGATTTTTACCCTACAGGGCCGAATCCAGCACCATCATGAGCGTGAAGCCCACGGCAAAAAGGATGGTGCCGGCATCAAAGTGCTCGCCTTCGCTGACTTCGGGGAGCATTTCTTCTACAACCACGTAAATCATGGCTCCTGCTGCAAGCGAGAGCAGGTAGGGCATGAACGGCGAGAGCGCTTCGGCGGCAAGCAGCGTGATTAAGGCTCCTACGGGCTCTACGGCTCCGGAGAGCGCTCCCAAGGCGAAAGCCTTTTTGCGGGAAGCCCCTTCGGCCCGGAGCGGGAGCGAAACCACCGCCCCTTCAGGGAAATTCTGGATAGCGATGCCTATGGCAAGCGCAAACGCACCCGAAAGCGTGATGGCGACATTCCCCGAAAGCCAGCCTGCGAAAACGATACCGACAGCCATGCCCTCGGGCAAGTTGTGCAAAGTCACCGCTAGCGTAAGCATGGTTGTGCGCTTGAGTTTTGCCTTGGGGCCTTCTGGCGTGGCGCTTCCCAAATGTAAGTGCGGCGTAATTTTATCCAGAACAAACAAGAATAGAATGCCGGCCCAGAATCCGACCGTCGCCGGAATAAAAGCCAACTTTCCCATCGATTCGCTGGCGCTGATTGCGGGCAAAAGCAGACTCCAGACGGAGGCCGCCACCATGACTCCCGCCGCAAACGAGAGTAGACCCCGCTTGAGGTTTTGACTCATCTGCTTGCGCATAAAGAACACGCATGCGGCCCCCAAGACGGTCCCTAAAAACGGGATGGCAAGACCTTGCGCGATTTGTAAGACGGGTTCGTTCATGAATAATGCTTCTTAAATGAAATAGAAACCGAGGGCTACGCTGAATGATAACAGGTGTACGCTAATATCATCATACCGCTTGTTTATTTCACTTGCGTCCAAAACAGTTGTTAGGCCGAATAATGTTTGTAAGCCCAATTCGAAGCGGCTCCCAAGCATGATTCCCGTTCCAGCAGTGAGCTGTACGTCGCAGAAGGAAAGGCCCTCGCCATCCCACTTTGTTAAAAATCCGTAGGTACTGTTTTTTCTCCAGCTGTAGGCCTCTTTCGCATTTATGATAAAAGCGAAAGTCAAACCAGCATCAAAATAGAACAGATGTTGTGTTTGAAAATGAGCAAGAACGGGGATTCCGAAACTGACCGTCTCGTATCGTACGTAGGTGTCGCGATCAAGCTTTTCGTCTGCGAAGCCGACGTTGTTCTCAAGTGAGCGGACATTATACGTCAGCCCCGTACGGAGTGCCGGGAGATCGTGGAAGTTAAAGATGGTATTGATTGCAAGTAAAAATCCAGGGCCATTGAAATCCATGGGATTCATCAGGTTTCCATCTTTTCCCACCAAAAAATCGTAGGAAAGACCGATGCTAGTACCGAATCTAAAAAATCGATTAGAAACATCACTGGCGTGGCAAAAAGCGGCCAGGATAGCTATGACCAACGCTAATTTTACGAACATGCTTTTTTTCATCTTGTGCTGAAATATAATTTATGTAATAGAATCTTTTTTTTCGTGTAGATGTTCTGCGTTAGGGATAGTCACCCGTAAGGGCCGAGACTACAGGCTCGGCGAGCGAAGCGAGTATAGCCCGACCCGGCCCACCCTGCTCCTTCGAACCTAACTCTACTAAGGCAACAAGTTGCCAAGTATCGTATATCGGCAGGCTCAGGGAACTTGGGCCGGGGAACGCCCTAGATCCTTCGACTATGAACCTTACGGTTCTTCGCTCAGGATGACTCACGACTGTACGGCTTGCTCAGGTACACGAGCGCCGTGGTGAGCGTGTAGTCGGCAAGGAGTGCGGCGCCGAGACCCACGATGGAGAGCAGGCCCACGTTGTGGAGCGCGCCCATGGGGCTGAAGATGAACACGAAGAACATCGCGCAAAGAATGAATGTGGTCATGCCCATGGTCTTTCCGATTTCGCGGTAAGAGAGCAGTAGTGCGTGCCTGTAGCTGCCCGTGCGCTCAAATCCGTATTTGATGTGGTTGTTCATGTGGATGGTGTCGTCGACGGCGATACCCAGAATCATTGGCATTACGATCATCGTGATCATGTCGAGCGGCATGCCCGAATAGCCCATGATGCCGCCGATCAGGAGTACCGGCGCGACGTTTGGAATCATCCCGATAAGGCCCGCCTTGATGCTCCCGAATGCGAGAATCATCATGATGGCGATAATCACGAACGACCCGCCGAACGAGCGCAAAAGCCCGCCGACCAGCTTGCCGTTCATTTCGGCGTAGTTCACGACTTCGCCCACGACAGAAACTTTTGCGTCGGGGAAAATCTGTGCGCCGTATCTTTTGGCCGAATCCAGGTCCTCGACGATTTTGTTGGCGTCGTAGCCCGAAAGTTCTATATGGATGTAGGTTGTCTTGTAATTTTCGTCCATGCGTTCAAAGAGCGCTTCCGGGTCCGAAATCTCATACAAGAAAAGCAGTTGCGTGAGCATGTCCTGTGCGTCGGGAATCTTGTAATACTCGATACTGTCGGCGTTCAGCGTGCGGTTCATCTCTTTCACGAGGCGCGTTACCGATTGCACGCGTGGCTTATCGCCCGAAATTTTCGTGAGCTGGAGCGTTCCGAGTTTCTGTTCAAGTTGCTCGATGCGTTTCATGTTGGCGGGGTCCTTGAGCGCGTCCGCGTCATCGAATTCCACCATCACGTTAAAGTCGTAAAGGCTTCCGAGCTTTCCGCTGAGCATGTCCTTGAGCCGCACCACGAAGGGAATCTTTTCGCCCATGGTTTCGGTGTAGTCCATGTTCACGTCGATGCGCATCATTCCCGGAATCTGCAGCAACATTACCGCCGCCGAAATCACCGCGATAACAATGCTGTGCCTGCACACCTTGCGCCCGAAAAATTCAAAGAGGATGTCCGCCTTGGTGGCCCCCGCGCTCTTGACCATCTCGGGTTCCGGCTTCGCATTTTTCCCGAAACTCATGAGAACCGGAATCAGGATGATGACGTACAGATAAACCATCGTGACGATGCCTGCCGAAATGCCGCCGATCCAGCGGATGGGGCGGATTCCCGCGAACAGGAACGAAATCAACGATGCGACCGTGGTAATGACGGTAAAGAGAATGGGCCAGCCCGTTTCCTCGACGGCGCAAATCACGGATTCGCGGCGGTTGCCCGTGCGCCTAAAGTGCATGCGGAACGAATTGATGTAGTGGATGGAATAGCCCACCGAAAGAGCCATTCCCAGAAGCACCGGGAGCGCCACCATGGTCTTGTCGCCGACAAAGCCCAGCCAACCGTTAATTCCGAGCACCGAGGCGATGCCCCCCGCGGTAGCGATTGCGGGCACCACCACGCCGCGCAGCGAACGCACGAACAGGATAAGGCACAAAAGCATTACGGCAAAACCGATTCCAATGCGCATTGCGCACTCTCTCGAAACCACCTCGTCTTCTTCCATTTCGGTGTAGCTCATGCCCGTGGGCATCAAGGTGTATCTGTCGCTCTTGAATTCGTCGGAATAGATGACTTCACGGGCAAATGGCGCAATGCTGTCCTTGCCGAATTCGATGCCGCCCTCGTAAGTCTTGAGCGAAAGAATCACCCAGGTCTCCTTCGCGTCATCGGAGACGATGTTGTTCACCAACGATTCGCGGGTCATAATCAGTTTGCGTTTTTCGGCCAGCTCCTGCGGGTTATCGGGAATGCCGTCCTCGAACGGGTCTATGACTTCGAAACCCTCGTCATTTGCGACCGGAATCGACAAATTGCGCGTAAGCGAAACCACGCGGTCGGCGTAGGGCACCTCGCTTTCGAGCCTGCGCGAAAGCCGGTTGATTGCCTGCAACACCTCCGGCGCAAAAACGTCGTCGGCGCGCACCATCACCATGTAGGTGTCCTCGCTCCCGAAAATGTCGTTGAAACGCGCCTGGTCGATTTTTACCTGGTCCCAGTCATCGAACCATTCCTCTTCGCTGCTGCTCATCTGCAGATGCGAAAGCCCTAGACATGCCAAAACTGTCACGACCAGCGTTATTAGCAGAATTAACCAGCGAAACTTGACCTGAAAACACCCCAATCGGGCAAAAACCTTGTTGACACGAGAAACTTGCATTGGAAACTCCTCTAAAAACCCCAACGGAGTATGATTCCGTCGGGGCTGTTTCAATCCAAAACACGATAAGAAAGAAAAAGTCTTTTTAGGCGGTGGCGAGTGCCTTGCCGAGATCCTGGCAGGCGGCCTTGCCGGCGTCATCGGGGGCGTTCTCGATGGCGAGCGGGTCTGCCACAAGTACGAGCCCTGCAGCTTCGGCGTCGGCCTTCCACGGATTCATCGATTCGCCGCCACCCCAGCCGTAGGAGCCGAACAAGAC
>CALATK010000105.1 GCA_937891805.1 uncultured Fibrobacter sp. | reverse complement strand
ACCCCCCCCCATTGTAAAATTTAGGTAACAAAAGTCCAGAATAACGCAGAAAAACAACTTTTTTCAAGGTTTTCCGTCAAAAATTTCCTATATGACTCAACTTAGGACATATAGGAGATTTTTGATGGAATGTCAACGAACAGTTCGTCGATAAAAATAACGCAAAATTCGTTTTTTAGCCCACAAATAGCGCATTATCGGGCTAAAGTTTGCAAAAACAAGCGAGTTTAGCCCACTATTGGGCGGCCCCCCGTTTCGGAGGGGAGCCTTTTTGACGATATGTCCGTCTATTTCACGAAAACGGCGAGAAGTTTATGCGCCTCGTCGCCTTCGGCAAAACGGATTTCACCTACGGTATGGTACTCGAATCCCGAGAACTGCTGCAGGTGCAGTGCCGCAAATTCGCGGTCCTGCGAATAGCAGAGATTCAGGCGGAAGTTCCCGTTGTCGCCTGTTTTCGGATGGCCATTTTTTTGAACGACCGCATCCAGGGCGCTTGGAGAAGCCTCGACAATTTCCTTGACCTTTTGGCCCTCCGTAGGGCTGTAGTCCAGGCAAGTTCCCACTACGGGCGAATTCGTCTTAGTGTAGGTGACATTGGTCTTGAAACCGAAAAACTTCTTTTCGGTCTTGATATAGGGCTTGTTGAAGAGGGCGTTAGCCATCTCCATCTTGGAAATGTTTTCCATGTTCTTTCTCTTTTTTTAAATGAATGTTTTCGCGCACCCGGTAAGGGCCGCGGCCATTTACTAGTGTTTAAGGCTTGGAGAAAGAACTTGCTAACAGAGCATTCGCTCTAGCGTATAAACGTAATATTCTTTGGATTTCTGATAAACTAGCGGCAAAGGGAAGCCGCATTGGGCGCAAACAGTTGGCCGCGCGATCTTAGTCGAAAATGGAATAGCCTGCTTGAACGTTGCCGAACTGCGCTCGCCATAGCCTTGAAGGCCGTTGCCGCGCGATGCACGCAAGGACACCTGCTGGCCCGACCTGCGTGTAAACTGCATGGCCTCGGCAGTCGATTCCCGCAACAGGAACAGCGGACTTTCGGCATGCACATTGTCGGCGGAGACCTTGCCATATTCCGAAGCCCGCCCCATTTCGGTTCCGTAATCGTAAACAAAAGAACCTTCGACAACGGCAGCAAGAATCGCGAACAACGCGACCGCAATCATCGAAGAAATATTTTGTTTAAAGGAACTCATCGCGGAATAAGATAGAATTTTTTTTGCGGAATAACTATCTTTGTTCCATAATTTGAACCGCGCCCTGCTGCCACCGGGTAACAGGGGAACACGCATTCTTTATCGTTAGGTCTTTGAAGATAAAGATTCCTGGAGGTAAAGAAATGGAATGGTTTATGCTTGCCGTGGCGGGCGTTCTCGAAGTGGTTTGGGCCTGCGCCATGAAATACTCGGAGGGCTTTTCCAAAACAGTCCCTTCAGTCATCACGGTAATCGGTTTCCTTTTGAGCGCCGTATTCTTGTCGCTTGCCGTAAAGAAACTGCCGCTCGGCACCGCCTATGCGATATGGACAGGACTAGGCACGGTGGGAACTTTCGCCCTGGGCGTTTATCTATTTCAGGAGCATTTCTCTATCCCGAAAGCCATTTGCGTTTTGCTTATCTTATCCGGGATTGTCGGCTTGAAATTATTGCATTAAAAAGATGCACCGCGACGGCAAACAGCACGACGATGGCGATATAGTCCGCGAAAAAGAGGGCGTAGCCCCGCTCCGCATCAAAGAAGAAAAACGGCTGCTGCAGGAACATGTATTTCCAGAGCCCGCGAATGGCGAAGGCGTAAATTCCGTAGCCCGCCACGAGAGCGGCAATCACGCGAGTTGCGACAAGCGCCGCCTTTGACTTGAATGCGCCCGCAAGCCCCAAGCGGTTTGCAATCAGGCTCACATGCAGCCCGATGTGGAGCGACATGAACACGTAATACCAGTGGCTAGCGAGCAGGTGTGCCGTGCGGGCGAAGCTTGCGCCCGATTCAATCCCGAGCCAGGCGAACACGTGGTTCGAAAGCATGATTCCGCTCACCATCAAGAAAAACGCGCACAAAAGGATCCCGCAGTTCACGACCGCCTGCAAAATACGGAATGCGTCGTAGCGGCCCTTGAACAGCGAAAGGAAAAATCGCCGGTTCAGCGTGATGTGCACCGCCCACAAAGCGAGCAGCACCACGCCCAGAATCTCGTGAACGGCAGTCGATTCAAAGAAGTAATTGCCGCCCATCAGCACGAGCGTCGCGACCGTCATCGCGATATCAATCGGCATACGGATTTTAGCGGAAATAGGCATATCAAGTAAAACTCATCACAGAAAACTTACTACCTGTCAACGATTTTTCCGGCATTCCAGCAACCTTCGTTCTTGAACAACAAATCCAATGTAACAACCATTTTTGTTCAATACTTAATGCATGCAAATTAACAATATTTTTAACAACACTTAATGAGGTCATTATGAAATTACTAGCAATCTTTGCGGCTATGCTTGCTTTCTATTCCTTAATCGTTTTCAGCCACCGTTTGAGCATGAATGTGCAAAAGTACGGAATGGTGTAGAATTTTCCGTTGAAGCCGATGTTCTTGTTCGCCAGTTTAATGCCGAACTTTACGTCGCCGTAATTTTCCTTTGTAATCAAGTTGTTTAGCGAAACGGTCGCCCCGTCGGTGGCCTTAACTTCTACGGGTACCAGTGAACTAGCCGTCCGCACGAAAAAATCCATTTCAAGGGTGGATTTCTCGTTCTTGTAATAGTAGAGCCCGTAACCTTCTTTTACGAGAATGTCGGCAACGACATTTTCGTAGATAGCGCCTTTGTACGCATTGAAATTCTTGTTTGCGCGCAAGTCCTCTTGGGCTTCGTCGTCGAGCGAAGCAATCAGCAGTCCCGTATCGCGGTAATAAATTTTGAAGTCATTAGGCTTGTAGTTGCCTTTTAGCGGAAGTTCTGGCTGATCCAGACAGTAGCAACGGTTGATGATGCCTGCATCGTTCATCCATTCGACTGTCCCCACATATTCTCTGGAACGCGCCCCGGTGGCGACCTTCGTTATCTGGAATTTTTTGTTCTCTTTGCCAAGGAAAACGGGAATGTGGTTATAGACATTCTTTATTTTTTCTTTGTCTAGTCCTTCGGCGTATTTTGTGATGTCGTCCTCGTAGTCCTGGAGAATCTTTTTCTGCGCCGCCAGCACCCCTGAAAAATTTTTCTGTGATACAAATTTGTCTACAATGGCAGGCATTCCCCCGATGGTCATGTATTCCCTGAAATTTTCAATCCATACATCGTATTCGATGTTAGAGAATGGTGTCTGAGATACCATATGTTCGTAGATGGAATCGATTTGCTCCTGCTTGTAGCCTTTTGCCCAAAGGAACTCCTCGAAATCCAGGGAATGCATTTCATAGTCTTCCTTGAAGCCGACACTGACTGACGAAATTTCCTTGTAGTGCACTCCAAGCAGCGAACCCGAACAGATGACGTCGAAGCGGCCATCCAACTTGAAAAACTTGAGCGACGTGGTGCAATCGGGACACTCCTGCATTTCGTCGAACAAGATGAGCGTATCGTGCGGAATGAACTCCCAATCCGAATTCAAGAACGAAATTTCTCGGATAACCGAGTCCGGTTTGAAGCCATTCTCGAAAATTCTCTTGTACTGGGGTTCCTCGATAAAGTTTATCGAGATGAAACTCTTGTAGTTCTTCGCAAAATGCGTAATAGAAGAAGTTTTTCCGACCTGCCTAGCACCCTTTATAATGAGCGGCAAATGGTCGGGATTTGCCTTCCAATCGACCAAAAAAGAGTCCAACTTTCGTCTGAGAGTGTATTCCATACACAAAAATATAGGTTATTTTTAGTAAAAAATCACATTTTTCCCGCCATTTCGATGCATTTCGTCACAAAAATCTCGAACTGATGCTGATAAATCGAATCAACAGTCCTGACATCCTGTGCCGCAGCCCCTCACGGCTGGTACAAACAGGGAGTATCTGAATACGAAACAGAGAATGCGGTCGCACAATGCGAATATGAGCAAGGCAAGGACCATATAGAGCAGGGAAACTTCATGACAAGTTGCATGAAACGCCAGGGCTTCCGCTGGGTTGAATAACCCTTAATTTCAGGGCTATTTTACCCACTTGTCCACTTCCTTCTGCGCCTTTTCGCGTTCATTCTGCGCGAGTTCCTTCTTAGCGACATTGATACAGTCGTCGTAGCCCTTGGTGATTGTTCCGACGCCATAGTTTTCGTCAGCGCGGGAATAATATGCGACCAGGATTTTCTTTACGGCAGCCATAGTGACCCCCATGAGAATTGTTAAAAGGATGAGGATTATGCGTTTCATAATGGTTGCTCGCGGTGAAGGTTACTATTGTAATTTACTATAGTCTTCGTCGCTCACGGGCTCGAGCCATTCGTTGCTCGTTCCTTCGCCGGGAACTTCAATCGCCAAATGCTGGAACCAGGAATCCGGAGCCGCCCCGTGCCAATGCTTGACGCCAGCCGGAATGTTCAC
>CALATK010000104.1 GCA_937891805.1 uncultured Fibrobacter sp. | reverse complement strand
TCCTAGCCCCTAATACCTATCACCTAACCCCTAGATCCTAAATCCTAGCCCCTAATACCTATCACCTAACCCCTAGATCCTAAATCCTAGCCCCTAATACCTATCACCTAACCCCTAGATCCTAAATCCTAGCCCCTAACCCCTAAAATGAACACTCCCTTCTACATTTTCATGAAACTCTTGCCGAAGAATGCCGCTAGCCGTGCCTTCGGCGCCTTGACCCGCCTCCGTCTGCCTGTGATTTCGAAGGTGGCCCGCAATGCCTTTGCCGCCTATTACAAGTTGAACATGGAAGAGGCCGAATACCCGCTGGAGCATTACGCCAACATCGGAGAGCTGTTTATCCGGCACTTGAAACCCGGTGCCCGCCCGATTGCGGAATCTGAAATTGTTTCTCCAGTAGATGGCGTGCTTTCCCAGACGGCCACATTCGACGAAAAGCAGGAGCTGATTCAGGCGAAAGGCAAGACATACACGTTGAAGGACCTGCTCCGCGACGATGAAATGGCCAAGCGGTTTGAAGGCGGTGCTTTTGCGACGATTTACCTGGCGCCTTTCAACTACCACCGCATTCACAGTCCTGCTGCAGGAACGGTGGTGGGTGCCAGTTACTGTCCGGGAACTCTCTGGCCTGTAAATGTGGGCAGTGTTGAGCGAGTAGAAGGTCTGTTCTGCATTAACGAACGCCTTACCAGCCATATCCGCCTGGACGACGGCTCGGAGATGCTTGTCGTTAAAGTCGGGGCTACCAATGTGGGCCGTATCGGTGTGGCCTACACCGATGAGCTTCTGGTAAATGCGGGCAAGCTCCCTAGGGACTGCAAGCGTTACGACTGGAAACCCTCCGGCGAAATCCGCGTGGAAAAAGGCGGGGAGCTGGGACGCTTCGAGATGGGCAGCACCGTCATTCTCGTGGTGGACAAGAAGATCCGGGAACGCCATCCGGACCTGTTTAAGTCCAGGCTGGGCTCTGCCGTCAAGATGGGCGAGGCGCTTTAAGGCCCGAATCATTGGTGACGCCCCTATGGTCTCTGCAAAAAGATTTCTGCAAGACGAACCTGTCCTTGGCAGGGCGCTTCGCCTGTTTGTAGAACGCTTTGCCAAACTGGACGACCCGGTTTTGCAGGTGTCGGCTCATGCAAAAACAGACGACGAAAAAATCGCCTGGACTCTGCTTGGAACAGCCCTGTATCAGGACCTGCGCATGGACGAAATTGGCGCACTGCTTGCGGCGCTTTGTCGCAAGTTCCCCGGAGACAAACTTTGGACTTTGCCTGTGCCCAAGGGTGGCGATATTGAGGCTGTTGTGGAGTCCGCCCTTGGCAACCGGGACTGGTCTTTGTTCAAGAACGTGGCGGGAATCTTTTGGAGCGTGGGCTTTTTTGTCCGTCGGCATGGAAACTTGAAAAATTGGATTGCATGTTCCACTCCCGAAGAGATGTGGCGAGACCTGGGAGAGATTTATTTTATGGGAAAGCGTGGCGCGCGGCCCAAGGCCTGCGCCGCCATTTACCGCCTGTGCGGAAAGTCTCCCGCTGGTCTTGGCTATGGGGTAGGGCGCGGGCTCAAGCGTTTCCGTTGGCCGGACCTGCCTTTGACCATGGGGGCGAGACGATTCCTCTCTATCATGGGGCCTGCCCGGGAAGGCGGTTTTGCAGACCTTTCGCCTGAGCAGAAGCAGAAAATGCTGAATGTTTTTTGCGTGGCCTTGTTGCCAGAAAATCCCTATGCCGTGGCCCATTCGCTGCAGTTCTATTTGGAAGAAGGGGAAAATTCCTTTATGTGCCGTGAGTGTCAGGCGAGTTGTGCCAACTGCCCGATTTTCGAGTTCTGTGATTACGGGGTGAAAGAATCATGATCCGTCTTTTTCTCGCAATAGCCTTGTTTGCATTATGGGGTTGCTCCGAAGAGCATGTCAAGGTGGACTATTCCAAGCTCCGGTTCGAGGGCCGTAAACCTATGCGTGTTTCGGTGGATTCCTCCAAGGTGCAGGGTAATGGTTTTGTGCGTGAGGTAGACTTGCGCTATGCGACCCAGTGGGGCGATACGCTGAATGTTTCTGTGCTGGAGTTTAAGGGGGACGTCTATGCGTTGGACTACTACACCAACAGCGGGCGGTTCCAGGGGGCCCATTCCATTTTGCGCGGAAAATATCTGGAGCAGAGCATTCGCGCCGACTACCGTATTTTCGTATTCCGACATGACAGTTTCAGGCGTTACGAACGGCGCACCCTGGAAAACTTCGTCCGCTCGGTGCCGGGGGTGCGCATCGGCTTCCCTCAGGAATTCTTGAGTCTGCCCTTCGAACATCGGGAAACGGGCAGGACTACCATCCAGACCAAAAATTTCTTGGGTGTCAAGTCCTTTTTCCCAGTGCTGGAGCAGAGCTATTCCGACGACAATCTGGCCTGGAATGTGGCCCGCAGTTGGGACCTGGTGGAAGAATCCCGCTACCTGGAGTGGGTAAAGCAGTTGAAGCGGGCGATTCCCCGGAATATCGAACCGGACGAAGATGTCTGCTATTTCACGGTAGGAGATGGCGCCCGAGGGATGGCGACCCAGCTCTCCGGTGGACGCGTGGTAGTGGTTTGGGGTTACATGGACTGGCCTGACCTGAACCAAAAGTTCCTGGTGGCAGGCGACCGGATTTTCGAAGCACGGTATTAGTTCAGATTTCGGAATTATGAATTAGGAATTGTTTGGTTTGGCGGCTTCGCCGCGTTTATTTCGACTCTGAATTCCGAACTCCGAATTCCTAATTACTATATTCAAGACATGGCTATTGAAAAACTTGCAGAAACTCTTTTGGAAAAACTCCGCTTCATTACTCAGGCGGAAACAGTCATCGGTCAGCCTATCCAGGCGGGCGAATCTACGGTGGTTCCCGTGAGCCGCGTATCCGTGGGTTTCGGCTTTGGCGGTCATGCCGGCAAGGGCGATACCTCTGCCTCTGGCGGTGGGGCTTCTGTTGAACCGGTAGCGTTCTTGGTCATCAAGGGCGACGACGTGCGCATTATGCCTATTACCAAAGACAGTTCGTTAGTCTCCAAAGTTATGGACATTGTTCCCGACGTGGTGAACAAGTTCAAGAAGAGCGAAGACGCTTAATTTGTCATCCCCGGCTTGACCGGGGATCTCCTTTTAAAACAGAAAAGGTCTCCGCATTCGCGGAGACCTCTCTAATTTATTGTTGGCTTGAGGCGATAACCCTTCGAACGTTGGGCTACCCCAGAACTTTCTTCTCGAAGGGGTCATAGCCCGCCTGCACCACTGCCGCGATGACAGCGTTCTCGTTGGTATATCTGCGGTTGGAGCGTCCTTCGACCAGCTTCCAGCCGGTCCAGGCCTTACCGCTGATGGCCTGTTGCAGAGCGTATTCCTTCACATCGGAAGCCCAGGCGGTCAGAGCATCGACCTTGCCGAGGATGTCGGCGACGACCTCCTTGACGAGACCGCCTGTGACGCCCGCGATCGCGGCGACGACCTGGAGCTGCGAGGTCCCCTCGTAGATCGTCGTGATGCGGCTGTCGCGCAGGTAGCGCTCGCAGGGGTAGTCCTTCATGAAGCCCGAGCCGCCGAGCACTGAGATCGCGCCCTGCGCGTTGCGCATGGACATCTCGGAGCCGTAGTACTTCGCCATCGGCGTCAGCATCTTGTTGAACGCGGCGTACTTCTTCATGCGCGCGCGCACCGCTTCGCTCGCCTTGCGGTCGGCAAAGGTCTGCATAACGAG
>CALATK010000103.1 GCA_937891805.1 uncultured Fibrobacter sp. | reverse complement strand
CGATCTTTATTGTGCCGTGACTTACGTTGTTTTCCTTCAGATATTTCACAGCGCCGAGGATCTCCGCAATTCCCGCCTTGTCGTCGGCAGTACCGCGACCGTAGAGCCGGTCTCCCTTCAGCACGGGCTCGAAGGGCTTGGAATTCCAGAGGGCCTCCCGCATAGGGGGCTGCACATCGTGATGGGCGTACAGGAGCACCGTAGGTTTGTCTTTGCTGGTGAGGCTTTCGGCATAGACCGTGTGCCTTCCGCTCTTGGGCGTCAAAAACTGGATGTTGGTGTATCCCGCCTTCTCAAAAAGGGCCTTTACCGCCTCTGCGGACTGGATCACGAACTTCTGGTCAAAATTGTCGAAACTGATGGAGGGAATGCGCACCAGGTCCATCAGGGTTTCCAGGTAGCGGGGCATGTTCCCGTGAATTTCTTTTTCTACTTCGTTAAACAATTCAATACCTTCTTTGCTAAAGCAATCATGTTTATTCCCAATTTAGTTAAAGGTCGGGCAAAGACACTTATTACCTAACCCTGAATTTTCTAAATTTGGGGCGATGAAAGTCTTGTTCCACATTTTTTGCGCCCTGGTGCTGCTCGCCGTAGCGGCATGTGACTTGATGCGCGAAAAGAACGACCCTGTGGTGGTTTCCGTGGGGGATTCGAAACTCTATCTCTCGGACATCCATAAGCAGGCCCCGCAGTGGGATTCCTGGACCGACCGGGAACGCCTCGCTTTCTTGGAGCGCTGGATAGACGAAGAGACCATGTTCCAGGAAGCCCAGCAGAGAGGGATTGACCAGGACCCGGTCTTGTCTATGCAAATCGAACAGACGGTGCGCAAAATGGTGGTGGACCGCCTGATGCAGAGTTTCGAGGACACCATGGTGGTAAGCGATGCCGAACGTATCGACTACTACAACGCCCATAAAGAAGATTACCTGCGGGGCAAAACCCTGGTTTCGGGTGCCCAGATGTTCTTTAAGGACTGGACCTCGGCAGATACATACTACAAGGGCCACAAGTCCTTGGACTACGACTCCCTGCCGGCGGCGCATTACCTGATCAAGAAGATTGAACCCTTTGATTCTTTAGCCGAATCGCCGGATTCCTGCATGATAGCCGATATCCGCGAGGTGACGGTGGGCAAACTTTCTCCCATGAAGGTCTGCTCGGGAGCTCTGAAGATGGTTGTGGTGACCCAGAAGCTGGATTCCGCCGACGTTTTGCCCTACGACGAGGTGGCGGAGACGGTGGCAACCCAGGCGTGGCTTGAACACCGCAAGGCCGTACGTGAACGTTTGAAAAAGGAATGGAAGATGTCCCGACCGATTTTCTCCCAGACGGACGTGTTTTCCAAGAAGGATAAGTGATGACGAAAGTCAAGAATTTTGTGTGTTTTGTCTGCCTGTTTGCCGCAAGCCTTTGGGCCGCTCCAGTACTGATGGAAGGCGTTGCCGCCGTGGTAGACGGCAAGCCCATTATGCGTTCAGAGTTCCTGAACAACCTTTACCAGTTCCAGGAAACTCCTGAAGGCTCTGCCATGACGGAGCAGCAGCAGAAGGACTATGTGCTGGATCAGATGATCGAGGAGAAGGTTCTGCTTTCCCGCATAGACCGCGACTCCATCGTGGTGACCGACGCCGAGGTAGACCAGCGGGTGAACGCCCACCTGGCTCAGCTGGTCGGTAGCCAGAACATCGACCTTGCCACTCTCGAGAAAGCGATTCGCGCCCAGTTGGGTCTCAGCATGGCCCAGTACAGGGACCGTCTTTCTAAGCAGGTTCGGAGCCATATCGAGCTCATGAAGGTCCGTCAGCGCCACGTGGGTGCGATTAGCCCCACCAAGAAAGAGGTGGATGCCTTTTACAAGGCATACAAGGATTCCATTCCGCCCCAGTACAACTGTGTGCTTCTGAGCCACATCCAGATGACCATCCACCCCGACACGGTGATTGTGGATTCCGTGAAAAAGGTGGCGGAGGCTTTGATCGATAGTCTGAACCTGGGCATGAACTTTGAGATTCTCGCGAAGAACCACTCCCAGGACACTTCCGCCGCCAAGGGTGGCGACCTGGGCTATTTCAAACGTGGGCTTTTGGACCCGGCCTTTGAGCGGGCCTTGGACCAGCTGAAGAACGGCCAGTATTCCGCAATCCCCGTGAAGACGGACCTGGGCTGGCATATTGTGCGTGTGCTGGGCCGCAAGGAAGACGGTGTGCGTTCTGCCCATATCCTGCTCCGCACGATTCCTACGGCGGCAGATACTGCGGCGGTGATCCAGCGGGCTGATTCTCTGCAGAAAACTTTGAAGACCAAGGAAGAATTTAGCGCCGCCGCCAAGAAGTTCAGCGAGGACAAGTCCAGCAACTTCCAGGGCGGGCTTCTGGGCTGGTTCCAGCGTAACGAGATGGAACCCGCCTACGTGGAACCTGTGGCTGGGCTGAACGTGGGGGAGGTTTCCGAACCCGTGTTGATTGACGGAGCCTACCATCTGTTCCGCCTGGATGATTCCCGCCAGATTCGTGAACTGAATCTCGAAGAGGATTACGGAAAGATTGAATCCTTTGCGGCATCCCACTTGGAAAACGAGAAGCTGAAAACGCTCATCAAGAAATGGCGGCAAGAAGTCCATGTGGACATCCGCCTGACGGAGTAGTCCAAAGGCAAAGAGCGGGATTGTTCTAGAAACAAGATGATGGCATAGGCATAGCGGAAGGCGCGAACATGATTCACTTCACCCACGTGACGAAATCTTACGAGAAGGACTGGAAGGCCCTCAACAACGTGACGTTCCGTATCAACAAGGGCGAGTTCGTGTTTCTGACGGGGCATTCCGGCGCGGGTAAATCTACGGTGTTGAAGCTGATTTACATGGACGAGCGCCCCGACGAAGAGCGTGGCGGACAGGTCATGGTGAAGTTCACCGGCGACACCGTCTATGACAGCAAGACCACGCCAGAAAAAAAGATTCAGGCACTCCGCCGCAAGATGGGAATCATCTTCCAGGATTTCAAGCTGTTGCCCGATAGGAACGTCTTTGACAACGTGGCCCTGGCCCTTCGAATCGTAGGCACTCCTGCAAAGCAGATCAACGCGGCGGTCTTTGACGCCCTTGCTCTGGTGGGTATCAGCCAGAAACGCTTCGCCATGCCTTATACCCTTTCGGGCGGTGAACAGCAGCGTGTGGCCATCGCCCGCGCCATGGTCCACAACCCCTACCTGCTTCTGGCCGACGAACCCACCGGAAACCTGGACCCCGCAAACGCCGAAGACGTATTCCGTATTTTCAAGGAAATCAACGCCCGCGGCACTACCGTGGTGATGGCGACCCACAACCCCGACTTCTACCTGAACAGCCCTTTCCGCCGCCTGGTTCTTGACCACGGTGAACTCCTGAACAGGGATATGATTTAGGGCTAGGATCTAGGGGTTAGAATCTAGAGAGATGAGCGCGACTTTGTCGCAATGTGCGATGTGGAATGTGGGGCTCGAGTCGCGGCCCTAACGCATTTTTGGACTGGTGCGTTTTTTCTGGCTGTGCTCCGCTCTGGTTATCCCTGTAAACGGAAACGACGGACATTTTTGTCTCTCGATAGGCGAAAATTCCTAAAATTTGGGCCATGAAATTTTCCATCCGGCACAATCACGTGGGTTACGAGCTCAAGGCACCGAAGGTGTTTTTGCTGGCCTGCGACACTCCGGAAAATCCTCTCAAGGAAATGTCCCCCTGGTTCCAGGTGATAGACGAGTCCGGTACCGTGGTGGCCGATGGCCAGATGTCGGAAAAAGGCAGCTGCAAGTACACCGATGAATTCTTGTGGCAGGGGGATTTTTCTCAGGTTGCTCTTCTTGGAAAGTACAAGATTTCTGTGATGGATGCCAAGGGGAACGCCCTGGCGGAATCCTTCGATTTCGAGATTTCGGACCGGATTGTGGTAAACCAGCTGGCCATGACCCTCAAGTCGTTCTATTTCCAGCGCTCAGGCGTGGAACTGCCTGCTGACAAGGCCGGAAAATGGGCAAGGCCCGCCGCCCATCTGGACGATCATCTGGAATTTCACCCCAGCATGAACCGCTCGGGAACCTGGAACGCCCACGGCGGCTGGTACGACGCCGGCGACTACGGGAAGTACATCGTGAACGGGGGCGTTTCTCTCGGGACCTTGCTCCTGGTTGCTGAACTGGCAGCTGACCATGCTACGACTCATACCGAAGGGGGACTTTTTCACGGTGGCTCTTTCCGTATGAACTTGCTGGAAGAAATCCGTTTTGAGCTGGATTTCTTTATGCGTATGCAAGACGATGACGGCGGCGTGTTTTTTAAGGTTTCGCCTATCCGTTGGGACGGCTTTGTTTCGCCCACACAGTCCGACATGAATCAGAAACGCCAGATTCTAGGCAAGTCCACCACATCGACGCTGAATTTTGCAGGGGTGATGGCTCACGCCCATCGGGTGTTCAAGCAGGCTTATCCAGCCTATGCCAAGACCTGCCTGGATGCAGCGCTCCGGGCTTACCGTTGGGCTTTAGAAAAACCCGATGTTACCTACCCGCACAATACCGAAGGTAGCGGCGGCTACGGCGACGAACGGTATGACGACGAGTTTTTCTGGACTCGGGCCATGCTGTTTAGGGAAATGTCCCAGGGCGCCTCGCAGGCGTTTGAACAGCAGGGACTGACCCGCGAAAAGCTTTTGCAGGCGCTGGAATCGGACATGGAAAAGTGCCCGGCCCAGATGGGGCTTTCCTGGCGGGATACCGACAATTTCGGCTGGATTGCCCTTGCCCTGCAGGATAGCGATTCCGCTATGCAGGCCAAGGCCCGCGGTGCTCTGGTAAGCGCCGCCGACGCTATCGTGGAACGCTGTTCCGCCGATGCCTACGGTCTTTCTCTGGAAAAGTTCGTGTGGGGCTCTAACGGTGAGATTGCAAACCACGGGCTCACCCTCCTGATTGCAAACCTCTGGAATCCGGATCCGCGCTATACGGAAATCGCCCGCGGTATGCTTGACTTTATCTACGGAAAGAATCCGGTGAGCCGTTGTTTCGTTACCGGTGCCGCCCACAGTTCTCCAAAATTTCCGCACCACCGCATTTGCCATTCCGACGGGGTAGAAGACCCGATTCCGGGCCTTGTGGTGGGCGGCATCAACGCCGACAGACAGGACCTGCACCGTTTCCCGCATTATCCGGGCCCGCAGCCGGGACTTTCCTATACCGACGAGCGCTGTTCTTTTGCCAGCAACGAGACCGCCATCAACTGGAATGCTCCCTTGGTGGCCCTGCTGTCACTATTGGCCTGATTCTCCGTGGCTCGAACCTCGAGCCTCAAACCTTCTTTATTACGCCGGGCTTTAAATCGCCTAGGGTGTATTTGTCGAACTGGATGCGCACAAGACGCATGACTTCGTAACCCAGGTGCGCCAGCATGCGGCGGATTTCGCGGTTCTTGCCTTCGGATAGGGTGATTTCGAGCCAGCAGTTCTTTTCGCCTTCGCTGTGGAGAGTCGCTCGTTCGGCGTGCATGAATTCTTCCTTTTCGCCGAAGATGCGGGGCGGCACGTTGAAGCCTTTTTCCATTTTCGCGAGGTCGTCGGCGGTGGGGTGGCCTTTGACTTGCACGCGGTAGATTTTCAAGTGGGATTGCTTGTGGATTCTATCGCCTGCGGCTTCAGAATGACAGCGGGTTTGACTCAGCAGTGTGTCGGCCCATTGCGTATCATTCGTAAACAGGAGCAGGCCTTCGCTTGCGGCATCGAGGCGGCCCACCGGCGATATGTGCGGCACGGACCTGCCAGGGAACATCTTGGAGTATTGCTCGCGGAAGATGTCCATCACGGTCTTGCGGCCCTTCTCGTCGCTTGCAGTAGTGACGATTCCGCGGGGTTTGTTCATGGCGAAATACACGAACTCACTTGCGGTGACGGGCGCGCCGTCCGCAAGGATTTCATCACTTTCGAAGGTGGGTGTTTCGGGATCGCGCACGATTTTACCACGCAAAGAAACCCGGCCCTCGCGGACCAGGTTTTCTGCAACGCTACGGCTGCAAAAACCGCGCTTCGAAATCACGCGGGCAACACCGTGAGGTTTGATCCTGTTATTTTGATGGTTCGTGCTCATCTAAATTGTCATGCCCGCCTCCGGGCGGGCACCTCCCTTTGTTGGTTTGAAATGGAGATTCCCGCCTTCGCGGGAATGACATAACCAGTGATTTACTTCCCGAGGTATGCCTTGATGTTTTTGAGGCATTTTGCGTTTTGCGTTTCGGTGCCCACGGTAATGCGGAGCACGTCGCCCATGGCAGGCTGCGGGCGGATGATGGTGCCCTTCATCTGCAGGAACTTGAACGCGTCCATCGGGTCCTTGAAACCGCTCACAGCGATGAAGTTCGCGTGGCTATCCACATAGGGGAGGCCCATTTCGCGGAAGCCGGCCTTGAGCTGTTCGAGGCCCTTCTTGTTGAGTTCGCGGACCTTGTTCACGAATTCCTGGTCGTCAAGGGCGCCGATGGCGGCCGCCTGGGCGATGCTGTTCACGTTGAACGGTTCGCGCACACGGTTGATGAGGCCGACGATTTCGGGGCGGGTGATGCAGTAGCCCACGCGCAGCCCCGCGAGGCCGTAAATCTTGCTGAACGTGCGGCAGCAGATGATGTTCCTGCCGGCATCGATGCGGCTCTTGAAATCCGGGACGAGTTCCGGCATGTCTTCGATGAATTCGGTGTAGGCTTCGTCCATCACGAGCACGCAGGTTTCGGGCAGGCTGTCGGCGAAGTCGAGGATTTCCTTGGCGGTGAGGTCGGAACCCGTCGGGTTGTTCGGGTTGGCGAGGAACACGATGCGGGTCTTCTCGTTCACGGCGGCGCGCATGGTCTTGAGGTCGTAGTTGTAGGCGGGGGCCGGCATATCGACTTCGACAATCTTCGCGTTCATCGCCATGGTGGCGAGCTTGTACACGGCAAAGCTGTGCTTGCCCATCACGGCTTCGCAGCCCTCGCCGAGGAACACCTGGGCAATCATGTCCAGGAGCTCGTTGCTGCCGTTACCCACTGCAATCTGTTCGCGCTTCACGCCGCGGAACTCAGCAATTTTTCCGATGAGGTCGTAGCTGCCGCCGTCCGGGTAGAGGTTCACTTCTTCCAGGGCCTTGCGGGCCTCTTCCATGCCCTTCGGGCTCGGGCCCACGGGGTTCTCGTTACTCGCGAGCTTGTCCACGTCTTTTGGGTCGAGGCCGAATTCGCGGGCGGTGTAGGCGATGGGTTTGCCGGTCACGTAGACGGGCTGCTTCAAGATGTGCTGTTGTGCGAGTTCGTTAATATCCATGGTAAATAGTGGTTAGTGGTTGGTAAACAGTGGTTAGGATAATTCGGAGTTCGGAATGACGGGGCGTCATTCTGAGCGGAGCCTGTCATTCTGGAGCCCTGGAGCGTAGCGATAGGGCGATAGAATCAGGCGAAGTCGAAGAATCCAGTCCCGAAGTTATGTACTGCGAAAAAAATAGCAAAAATGGTTAGAATAAATGTATATTTCCGGTATGAAGAAGTCGTTTTTCAGGTTTTTCTTTATCGGTCTCGCCGCAGTATTCTTCACGGCCTGTTCCACATCGACGGTTTCCAGCGATGATGACGAAGATTTAAAATCGTCTTCAAGTGCAGAATCATCTAGCGCAACAGTAAAGAGCATTTACGAGGCTGTAGAGGAATCCGGCCTGTACACGACAAAGGATTCCGTTGCGGCATACCTGTGCAAGTTTGACAAGTTACCCGCGAACTATGTAGGCAAGAACGAAGGCAAAAAACTTTACGAGTCCAAGACAGGCAACACCTTTGAAAAGTGGAATTTCAACCCGTGGACCACAATCGGCGTGATGATTGGTGGCGACAACTTTGACAATTTAGCCTCGAATCCGGACAATTACCACGCAACGTTGCCCGAAGGTTCCTATCGTGAAGCCGATGTGGATTATTCCGGTGCAAATCGCGGAACCAAGCGGCTTGTTTACCAGTCGGACTGTGTAATCTACTATACTGCAGACCACTACGAAAATTTCACCAAGTTGGATATTCGCTAGTATTACGGCCATACGAAGGTGCTGTTCAGGTCCTTCTCGCCGTTGTCGACGAGGATGTCCTGGCCGGTGCAGTTCTTATTCACCACCGTCAGGAACCAGACCCATTCCGCGATGTCTTCGGGGTCGGCCCAGCGCCTGAGCGGAGTCACGTCCATGATGCGATTCCAGAGTACTGGGTCGTCCATCACGGGCTTGTTGAGGCTTGTCTTGACGCCACCCGGCGAAATGCTGTTGCATGTCGCTCCGAACTTGGCGACTCGGCGGCCCACGTTCTTCACGTAGGTCAAGAGCCCGCCCTTGGATACCGCGTACTCGGGAAACTCGTCGCCAGTGTGCGCGCTGGAAGACGCGATAAAAAGTACCGACTTGATTTCGGACTGAATCGCGTATTTTTCGACAAAGTTCATCGCGCCCTTCAGGTTGATTTCGATATCGCGACCGGAATTCTGCACGCCCGCGTTGCTCACGACGATGTTTGCCGCAATGGACAGCTCCGGGAAAGAGTTCTTGTCCGAGACGTCGGCGATGTGGTGCTCGTATTCGGCGTGGTCGATGGTAGATTCCTGAATGTCGAACCCGACCACATGCGCGCCCCTGCTCAAGAACAGTTCCGCGATGGCGCGGCCGATGCCGCTGTGCGTTCCGCTGATAAAGACGTTCATGCTTGCCCCGCCTTGAATTTGAGGTAATCGCTACCGACGTTTTCCTTTTCCCACTTGCAGGCCATCTTGTAGCCGAAGGGGCTGAAGACGACTTCGCAGAGGAGTTCCATGACGGCGCCCGTAATGGAGCAGATGAGGACCTGCTTCATGGTCCAGCCGAAGAACACGTGGCTTACCGTAAGGGCGAAAATCATGTTATCGACGAACTGCGCGACCATCGTCGAAACGTAGGAACGAGCGGCGAATGTCTTGAAGTCCTTGCCCTTCGCGAATTTTCCCATGCCGTAGTTTACGACGGAATTGACGAGAGACGCAGTGAACATGGCGAGCGCCGAGCCCAGCACCACGTACCAGGAACCGCCGAACGTTGCGTTGAGGGCGTCGTTGGCGACCTTGGCCGCATCGGGATTCGTGTCGATGTAGCTGTAGAATTCGCCCCACATTCCCGGCGCATGGGAAAGGATGTTGAAGAACAGGCAGGTGCACAAGTTCACGAAAAGGGCCACCACCGAGACCTTCATGGCGGCCTTGGGCCCGAACCGCTTGCATATCATGTCCATGCACAGAAACGAGAACCAGCTGAGCGTAAAGCCGCAGTCAAGTGCCATGTATTCAAAGGAGACCAGTTCCTTGTTCGCGAGCAAGTTCATGCACACGACGGAGAGGATAAAGAAACTGACGGCGAGGGAGGGAATGTTGCGCAGCAGGATAACCAGATCCTGCCATTCACGCTGGATATAGCTTTTCATTTTGTTTTTTAAGGAAGGTTAGACAAAGACTTCCGGAAAAATCCTGCAACATCGCAGAATTCTAACGCGCCAAATATAGATTATTGGTGGGAAATTTTCAAGAGCAGTCAGAAATTCCGCAGAAATTCCGCCAATTCGCGGTTTATGCGGTCGTTCAGGGCGTCCGCTTCTTGCACGGTGTGGTGCTCGTCGCCTGCAAAGTCACGGGCGCGCTCCCCGCAGATGTCTACACCGATGATTTTGTGGTTTGTGGCGAGGCCGGCGATGATTTCTTTGAGTGTCGCTACATCCAGCGAACCCTGGTCCCAGTTGGTGGCCGCGTGGGCGGGGGAGAGGGCGTCTTTGTCGATGGAAAGGTAGATGTTAGACGAAAGAACGGAACGCAGTTCCTTTAGACGAAAGACGAAAGATGTGCTGGTGAGGGTTTCCCCTGCAATTTCGCTTTCGCGGATGAAGGTGACCTCGTCTAAAATTTCCGCATCACCTGCCTGCGAAAGTTCTGCGCGGATTTCATCTACGAGGTGGTCGGCGACTCCGATAATGACAACGTTGTCTATGAACTTATTCTCTTCGAGAACCTTCTTGACCCAGCCGCCGCAACTGAGGATGTTCCCGAATCGCGGGGCTTGCATGTCGGGGTGATGGTCAAAAACCACAAGCGAAAACGGTTCCTGAATCATGTCGGTCCAGATCTTGCTCATATAGTGGTAATTCCCGTTGTCGAAGAAATGAATTCCGCCTGCATCCTTAATGCCTGCGTCGGCGATGCGCTTGCGGATGGTTTCGACGGCCTCGTCGTCGCAGTAGCAGTCCGTGCCCGGAATGTCGGTGCAGTCTATCCATGTGGCCTCTCCAGAGAGCCATAGGCCCTCTATGAAGGGCTGGTTCTCATAGACATTTGTAAAATTGCAGACGGTGATGGGCATGTCATTCCAAATTATAGTTTTAAAATGGGGTCTTAGGGGCTAAGCCCCTAGGAGAAGGGGTAGCGGAAGACGCGGCGGGATCGGCAAGGAGATCCCCGCCTGCGCGGGGATGACAATGAAAGAGCGTCGGGGTGACACAACCATAAAGGCCGCGGCTGGAGCGAGGGGACAACAGTCCAAGGCGAGTGTCGTGACAGGTTGCTTGCAAACTGGCTTGGACCGAGCCGAATAGTTGGGGATTGAGCGAAGCGAAAGACCAAGGCTTTCCCCTACACAATCTAGGAGCCGATTTCGCCCTTCCTCCCTAACCACTAATGCCGACATTCGTCTAAAAGACTCCTTTTCCTGCGTATTTACTAGAAACTAGTAACTAATAACTAATAACTAAAATGCTATCTTTCCCCCGTAAAATTTTAAAAGGATACCACAATGGAAATCCCCGAATCTTCGAATTTTGTACAGGACATCATCGTCAACGACCTCAAGACGGGCAAGCGCACCAAGGTGCATACCCGTTTCCCGCCCGAACCCAACGGCTATCTTCACATCGGTCATGCAAAAGCTATCTGCATCGACTTCAGCACTGCTGAAAAATACGGCGGCGAATGCAATCTGCGTCTTGACGATACCAACCCTTCAAAAGAAGACGTTGAAT
>CALATK010000102.1 GCA_937891805.1 uncultured Fibrobacter sp. | reverse complement strand
AAAGTGACGCAAAGGACTACACCCTTGCAAACATCCTGGGTGGCTCCGACAGCTGGACTCCCGAAAAGTATTCTGCCCAAGTCAAGGCCCCCACCGTATCCCTGGATGCAACCACTAAAACCATCACCTGGAATGCCGACGGTGCAGCCCTCTGCTGGGCCATATTCAAGAACGGGACCTTCGAGGCCCTCACTACAGAAAATCAATACACCTTCAAATCCATTTCTGATAAAGATGTCATTACCGTCCGTGCCGCCAACTCCATGGGAGGTCTTGGAAGTGCTGCTACAGTTTTACCGGCAAATGAAACGAGAATTACTCCCACAGTTCAAAAGAACCATTTTCAGTACACCTCAAGCACAAGAGCAAGGCTCTTTATGGTTAACGGGAAACTGCTCCGGGAAAGCCTCGGCTCACCCGTAAGCACTCACGGCTTAAACCGCGGCATCTATCTTCTGCAAATTGAAAACGGGAATATCCGCAAGCAACAGCTGATTCAGGTACGCTAGAGCAAACCGCCCAGGCGGCCCTCCCCTGCCTGTAAAAACTGATTCATATAGTCTTTAGCCGCCTGGCAGGCGTCGGGTAGGTTTTTGCCCAAAGCAACATTGGCAAGGATTGCCGACGAAAGGTGACAGCCTGTGCCGTGCTTATCGACCCCCTGGAGTCGTGGCGATGCAAACTTGAACTGCCCTTCGGCGGTCCAGAGGGTATCTACCGCTTCGTTCCCCTGGGAATGCCCGCCCTTCAGAAGCAGGGCAAAATCCTTGCCCAGCGCAATTTCGTCCCGAGACGCCGAAAGGCCAAACCCGAAAAGGGCGAACTCGTCTTGATTTGGCGTAATCAGGTCCAGGCGTTTCATGATGGGCACAAAGTCGTCTTGGTCCATGTTCCGCAAAAAACGGTAGCCCGCACTGGCACTGGCCACCGGGTCCCACAAGATGAAGGCGTCTGGCGACTTTTCCCGAACGAAATCCACTATTCTGCCAAGGTTCTTGGCGTGCTCTACCATGCCTATCTTTACGTACTTGAAGGTATAGGACTTGAACAGGGTAGAAAGTTGAGCCTCGATACGGTCCCAGATGACCCAGCCAGGCGTTACGAACTCGTTTTCGTTCTGCTCCGTCATGGCGGTGCACACGGCCTCGCCATAGACCCCGAAATGGGCCATGGTCATCACATCGGCGAGAATTCCCGCACCAGCAGAGCCGTCGAATCCGGCAATCGTGAGCGCCCTTGCCATTTTCTCCATACGGTTTCTAAAATACATAAAAATCGCAGGCAAAACTGTTTTTCGTCTGCAAAATATCTACATTTCTCTTGTCATTTTTAAAGGAATTGAAAATGCCCCGTTTACGCGTTTTAGTTTTGATGGGCGGCCCCTCCACAGAGCACGATGTTTCCGTAGTGAGTGGCACCGGCGTGGTCCGCGCCATGGATCCCGAAAAGTATAACATCCACCCCGTATTGATCGACAAGGACGGCACCTGGCACTGGTCCGCAAGGGAACTTTCCCCTTACCAGAAAGACAACTTCTCCGTCAACTATTTCCGCTCCCTGGAAGGCTCCGCCGCCGTGACCAAAAAGTCCCCGGCCCTTTCGGAACTGCCCTCGGCAGATATCGCCTTTTTGGCCCTTCACGGCAAATGGGGCGAAGACGGACACATCCAGGCCATGCTTGAAAACTGGGGCATTCCCTACACCGGTTGCGGCCTTTTGGCTTCAGCACTTGCCATGGACAAGATCAAGTCCAAGGAAATCTACAAGGCAAACGGAGTCCCCACGCCACCCTACCGCGTGATTTTCAAGCACGACTTCAACGGCGACACTTTGGTTAGCGTCTCCGACGAACTTGGATTCCCCCTGGTCATCAAGGACCCCTTGGGCGGCTCCAGCATCGGTATCGGCATCGCCAAGGATTTGGACGAGGCCGGCAAGATTGCAACGGACCTGTTCAAGGATTCCGACCGCCTGCTCTGCGAAAAATTCATCGCCGGCGAAGAAGCCAGCTGTGGATACATCGAAGGCGAAAAACCCCTGCCGCCTACCGAAATGCGTATGACCACCCGCGAGTATTTTGACTTCGAAGCCAAGTACAACGGCGAATGCCAGGAGGTGACACCGGCCGAATTCAAGCCCGAACTCACCGCCCGCATCCAGGAACTGGTGAAGAACGCCCACTACGCCCTGGGCGGTGCCGGCTACAGCCGTACCGACGTGCGTATCGACAAGGACGGAAACCTGTGGGCCATCGAGACCAACACCCTGCCCGGCATGACCCCCACGTCGCTGCTCCCGCAACAGGCGGCCTGCAACGGCATCACCTATTCCAGCCTCATCGACCTGATTATTGACAAGAGCCTTACTATCAGAAGGTAAGTGAGTTATGAGTTATGAGTTGTGAGTTGTGAGTGATGAGGCTCGAGGCGCGAGGTTGAGCTTTCCCCATTACACACCTCACATTCCACATTCCACACATCACACCCCCATGTCCTTTGACCTCTTTGTAGACACCTCCCGGAAGGGAATTTCCATAGCCATCGCGGGCGCAACCGGCGAAGGGCACGAAGGGATATTCTACAAAGAAATCGTGGACCCCGAAGCCCGGGGCGAAACCCTCAGCAAGAACCTGGACAACTTGCTGGAACAAAGCGGCATCGCCCTCCAAGATATCGGCCGGGTCATGGTGACTCTCGGGCCGGGTTCCTTTAGCGGTCTTAGGACCGGTGTGGCCTTTTGCCAAGGAATCTGCTTCAGCGGAGCCCGCAAACTCTACGGAGTATCAACGCTAGAGGCCCTGGAAAGCTTTTCCGAAGCTCCTGACACAGCCGTCGTGGTAAAAGCCCGAAAAGACTACTGGTACCTGCGGCTCTGCGGTCAGGAGTCCTTCGATTCTACGGAAGATGTCATCGCAAAAGTCAAGAAAGGGAGTGCGACCTACGCCGTCCTGGACAAGCCAGCCCAAGACGATGCAAGCCTAGGCGCTTTTTTCTCCGCAAATAACGTGAAAACCTTTCTCGACGAGGGCAATCCCCTAAGCCTCTGGGCCAAGCTTTTCGAGAAGCATCAACCGTCCCTGATTCAAGAAGCCAACTACATCCAGCCTTCCTATTTCGAGAAGGGGCACTAAGCTTTAACGGGGTTTACCATGCCAATACGCCCCATGACCGAAGCGGACCTCCCCCATGTTTTAGCCTTGCAGTCGGCTCTTGACTTCCAAAACTGGAACGAGAAACAGTTTCACTCCGAACTACGGGCAAACTATGCCCTCTGCCTGGTGGACGAAGAGAACGGGGCATTCGCCGGTTATGCCATATTCCACCTGATGGAATCCGACTCAGAGCTTTTGACCATCGCCGTAGCTTCAGATTTTCAGCGAAAAGGAATCGCATCGGCTTTCTTGCACTATGGTCTGGGCAAACTGAATCGAGATAAAGGCGACCACTGCTTTCTGGAAGTCCGCGAAGGAAATTCAAAAGCAAGAGCCCTTTACGAAAAACACGGATTCCAGGCGTACGGCAAGCGGGAACGCTATTACGACGACGGTGAAACGGCTATATTGTACAAGTGGTAGATCTGCGCCAAGGAATTCAACATGCTATTGAAAAAAGACAAGCGAATCAAGAAAGCATCTAGAAAAATATACTGGATCACTACAACCCTGTTCTTTATAGTCCTGCTGGCTTTTTACCTAATCATTACGACCAGCGGTTTTTGGCTTGAACAAATAGACCACTTCACCCATGTAAAATGGGTAGCTGTCTTAGACGGACAAGGCCCCGATATGGAACGAACGAACTATGTTGCAAAATTAATGCGCGAAGGCAAGGTCGATTCCGTTTTAATCCTGGGAAGGCGGGTTTTCAAGGACAGGAATAATGCAGACTTTTATGTTGAAGACTTCATGAAACAAGGGGATTTCGATAGCAATTCTGTATTTCTTGCGCGACACAACGATCCATCGACTCTAGAAGAAGCCCGTACTGTTATTCCTTGGTTCAAAAAACGGAATGCAGACACCGTATTGCTTATAACGGGAACCGCAGCCACCAAACGCGCTGCAAAAATTTTCAACACCCTTGCCGGTGGAAAGCCACACTTCATTGTATCTGGAGATTCGTCTTACGTATTCGTCCCGGAAAGATGGTTTTCTAACCGTGAGGCAAAAAAAATTTGGGCGAAGGAATGGGCCGCACTTTTCCTCTCCTGGTTCGATTTATGGAATATAGACACCATCGGGGTAGCGGACTCCGTGTACCTTGCACCTATTCGTTCCCTAACCGAAGAGCGAAAGGTTGATTTTATCGACTTGCAGAAGATGCTCCCCAGCGTCAAGCGAAAAATCGACACGCTGAGCACGCCACAAGCCGCAGATACGACGGCCACACAGTCCAAAGACACAACCACCGCCGGCAAGGACACTCAAACGGCAGCCACAACGGCCAAGTAAAGCCGAGACACAAGTCCCTAGCCCCTAGATCCTAACCCCTAAATCCTAGCCCCTAAAAACAAAAACTCCCCGCCGGGGTTACCGGCAGGGAATTTGAAAGATTCTTTAGCGGAAGTGCGGATATCTGATTATTGCGTCCACACTACTAGCGCCATGTAGAAATCTTACTTGGTGATGACGCGGGCCATTTCGCAAACCTTGTTGCTGTAGCCCCATTCGTTATCGTACCAGGCGCAAACCTTCACGAAGGTCGGGTCGAGCTGGATACCAGCCTTGACGTCGAAGATGGAAGTGCGAGCGTCGTTGCGGAAGTCGGTAGAAACGAGAGCTTCGTCGGTGTAACCGAGGATGCCCTTGAGTTCGCCTTCAGAAGCTTCCTTCATGGCCTTGCAGATTTCTTCGTAGGTAGCCGGCTTTTCGAGTTCGGCAGTGAGGTCAACGAAAGAAACGTCGGAGGTCGGAACGCGGAGGCTCATACCAGTGAGCTTACCGTTGAGCTGCGGGAGAACCTTGCCCACGGCCTTAGCAGCACCCGTAGAAGACGGGATGATGTTTTCGAGGATGCCACGGCCACCGCGCCAGTCCTTCTTGGACGGGCCGTCGACGGTCTTCTGCGTAGCAGTTGCAGCGTGAACGGTGGTCATGAGGCCGCGCTTGATGCCGAACTTGTCGTTCAGGACCTTGGACATCGGGGCGAGGCAGTTGGTGGTGCAGGAAGCGTTGGAGATGATGTCCTGGCCGGCGTAGGTCTGGTGGTTCACACCGTAAACGAACATCGGGGTAGCGTCCTTGGAAGGAGCGGACATGATGACCTTCTTGGCACCGGCCTTGATGTGGGCGCGGGCGAGTTCGTCGGTCAGGAAGAAGCCAGTGGATTCCACAACGACGTCAACACCGAGGGCACCCCAAGTGATGTTGGTGGGATCCTTTTCGGCGAACACCTGAATCTTGTTGCCGTCAACGATGAGGAAGTTGCCTTCGAAAGACACGTCGTGCTTGAAAGCGCCGTGCACGGAGTCGTACTTCAGCATGTAAGCGAGATAGTCAACGTCGAGGAGGTCGTTGATACCGACAACCTGAATGTCCTTGGAGAAGTTTTCCACAGCAGCGCGGAACACCATACGGCCGATGCGGCCGAAACCATTGATACCGAGTTTAAGAGCCATTATTGGATCCTTTTTGTTTGTTGTTGAAATTGCCACCTACCCAGTAGGTAAGTGCGTTTGCTGGCGTAAAAAATACAAAAAATAGGGCAAACTGGCAATGGCAGTCCCTGCCTATCGCTAGTCCTTGACACAACGGACAAAGGACCTTTGGGCCTCACCTACATCGTTGATGATGGCCTTGTCATAGAGATTATCAAACCTCACGGCACGCTTATACATGTTCGTTACCGACGAAGATGTCCAGAAATAGGTAAGTTCTCCAATGGTACCTTTGGAGCCAACGGGCAATGCTGTAAAGCCATAGGCATCCGTACCATTGCCGGTAACGTTATCACTCTTATTCCAGTTCCAACTCCACCTGGACTTCAATACCTTGCCAGCAGTGGAAATGCCGCCCACGTATTCAAACAATGTCATATATTCAGCCTCGGTGGGCACATGCCAGCCCTTGTCGCAGACGCCCTGAAGGGGTGTGACAGGCGAATGAACACTCTTGACCGTCTCCTTCTCTACCGTATTCCATTCGCCCGTGGAGTCCACAACGGCACTCCACGTGTAGTAGCGCCCGTACTTAGCACAGGAATCCAACTTATCGTCGAGACACCAGGAACTTCCCTCCAAGATAGGGTAAGCCACGCTATCGGCGTAGTTCAGGTTCTCCGCCATCCAGACCTGTTCTCCGATTTTCACCGTGAGGTATTCCTTTTTGTCACGACTATCGACCAGGACTCCATATTCGCAACTATCGCAGGGAAGAGACGCCTTGCTGCTGGAAGACCCTTCCCTATCCCCTGTCTGTGAATCGCTAGAAAATTGACCATCATCTGGAGTCGAGGGCGACGAAGCAGGAGCATCGCCGGACTGATTTTCTGAAGAGGAAATATCCTCCGAACCTTGCAAAGATGAACCCGAAGAAATTTCGGGACTCTCGCCATTCCCGACTTCGGTCTGGCTTGAGGTTCCGTCGTCGCCGCAGGCGAAGAGGAAAACTGACAGGGCAAGTCCGCATGTAGTCAAAAGACTTTTCATTTTTTTTCTCCTGAAATTAGATTACACTCGAGTAAAATGTAAGAAAAAAAACAGTTTTGTCTAATATTTTCCCCAAGAAGGCTGACCCGAGGGTACGCCATGACAAAGGCCAACAAAATAGAGGGGTTCTTTACTATATTACCGCAAAATCCACCCCATATTTCGGGAACAAGCCCGAGTATCATGAACAACGCCTTGCCCCATATTCCTTACCGCTTTCGAGGCCTTTGCCTCCCCCTGTTCGCACTATTTTTCTTAATTTCCTGTGCAGGAAACGGAGACCCGTTGGTAAACCCCGAACCCCAAAACGCAAGTTCGTCTGCGGAGACGTCGGGCAACACGGCACGGGACTACTATAGTTACGACGAATCGTCCACGACACCTGCAACAAGTTCAAACCAAGACCCGGAACATAGGTCGGCAAGCGCCACTGCCCTGGATTCCAAGGGCTACCGTTTCAAGAATCCGGGTGGAGACTGGTCCATGATCGGCGGCGAAGACGGAGCCCCCTACGAATTCTACAACGCCCGCACCGGCCGGAGGGCGGTACTCCGGGAAGTGACCCTTGCCGAAGGCGAACCCATGAACCTCATGGACCGGGCCCGCATCGAGATGCAGAGTTTCGAGTCCAGCGGCAAGAAGGCGACTCTGGCCGAAACCTACCCCGAAGAGGCCTTCGGTGCCACGGGAGCCTTCTTCGACATCGTAGGCAAGCGTTACGACACACCCTACGAGGCGGTAGGCCTTGTCACGGGAAGCGGGAACCGCATCTACACCCTCACCCTTTCGGCTTCGGACAACCTGCCCCCAGCAGGCGGCCTGAAAGAGGAATGGCGGGAATTTTTCGCCAGTTTCGAACTGAAGGAAATCCAGCGGGAAGAAGGCCCGGAGCTTTCGCCGGAGCACCTGCAGGACTACACTTCCGAAGCCCTGGGCTACCGCTGGGCGGTAAAGGACACCCTCTGGCATTTCTGGAACGGCATTTCCAAGCAGAACAACGACCCGGACCTGGTACTCACCAACAAGGACGAAGACGTTTCCTTCTTTATCTACGTAGCCCTTGTGCCCGCCGAAGAGGTTTCCTCCCAGGACCTGTTCAAGGTGCTGCTGGTTCGACTTGGCGTAGATCCAAACGAACCCAGCCTAGAAAGCAGGCGGGTCAAGGTTGGCGACCGCTACGCCCAAGAGTTCACCCTCACCCATACGGTGAACCGCTTTGACTTCAGTTACAAGGGCCGGTTCTTCTACGAAGACGGCCGTGGCATTTTGGCCGTAGCCTGGACCCAAGGGATCAACAAGAAGAAATACGGCAAGGTCATGGACAACGCCATCGAAGGGGTAACTGTCGGAGCCAAGCCCGAACAGGCCAGCGATGCCGAATCCGCCAAGAAGCAGGCCAAGTTCAACGCCGCCGTCATGAGCCAGGTGGGAATTTTGCGGTTGCTAGAAGACCAGCCACTGGTAGCCCTCAGTTACTTCGAACGGGCCAACAAGATGGATCCGGAAGAGCCCCTGTACCTGATCAACTGCGGGTTCGTCTATCAGCTCAAGGAACTCTATGGCCCTGGCATCAGCCACTTTGAAAGCGAGATGGAGCTGGTTCGCAAGAACGGGAAACTCCTCTCCATTCTGGGCGAAATGTACGAGGCGGTATTCGACTACGGTCGTGCCCGCGAATGTGCCGAAGGGGTCCTGCAGTACACCCCAAACAACCCGGAATACGTCATCAACCTGAGCCACGCCCTGTGGGGGCTTGGCCAGCGTCACCAATCCCTGATCGTGGTGCAGAGGCTCTACGACACTCAGCCCAGCAGCCGCCTTGGCGTTTACCTTGCCAAGACCTACATGGGGCTTGACCAGTACGCCGAAGCGGTGGATATCCTGTACGGTGTACGTGGAAGATTCGGCATGAGCAAGGAACTTGGCGAAACCCTGATGGATGCCCTGATGTTCCTGGGCCGCTACGAAGAAGCACGAGCCATCAGCGAAGAGACCCTCGCCAAGGCACAGAACGACTACAAGATTTGGACCATGCACGGGAAAATCCTTTTCTACTCCCGCAACTACCGGGAAGCGGAAAAGGCCTTGACCAAGGCGCTTTCCCTGAAACCCGACAACGAAGACGCCAAGAGTTTCCTCAGTGCCACCAAGGCCTTTTTGGGCAAGGCGGACAACCGCACTTTACAAAAGCCCATCACCCCCATCGAAAAGCGCACCGACGACCTGAAAAGCCTGCTCTCGTCCACCGCAAAGAAGGCCGCCGTAGAAGGGGACTTCCCCGCCGTAGTCCATTACAGCAAGGAACTGCTCAAAGCCGA
>CALATK010000101.1 GCA_937891805.1 uncultured Fibrobacter sp. | reverse complement strand
GGGAATTGTGCGACCAAGAACCTGGGTCTTTTCGCGCCCCAGCAGGCGGTTGAACCCCAAAAGCCCAATCACTGCAGCGGTAGTCACCTTCACACCACCACCGCAGCTGCCGGGGTTTGCACCAATGAACATGATGACGATAAAGAAGAACAGGGAGCTGGCACACAGGCCGGGAACATCTACCGTGTTGAGCCCAGCGGTGCGGCTGGTAAAGGCCATGAACAGGGTGGATTCAAACTTCTGCCCAACGCTCAGGTCACCAAGGGTATTGTTCCATTCCGTAAGCGAGAACACCAGCACGCTGGCCGCCACCACGAACAGGGTGCCGAAGGTCGCAATGCGGGTATGGAGCGAAATTTTCCGGACCTTGCGCTGCTTAAAGTCAAACACATACTGGAGTTCCGTCACGGCCAAGAAACCAAATCCCCCCGCCAGGGCCAGCACGCAAGTGGAAAGGTTCACCAGGGGGTTCAGCTGGAACTGCACCAGGGAATCCGGGAACAGGGTAAAGCCCACATTACAGAAAGAACTTACCGCCTGGAACACCGAAACGAATATGCGGTCGTAGAGCGTGGCGCCAGAGAACTGGGTAAAATAGACCGCCGCCCCGATGAGTTCCAGAATAAAGGTGAAGGGCAGAACCGCCTTCAGGATTTTCGAAGGGTCGATATTTCCCTCTTGAGAAAAAGCCGAAAGCAGCACGGACTGGTGGTTAAAGCCAGGGTGCATGCCCGCCAAAAGAATCAAGGTGGTAGATACCGTCATGATTCCAAGACCGCCCAGCTGCATCAGCACCAGCAGGACCCAGTCGCCAAAGTGGGTAAACGTACTGCTGATATCCAGCACAGAAAGTCCAGTGACGCACACGGCAGAAGTGGCGGTAAACAGGGCTTCCAAGAAGGAGATGGGCGTCCGGAGCGATACCGGAAGTCGAAGCAAAATAGCGCCAACAAGAATAAGCAACAAGTAGCCCAGCACCACCAGCGTGATGGGGTTGGTCTGTTTCTTCTTGGCAACGGGGCCGTCGGCAAAACGCAGGCCCTGGTACTTGGAACGCAACATGGGGGGGAATATAGCAAATAGTTGTCAGTTATGAGTTGAGAGTTGTTCGATTGATGGAAACCAGCCTTCGACTAAAAAGCTAAATTTGGCGCCGTCATGAAAAATTTGCGTGCCATCTTGATGCCTGTGGCCATTTTACTCGGAATTTTGATTCCCCAGGCCCATGTGTTGTCTCCCTTGATGCCGTTTTTGATCGGCACCATGATGTTCCTTACCTTCGTGACCAAAATCCCGCCCCAGACCCACGGATACACCTTCAAGATTGAGATTCGAGCCTTCGTGGCAAGCCTGATTCTCATCGGAATCTTGTGGGCCATCGTTACTGCGTTCAACCTCCCGCGGGAAGTACTCTTGGGAGGGGCAATTATCGCCCTGTGTCCGCCTGCAAACGCAGCTCCCGCCATGGCGAAAATGCTGGGCGGTTCGGCATCTCTGGCCCTGAAAATATTCCTGAGCGGAAACCTGATCGCCTGCTTCTCCATCCCGCTAATTTTTGGCTATCTGACCGGAGCGGACGCGAGCCTCTCTGAAATCGCCTGGAAAATTTTCAACACCATCCAGCCCATCATCAGCATCCCGCTGGCTTTTGCGCTTGGACTTCGGGCCTTTTACCCGGAACTTGCCGACAGGGCGGCCAAGTTCCAGAAGTACACCATGTTCGTGTGGACATTTTCCGTATTCGTGATTCTTGCAAAGGCCAGTTTCGACATTCGGGAAATGGGATTCATGGATCTGTGGAACAGCGGAAAACTCCCGTGGATGGCGGGAATTTCACTAGTGCTTTGTCTATTGCTGTTCTGGCTAGGCTGGTTCTGCGAAAGGAATCGTAGGCCCATCGAAGGTTCCCAGAGCATGGGTCAAAAGAACACCACCCTGGTCATCTGGATATCTACGCTTTACGCAGGCCCGGTGGTGGCCCTTGCCCCCACCTGCTACGTGGTCTGGCAGAACCTGGTGCTCAGCTGGATGAGCCGCAAGAAGCCCTAGCGGATGCGGGCCTGGCGGACCACTCCGTTTACCCGCACCACGTAATTCCCAGGAACAAGACCGGTCACCCTAAACCCGGTAGAACCGGCGACACCTTTCCGAACCAAGCGTCCCTGCATATCCATCACGGACACGGCGGCACCGGGCCTTGCGTTGACTATTTCCAGCCCGCGGTTTTGGACCACAATGCCGAAACCATGAATCCTCACAGAGGCGAAGTCCCTTATAGAAGAGGGGTCTTTTTTATATGTCGGGTCTTCTACCCAATAAGGGTATAGGGTCAAGGTGCTGTTCTGCTTGTAGACGGCATCCAGCTCATAAACCTTGGAGCCTCCATTCTTGGTGGACCAGCCGTCCTGAAGGTATCCTTCCCTCGTATAGGAGGCCCCCCTCAGATTGATGGGAACGTCGTACTGCTTTACATCCGATGGCACCACCTCTACACCATAGGAGCCTGCCATGTAGACAATGGGGAATGTCTTGACAGACCATTTGGCAAACAAAGCCTTGTCTCCCGTAGAGCCCTCGGTTATCTGTACCGCAGGCATGGAGAATTTTTTATCATAATACCAGCCTTCAAATGCATAACCTGTCTTTGAGGGGTTCTTCAGTTCAATACTTTCACTCTTGATATTGTACGAGGCGGGATTCTTGGAATTGTTTTTTCCACCGTTCAATTCGTATGTAATGGTATAGTCTACAGGAGACCACTTGGCATGAATTACCGTATCCCCTGTTATAATCGTACTGAAGTCAAATGCATCGTCGCCATCCTCAAGACCGAACCACCCTTCAAATTCATAACCTGTAGCCTCAGGGTTTTCGGGCTGAGCCACAGTCTGGTCATTCCGGGCATTTTCCTGAACATAGACTTCTGTCGTACCGAACCCGTGGGTGTTGAAAGTTACCACATAAGTGGGCGCCGCAACCCAGACGGCATAGAATGTCTTTTGTTCTGAAGCCGCGCCAAAATCGTTCAAGGCCTCGGTAGCATCTTCAGTGGCGGCCCAACCGGCAAAGTAGTATACCGTTCCATCTTTAGCATACCGCGGTACTCCAATTCCATCCACATCAATTTTGTCACCCGCGGCAACCAGCTTTTTCTTTAAATTCGACGGTGCTTCTCCATCTGCATCAAAGACTCCCTTAGTCGTAGCATCAAAGGTAATCAGATACATGGTTTTCCAATAAGCATAAATCGTCTGGGGCCCCTTCACCGTGCCCAAATTCTCGGTAGGTTGCGCCGCATCGGAGGTCAAAGCCCAGCCGCCAAAGACAGTATCGCCATGGACGGGAGTCGATATTTCGTCAGCTGTAATCAAGTCTTCCGCCTTAAGGAACTTGGTATACTTGGCTCCGCTTGTAAACGTCCCCTCGTTGGCATTAAAACTAATCTGGTAAACCACATTCCCATTGGCATCCAGTGATATGTCGTTGAGGGTTATATGGGCAGCACCAATACCCCACGAGCCTTCCTTAGAACAAGCATTATTTGCCCACTGACCGCCATTCAGATCGCAAACCACCTTGCCTATGTTGAGGTTCTTGGCACTGGAAATAGTACCTTCCATTGTCAAGCCATCGGCAATCTTTCCTAACCCGTCTTCAATAATGTCCGTGTCGAAATAGGACCTAGAAACAGATAGCGCCCCCCTTTCATAATAGCCTACAACGCCACCGGCAGTGCCGTTCCCGCTATTGATAATGATGCTCCCATCGTACACGCAGGCATCGACAGAAACACCTCCCGTAACACCTTCTCCTTCACGGATAGAACCCACAACGCCTCCCACATAGGATTCGTCGCCGCTTACCCAGACATCAACCGTACTCAGGCTGTTATTAATGCTTCCTTTCCATGCGTTACCCACAAGGCCGCCAATACTGTTGCCCTTGCCACTCGTGAGAATTTCTCCCGTTACAAAGCAATTTTCAACGGTTCCGCCCCTTTGGAATCCTACAAAAGGTCCCACAGAAATCGGGTTGTCCTTGCCACCGGATACACCCTTGTTAGTTGCCGCCAGAATATCCACATCTTGTAGATTCAGGTTCTTGATGGTTCCGCCATTAAGAACACCGACAAGGCCTACATTCTGGGCATTGCACTTGGGATATTTCGCTGGGCAGAAGGCTCCGGGAATCTCGCCCAATTCCTCAGAATTCAGATACAGGTTTGAAATAGTCTGGTTGTTTCCATCAAAGACTCCGCCAAACATTATGGCTCCAGAACCGGAGGCTATGGGCATAAACAGCTTGTGCCCCATATCCAGCGGAGCCATCAGCTTGGCATTAATGTTGATTGTCCCAGAAGTTGAATTCACGGAATCGGCAAACCAGGCTAGATTCGCCTCATTCTCAATGAGAAAATATTCCTGCTTGTCTATGGTTTCTGTTTTGGAGGGCTTCGTTTTGGTTTTCCCATCCCATGCAGCAAATGACAAATTGACGCCCACCACAAAAAGCAGCAGGGTAAAAAATATTACCGAACGGGGTTCTTTTTGCACAAATCACTCCTTGATACTGACCCAAACTCGCAATACAGCGTATTGCAAAACTCTACAAGTTGAAAATAAACAAAAAAAACATGAAAAAATCCGACAAAATGATAAAAGGGCAAAAAATATGCCCTTTGTCACATTTTCAGAACGTAAGCCGCGTTATTCTAACTTGGAATAATGCCAACAGATGCCCAGGTTTCAATTTTTTGCGGATTCGCCAATCTGTTTCTTCTTGAGCCAAGAACCGCACAGGTACATCGTAAAGATGATGCTTGTGACAAGGAACATGGCGATGCTGATGCAGGCCAGGTCGCCGATGCCCTTGAGGCCGCGGTGGGTGGTGAACAGGAACCCGACAAAACCAGCAATGGTGGTGGTGGAACTTGCCATCACGTTGCGGCCGGTGGTGTCCATCAGCTGGCGGAGCGTCAGGTCCTTGTCGCCTATCCATGAGGTAATCATGTGGATAGTGGCGTCGATGCCGATACCGAGTGACATTGGGATTACAATCACGTTGTAGATGCTGATTTTCCCGAATTCAAACATGTCGGTGAGGAACCCGAGAAGCCCGAGGGTGAGTAACGTTCCCATGCCAAAGGAAATACAGCCTGCCAAGAAGAGTTTCGGCTTGCGGAAAGAGATTACCAGCGTGCCGAAAATCACGAGGATGATGACCAGAGCCAGGCGGAAACTGTCTTTCTTTACGGAATCGATCACATCAGAGAGGATAAACTGCGAGGAGAAGGTGCGCAGGTCTTCGCCGTCAAAGTTCCAATGGCCGTAGCGTTCCTGGAATCGGTGCAACGCGTGGGCATCCCAGCTGGGAAAATCACCGTAGATAAAGCCGATTTTTCCATAGCTGCCGTCCTTTTCTCGCAACAGGTCAAGAGTCCAGCTCGGGACATCTTCGGCGGTAAAGGTTTTCTCTACAGAGGATAGCTTGCGCAGGTTCGCAATATTCACGGAATCTTCGCCCTCGGCACGATCAAACACGCGGGCCTCTACAAGGTCGCGGATTTCTTCGATGATTTCGAGGCGGGCTTCCTGGGAATCTTTTGGCGGAACGAAACTCTTGAGGGTGAGGAAACTTCCGAGGGTTGAATCGTGTTCCACGTGCAGGCGCACCATCAGGGTATCGTAAAGCTTGTCCAGTTGTTCGGGCTTACTCCCCATCACGGCTGCCGGTGTTGAGGTTACGGCCTTGCCTGTCGCGCGGGTCACCTTCGTAGAAATCTTGTTCTTCGAGGCCGTCACGTTGGTAGAGACGCGACGCAGGTTGCGGAGGTTATGTTCAAAGTCTACATCCTGTGCGAACCAGAGCGACACTGCACCTAGGGCAAATCCAGCAAGGGCTGCATACTTGAAGAAACGTAAAATTTTCGCTTCGTCCCAGGACTTGGGCAACAGGGAATTGTCCGGAGCCTTCGGGATTCCGCCCATACACTTGATAAAGACGGGGAGCACAAGCACAGAGGTAAGCATGCTGAAGAATACGCCTACGGAGGCCACCACGCCGAACTCATAGAACCCGCGGAAGTGTGCGGCAAGGAGCGTAAGGAAGGCGGCAATTGTCGTGAAGCTTGCGAGCAAGAAGGGCTTGAGCATCTTCCTCTGGGCATGTTCCAGCACTTCTTCGAGGGTCGCATACTTGTGCAATAGTTTCTGCGAAGTGCCTAGGATATGAATCGAGTAGTCGATACCGATGCCCAAGATGATGGAGGCCACAAACACCGTGAAGGGGTTCAGCTTGCCGTAGAACAGGGCCGTAAATGCAAGGGTCGGGAGGCAGGCGTAGAGCACCGATGCCGTCACGAGAATCGGGCCCTTCACGCTCCTGAAGAAGAAAATCGTGAGGAAGATGATGAGCACGAGGCTGATGGCGAAGGAGAAGACAGAATCGTTCGCGACTTCATCCACTTCCTTAAGGCCCTCGTAGGTACCTTCGACAGTAAAGCGGGTCGGCACCGGGTATGTCTTGCTGCTGAAATAGGCCAGCAGGGAATCGGTGCGGGCCAAGATGTGGGTCACGAATTCATAATCCGTAGAGGGCTTGATGAGCTTGGCGTTTACCACGCCGTTGTAGAGAATCTTCCCGGTACTATCCGGGCGCGGGGAACCAATCAGGCGGTTCTTGAGTTCCGTGGGAATGGTGGATTTCGGATTCCATTCTTCCTCTTCGTTTGCGGCCTTGGCGATATCGATGGAATCAGCCTTGTCCTTCTTGAAGAATGCGGCAAAGGCGCTTACCGCTTCGTCGGGGAGACCCAGTTCCTGCGGCAGGTTTTCGTCGATCCAGACCCGTTCCTTTTTCGCGGGCTCGGCTGTTGTCGCACTATCGGTCCCTGAATTTGTCGAAGGGTCGCCCAACAGGTCAACTACCAGCGGGCCGTTCTTGCGCCCGATTTCAAGCTGCAGGTCTTCTAGATTGTCGCGGATGTGTTCCAGGTGCTTTATGGGCAGGTAGAGGAGAGCGTTATCCTTGAAAAACTGGTTGTCGTTATCGACCTGGGTGGAAACGTAGTCGCCTTCCCAATTCTTGTGGATGTATTCGGCTATGGAATCCTGCAGGGCCACCACCAGGTTCACGTCTTCGCTTTGGATGGCAATCATGAACTTGTCGGTGGAACCGAAACGCTGGTAAGATTCCTCGAGAGCCTTTACGCTGGGAGTGCCTTCGGGCAGCAAGTGGGAAAGGTCGGCATCTAGCTTGAGTCCCGGCTTGAATAAAATGGGAATCGCAAAAAGTAGCGCCAAAATCAGGTAAAAGGCGAGGGCCTTGTACTGGTGCTTGCAAATCAGGGGAATGTACCAGTTGGAAAATCTTTCAGGAAGTGATTTTTTGTTAGCCATAGGGAGCAATATAATAAAAAGGGTCGCAGACGGCACGATTTGCGACCCAAGTTGTTGATATTTGGTCAATTACGACTGATGGAGTGATTAGCCCTACGGCATCATAATGTCGTTGCGGAGCACGGAACGCACGGCCCTCGCAGCCCCCACCGCCTTCTCTTTCCAAGCAAGGTCGGCTGCATCTGTCGTGAGCGCATACGGGGATTCGCCACCGGGGGCGGCGCGGTACACATCCTCGTTTTCGAGGCCCCCTGCAAGCACATGGTCGCGGAACCCTAGGTAGTAGGCGTTCTGCGAGAAGAATACCGATGGCTGTTCTGCAGGGCGCTCCTGAGCAAGCAAGTCATAACCCCAGAAATGGTTCGGTTCGCGGACCTGAGCCAAGTCAAAAATCGTGGGCCCTAAATCCAGTTGCGAGGCCACATCTTCGCGAATGGTAAGCCCGTTAAACAAGGCCGTATCTGCCGAGAAAATCCCGATAAAGATTTGCGAAGCGGAAAGTCCGAGGGGCTGTGGAACAAGGTAATCCACGGAATCTACGGGAGTGTCGTGGTCGCCTAAAATAATAATTACCGTATTTTTGAGGCAGACGGAGAAGAAATAGAAAATATTCCAATTCTGAAAGGTCTTAAAGACAGCTTTTCTGCCAAGTATCGCGCGGTAAAAATAATAGTGCCGAAGAATACTGGCAAAATAAGTGCAGGCGTGCAGGTTGCTATACCCGTAGAGGCTCCCGTGAAATTAGGGGATATCGTAGGTATAGTATCATATACGGACGGTAAAAACGAGATATGCCAAATAGACATTATCGCAGCGGAAAATGTAGAAAGAGTGAGCTTTGGTGGAGTATTTCTTCTGTATCTGAAAAAATGTTCAATTATTTTGTAAAAAATAAAAAAGTTCTTAAAAAAGTCACAATTTGTTCTAAAATTCAACAATGTAATATTGTATAATAAAATGAATACATAAAATTCAAATTCACAAAAAAAGAGGTACAAAAATGACACTCAGATTAAATGATACTTACATTAAATCTTTTATTAAAGATGACGAGCTTAAGGCCATTAGCGCAGAGGTTGAGGCAGCTCATAAGTGCTTGCTCGCAGGAAACGGAGAGGGTAACGACTTTTTGGGTTGGGTAAACCTTCCTTTTGATTATGATAAAGAAGAATATGTAAGAATTAAAGAGGCAGCAAAAAAAATACAGAAAAAGTGTGATGTATTTGTTGTTATCGGTATAGGCGGTTCTTATCTTGGAGCAAGAGCTGTTATCGAATATGTAAAATCTCCGCTTTATAATAATCTTAAGCACGAGGGAACACCCGATATATATTTCTCGGGTTGTAATATAAGCGCTCAGTCGCTTAACGAACTTCTTGCAATATGTGAGGGCAAGGATATATGTATAAATGTTATTTCTAAGTCGGGTACAACTACAGAGCCTGCTGTTGCTTTCCGTGTATTCCGTGAGCTTCTTGAAAAGAAGTACGGTAAGGAAGAAGCAAAGGAAAGAATTTTTGTTACTACCGATAAGGCAAGAGGAACTCTTAAAAAGTTCTCTGATG
>CALATK010000100.1 GCA_937891805.1 uncultured Fibrobacter sp. | reverse complement strand
GTCTATCATGGTCTGCTGAACCACGTTCTAGAAGACCGTGCCGAACTGGACCGCGACCTCTCCCAGATTCAGGGGACGGTAGATTACCTGAACCGCACGTCGGCGGATTTCCTTGGTGACGAACAGCGGCTTCATTCCAAGTATGGCCTGCCCCGGCCCGACGAAGAGGGGCGCAGCCTGGGTACAGGCGGCTCCGTAGAGCCCAAGTCCAAGTTGCTCATGGAAACGTCCCCCGTGTTCGAAAAGATGGCGAACCTGAGGGACGAGGCGAACCGCCTGCAGGGTAAGCTGGACAACAACAGCGGTGCGTTCTACAACCTGACCGATTTTATCAAGCAGAAACAGTCCGCTTGGCGTTTTGTGCCTTCCATTTCGCCTACCCAGGGCCGTTACGCTTCTTCTTTTGGCCCGCGTATCCACCCGGTTACAGGCGAGGTGGGCAAGATGCATTATGGCGTGGATATCGCCAATGACCGCTGGACTCCCATCTATGCTTCTGCCGACGGTGTGGTGGATGTGGCCCAGATGAGCTCTACTTTTGGAAACTTCGTGACCATCAATCATGGCAACGGGATTGTGACCCGCTACGGCCACATGCAGATGTCCCTGGTCAATCCTGGGCAGTTTGTCCGCCGTTACCAGATTATCGGTTATATGGGAAACACAGGACGTTCCGTTGGCCCCCATCTTCATTACGAAGTCTGGGTGAACAACAACCCGGTGAATCCTCTTGCCTATATGCTCCCAGGCGACTACGCCGTGGATTGAGCCCCCTGACCTGTTCCGCAAGGTGGCACCCTTCGGGGTAGCAGTAAGGGAAAACCCCTAGGGGTTTATCTTGAAATACATCTTGTTTTTTTCCACCCTGGCGGTGGCTTGCCCCCAGTTTGTGGAAATATTTCCTGACCCGACAGAGGTGCCGGACCAGCAGGGGGAGTTCGTGGAAATCCGCATGGATTCCTCTTTCTTCGCGGAGTCCCTTTTTGTTTCCCTGGACGGAAAGGCGGCGCTTGGTTTTCCTTATCCGGAGGGTAGCCGTTTTGTCCTTTCTCACGGGAACGCCTTGTGTCCGGACAAGGAGGGAATTGCCTGTGGCGACCTGGGCAGTTACAGCCTGCCCAATTCCCGGGAGTCCGTCTGGAAATTGCAGGCGAAAACCTGTACAGACTCAATCCATCTCGACAAGCCGAAGGCCGGCAAGTCGTTCCAACGCAAGGGCTACGGAGACCAGTGGGTCCTGGACGAGCCTACGCCCGGGTACGGAAATCCGCTTTACGAACTGGACCTGGACGACTGCGGGATATCCCGTGTGGAGTACGAATTCAGGGAAGACCATTGGTGGGTGTCCGGCAGGGTTTCGGGCTGCAAAAACACTTGGCTGCATTATGAATATCTGGACTTGTATCGTCCGAGTTCGGGCAAGATCGATTCGCTGCATGTAAATGAATTCTTCTCTTTCGCCATTCCGGTCAAGAATCCTTTTCTGTTGCATTTGCAGGTTCCCGACGATGAAATTTCCGTAAACAACAGCGTGGATACGCTGGTGGTTCAGGTGGGTAATTCTCCCTTGATGGTCACCGAAGTGCACCATTGCCCAGAAGAACCCATGCCCGAATGGATTGAAGTCTATAACGCCTCCCAGGTGGCACTTCCCTTGTCCAAAATCAGGCACTGCAGCCGCGGGAACTTCTGGGGTTCCGGCGCAGATTCCATCGGGCCTTACGAAAGCGTTCTCGTGTCCAGGGATACGGCAGCCCTGCGGGAACAGATAGTGTATAAGGACGTGAAAATGGTGCAGGCTTCCATCGGCTATTTGAACAATACGGCGGGCTCCTTTTCGCTTTGCTATGGCGATGCCGTTTTGGATAGCGTTGGGTGGGACAAGTTCACGGTGAACTGTCCGTCGGGATTTAATCCCAGGACTGGAGTGGCTGAAAATACGCCAGGATTTCAGGGTAGGCATTCTGAAAAATATGGCGAAGAACCGGTTGTGTACAAACTATCGTCAAGGGTCTTGCGAAAGCGGGGAGACCCTTTGCGGGTAAAGGTGGAAAGCGACCGGGAGGTAATGTTGAACCTGCTGGACAGCGCGGGTCAGGTGGTCTGGAAACAGAAAGCTCCTGCCATGTCCAACGCCTGGTGGAATGTGCCGGTGCAGGATTATACGGGGGTGGGTGCGGCCTATGTCAGGATTTCGGCGGGCTCTTTTGAAAAGGTGGTGGGAATTGTCGTGCGTCCGTAGTTTTCTGCCGGTGCTTTTGCTGGCGAGTTTCGTTTTCGGCCTGGATTCGCCTGTGCCCTTTGTGAAAAAAAGTGTGGCGGGTTCATCGGGGCTTTCTGGATGGTATTCCAGTCCGGCAAGGGTGGGGGTGCCTGCCTTCGGGTTTTCGTACTGGAACGTGCCGGAGGTATATGACCGGTGGGCTATGAGCGCTGCCGGGGAATGGGGAAGCAGGCTTTACCGGGTGGCGTTCTTCTACTCTTATAGCGAGATGGATAGCCTTTTCAGGGAACACTATGGGGAACTGGACGGGGCTTACGGGTTAGGGCCTGCGGTATTTGGTGCGGGTTATGGGACATTGTTGGATTTGGTTTCTCGGGAAGTTGGCTGGGTTCGACACCGCATAAAGGCAGGTGCGGGACTTCGATGGGGTAACTTGTACGGAAGCCTCTGGACCATGGGCTTTACCGATGAAACCTGGACGGGAATGGGAAGTCTTTTGTGGAAGCCGACCGAAGTGTTTTCCCTGTCGGTGGAATCGGACGGCAAATCTTTGGGAGTAGGCCACGATTTCTATTTCAGGTTTGGCACGCTTTCTAGTTTTTATACATTCCCGCGGTTTAGCGTGGGCGTAGAACTGGTCCTGAACCTGAAATTTCTGGAATGGGGCGGAACTCACGGCTTTGGCAACGGAAATCTGGGGTGGAATGGTCTGTGGCTCCGGAAAAAATTGTATTTTCAAAAGTATGACGGAGATTCCCAAAATCGGAAGTATTGACTGGGCTATGGCTTCGGTGGCCATCGGGGTTCTACTTGTGGTGGTTTGCCTGGTGTGCTTTATGCTGCTCAGGGATAGCCGAAAAAAACAAAAGTTCTACAAGCGCTTTGGCAATAACGTGAACGAGGGAATCGTGGTGCTGTCCCAGAATCTGGATTACCTGTACAGCATGCCTCTTTTTACCGAAGAGCCGCTGCTAGAAAAATTAGTTCAGGGCCAGAGTCTGCAAGAGCTCCTTGACCCCAAGGATTGGGGAAGGATGCGTTTGTTTTTCGAGGAAACAGAAAAGCATAGGGATATCCCATTTCTCTTTTCGTTAAAATTGGAAGACAGAGATATTCTGTGGTATGAACTGCGCTGCTTTATTTATCGGGCGTCCCTGTCGGAATATCATTATGTGTGTTTTCTGAAAAATATAACCAGGGAACAGGAAACCCGCAGGGAGCGCCAGAATTTACAGGATACTCTCAACTTGATGCTGAAGACAACCGGGGATTTCTTGTGGAGCCTGGATGTGGAAAAACGATTGGTGACGTTCCTGACTCCCATCGTGGATGAGGATTTCCAGATACTTCCCCGATCTGCCGGAGGTGTGGAACTTACAAAGATTATGCCCGAAGAGGATGCCGCCCTTTTAGATAAGCTGACGAACCGCTACGTTCTGGAATACAAGGCGGACAACAGCATTATCGAAAAGAATAAGTTGTATCCTCCGGTGAAGATTCGCCTTTTCAACAAGAATGGGAACGTTTTTTGGTACAATCTTCGTGGCCTGATCGCTTTTGACGAAGAGGGGAACCTGGTATTCCGGGGTGTGGCGAACCGCCTGGACCTGATGATGGACAATTTTGTTTTTGACCCGAACCATAATGAAAACGCTCTTTTCTCGGCGGCTTTGTCCTTGCCTGATTTGCGGGTTTTCTGGGTAGACAGGGATTTCAAAATTCTAGGGGCGAACCAATGCTTTGGCAATGCCTTCCATGTAGATGACTTGGCGTCGATACAGGGGAAAACCTTGAGCAGCGTGGTGTTTTCAAAGCCCCTGTTGTATTTTAATAAGGTTCTGACAGAGGTCTTTGAAACGGGCCGTCGCGTGTCCTGGAAATCCGAGGGTGACGAGTTGGATTGTCCCATGTTCTTTAACGTGGTGCCCCTGAAAGAAAAGAGCGGCGTTACCTTGCAGGCTCTGTGCGCTTATATTAGACTAGATTCTCAAAACAAAGAGGTATAATATGAAAAAGTTGATTGGTCTTGCTTTCTGTACGGCTTTTCTTGTGGCCGGTTGTAACGAAACTCCCAAGCAAGAAACTGCAACCGTAGAAAAGAAGGCTCCGGCGGCTGTGGCGGCTGTAGCCCCTGCGACGCCGGCACAGTCGGCAGAAGCAGCACCTGCGGCAGAAGCACCTAAGGCCACCATTACGGATATTGACTGGAACAAGGCCCTGGAAATGAGCAAGGCGGGAGCCGTGCTCATTGACGTGCGCACTCCTGCCGAAGTGGCCGAGGGCATGGCGCCCGGTGCTATCAACATCCCGCTGCAAGAAATTGAACAGCATCTTTCGGAATTCCCCAAGGACAAGGACCTGCTGATTTACTGCCGTAGCGGAAAGCGCAGCATGGCCGCTTCCAATTTCCTCATCGAAAACGGATACGGCAAGGTGTTCAACGTGGTGGGCGGATTTTTGGCCTTCCCGAAATAGTTGTGAGTGATGAGTTGTGAGTGGTGAGCCCTGTCGAACCAGGGCGAACATCCGCTTGCTTTTATCTAGCGGATCCTCACTTTCGTGAGGATGACAAATCCTGAAACTCACAAACCCGAACCACGCACCTCACGCCTCAAAGCGAAGCGACCTCAAATCCCTAGCCCCTAGATCCTAGCCCCTAATTTCTCCCAATGAATTTCCTGCAGCTTGCACTTGAACTTTCCTTCGGGTCTATCGGAGTCAGCCGCCCGAATCCGGCGGTGGGTGCCGTTGTAGTGAAAGACGGACTGGTTGTGGGGCGGGGGGCGACACAGAGCCCTGGGAACGCCCACGCCGAAGTCATGGCTCTGCGTGACGCGGGCGAACTTGCCCGCGGGGCGGCCTTGTTCGTGACGCTGGAGCCCTGCTGCCATTACGGCCGCACGCCCCCCTGCACCAAGGCTATCGTCGAAGCGGGAATTTCCGAAGTGTATTTCGCCCATGCAGACCCGAACCCGGCTGTCCGCGGCAAAAGCCGTGGCATTCTGGAGGCTGCCGGCGTCAAGGTTTACGAGGGCAAGGACGCCTGCCTGCGGGCCCATGCCGAAAGCGGCTGGAACGACAGTTGCTCTGCCGAGGGTTGTACCCTCCTTTCTCCCGACGAATCGGAAAACGAGGGCGCGGTAGTCTTTGCCGAAATAGAACGTTTCTTTGAAGCGTACGATTACTTTGTACAAAACAAGAAAACCTTTGTAGAAGTCAAGGTCGCCCTTTCGGAAAGTGGTTTCATGGGAATGCAGGACAGTAACGGTCGCCCCGCCCCCTTGAACATCACAAAACAGGGGGCTGCCTGCTGGAACCATGAACTGCGGGCCATGAGTGACGCCGTTCTAGTGGGGGCGGGAACGCTCCATGCCGACAATCCTTCTTTGGATGTGCGTTTTGCCCATGGTAACAGTCCTGTAAAAATCCTCTGGGCGGGGCATCACGAGTTTAGAGAATCGGAAATTTCAGCGTTGAAGTTCTTTTCGCAGGTTGGTGACGCTCCCTCGATTCCGCGCTTGGTGTTCACTTGCGTTGAACAGCCCGCCATCAAAGGTGAAACAATCCTTTTAAGTGGCAACACCTTCGAAGAAAACTGGACGGAGATGATTGCGGAACTTTCACGCCGGGGAATGCACCGCCTGATGGTGGAGCCTGGCGCCCATTTAGCCGAAGAGATTTTCGGCAATTCAGGTGATCGAGGCGAAAAAAATACGCCTCTGTGGAACCGCCTGGATTTGTGGAAATCTACTGACCCTTCCGTAGAGCGAATTTTATCTCAAGAAAATTGCGAGGGAATCGCATTCCCGGGCGTGCCCGATTCCGCAGTGGCAAAGGAATCGGCCATCATCGGCCCCGATGTGCTGACGGTGTATTACCCGGGATAATTTTTTTTGGTAATCGCCAAGAATTATTGCTTTCTTGTCTTATTTTTAGTATATTGTAAATAAAGGAACCGACTTGACTGGTTGCCGCCTGGCCTTTGGCCAGTTTTCTATATGGTATAACAGAAGAGGAATTACGGCGTTATTTTGATGCAGAAGTAGAAGTTTCAACAAACTAAATATCTATTATATTTTTTAAAGAACTAATAAAAGAATGTACTGCTGGATTTATCGTATAATCTCCAACTTTATCCTATCTAGATCCTTTT
>CALATK010000099.1 GCA_937891805.1 uncultured Fibrobacter sp. | reverse complement strand
CTGTGACGAACAACTTCCAGCAGGCGGATACAGGTACGAAGATGATACATATCGGACGCAACACCAGAAGCCGTATCGTCAGCAAGGGAATATCCGCCGGACGCAGTCAGAACAGCTACCGCGGTCTTGTAAAGATGCTTCCGGGTGCAGACAATGCAAGAAACTTTTCGCAGTGCGACAGCCTCCTGATCGGAGACAGATGTGGTGCACATACCTTCCCTTATATAGAGAATGCGAACAAGACAGCTGTGGTCGAGCATGAAGCGACGACTTCAAAGATCAGCGAAGACCAGCTGTTCTATTTCGAAAGCCGCGGAATCAAGCGCGAAGATGCCATTCAGGCGATGGTGGGCGGTTTCTGCAAAGACGTGTTCAAGGAACTCCCGGGCGAATTCGCAACGGAAGCAAGACAACTGCTGACCTTGAAACTCGAACACAGCGTCGGGTAAACAAAATTCATATCTTTTTGATATGAAAAATTTTTTTTGTTTTTGCGTCCGACTCTTCTTATTATTGATTTTTGCCTTAGTCACTTTCGCAAATGCAGAAGTGATAAATGCTAGGCCATCTGTAAACGGCAAACTCCATGTACAGGGCACCGATCTTTTTGACGAACACGGCAATCAAGTGGTATTGAAGGGCCCAAGCACCCACGGCCTCACCTGGTTTCCGCAGTTCGTGAACAATGGTCTTTTCCACCAGCTCAGCAGGGAATGGAACACGAACCTGATCCGCCTAGCCATGTATTCGTACGACTACGTGCACGGCGACCGCGAAAAGAACCTCGAAATCCTGAGGAAGGGCGTGCAGTACGCCATCGAAAACGACGTGTATGTGATGGTGGACTGGCATATTCTCATCGACAACAATCCGAACGAGAACCTTGCCGAAGCCATCAACTTCTTCAACATGATGGCAAAGGAATACGCGAACGTCCCAAACGTGATTTTCGAAATCTGCAATGAGCCCAACGGCGACTGCACCTGGGAAGACATCAAGGAATACGCGAACATCATCATCCCCGTTATCCGCAGGCACAAGCCCGACGCCCTGATTCTCATCGGCACCCCGAATTACGACCGCGAAATCCAGGAGCCGGCAAAGGACCCGGTGGCCTTCGACAACGTGATGTATTCGTTCCACTTCTATGCAACTTCCCACAAGGGCGAATCGCTTGCGCTCCTCAAAGAAGTCGTAGGCGGCGGCACCCCCATCTTCATTACCGAAAGCGGACTCTGCGAAGCCAGCGGCGACGGAAAGATTGACCTGGAAAGCGTCAAGCAGTGGTACGCCACCCTAGATTCCCTGCACCTGAGCTACACCATCTGGAGCCTGTCCAACAAGGAAGAGGAATCCGCCATGATCCGCTCTGACTCACGGGCGGTGGAATACCTTACCGAAGAAGACCTGAGCCTTTCGGGGCTTTACGCGCGGGCTCTTTTCCAGGGCAAGGACCTGAACCAGATTCCGCTTATCTACGAGCCCGTATCGAGTTTCAAGATTCTCGCCCGCACGAAGCCCTATATTGTGTGGGGGATTTTTGCCATACCCGTCTTTATCGTAATCTTTCTCGTTTTCCTTATCCAGAAAATCAGGAAGCGTTTCCGCTACAGCAAGGTTCGCACGTACGACGACCTGCTTAAATTCAGCCTGAACGAAGATGCGAAAAAATTCAACTCCAGGCCAGCAAAGCAATTACTTGGCGACCTGTTTCTCTTCCTGAGCACTTTCTTCACGTTAATTTATCTATGCTGGCGTTTTACATGTTCCATTCCGTATGCCTACGGCTGGATTGCCATCATCGGAAGCTGCATCCTGCTCGCCATAGAAGTCCTCGGCTTCATCGAATCGCTCATACACTACGGCGGAATGCTCAAGCTACGGGAACATCCCCTGCCCGAAATTGCCGACGCGGATTACCCCGACGTAGATATTTTCATTTCGACTTATAACGAACCGCCCGAACTTTTGCGCAAGACGATTATCGGCTGCAAGCACATGGACTACCCCGACCGCTCCAAGGTGCATATCTACCTCTGCGACGACAACCGCCGTAGCGAAATGCGGGGGCTTGCCGAAGAACTGGGCGTAAACTATTTCGACCGCCCGAATAACGAGGGCGCGAAGGCCGGCAACCTGAACGCGGCACTCGCTCGCACGGGTTCGCCCTACGTGGTGACCTTCGACGCCGACATGATTCCGCAGAGGAAGTTCCTGCTCAAGACTATCCCCTACTTTGTGGATGCCGAGCGCATCAACGCAAGCCTCCCCGAAGAAAAGCGCCGGCCCCTCGGGTTTATCCAGACACCGCAG
>CALATK010000098.1 GCA_937891805.1 uncultured Fibrobacter sp. | reverse complement strand
CTTGGTTATAACCTATATGCATACTTGTATCCATCAGGTTTATTACAACCAACATATATCATTGATGCAAATGAATATAGAGGATTGCCGCGGTCATTAGCCCCGTCACCACCCACCAAGGGGCTCCCATACTCCAAAACACGCCAAAGAAAACGCATAGGGCGAGCATGGCCACATGACTCCAGAAAGCTATCTGCAGGGCACGCTTGCGGCCGAACCGGGCCGGCACCGAATGGAGTCCCATCTCCCGGTCAATTTCTTCGTCCTGGGTAGCGTAGATAATGTCGAAACCGCCCATCCACAACATCAGAATCACCAGGAGAAAAATCGGGAATACTGCAAACTCGCCCCGAATGGCAATCCAAGCGCCAAGCGGGCTCATACCGATAGCAAAACCCAGGAACCAATGGCAAAGCCAGCTAAAGCGTTTCCAATAAGAATACGAAAGCAAGAGCAACCAAACGGGCAAGGCCAGCAGGCCGGCGAGGGGTTGCAATAGCGCCGCAAACAGCACAAAAAGCACGCCGTTTACGGCCAGAAAGGCGACAACCGACGCCTTGCTCAGGCGCCCGGCAGGCAGGTGGCGCCCTGCGGTACGCGGGTTCTTGGCATCAATATCGGCGTCGGCTATGCGGTTGAAGCTCATGGCGCTGTTGCGGGCGGTCACCATACAGCCCACAATCAACGCTACAATCTTGACCGCCTCTGCGGCATCCATGCCGCGGAAACCCCGAGCCGCCACCCACATGGAACCTATGGCAAAGGGCATCGCAAAAAGCGAATGACTAAAACGCACCAGGTGACCGAACTCTAAAATTTTTTTCAACATATATCATTCATCGCTTATTCAAGACTTGGGACTGGATCCTTCGCCCCTACGGGGCTCAGGATGACAAAAGAGGATTAGGATGACAAGTGGGTGTGCGGAGATTCCCATGGTTTCACAACTCCGGCACAGTCCGCGGCCGAACCCGCCCCCAAATGTTTCAGGACCTTCGCCACCACAGTATCCACAAGCTCCTCAATAGAGGTCGGCCTGCTGTAAAACTGCGGCGAAGCCGGAATTACAACCGCTCCTGCACGGGTCACTCGTTCCATATTCTCCAGGTGTATCAGGTTGTAGGGCATTTCCCGAGGAACAATCACCAGCGCCCTGCGCTCCTTGAGACAGACATCAGCACTGCGCACCAGCAGGTTGTCGGAAGTTCCTGCCGCAATACGGCCCAAAGTTCCCATAGAACAGGGCACTACCGCCATGCCGGCGTAATCGGTAGAACCGCTGGCACATTCCGCAAAAAAATCGTCCACGTTGAACACCCGGTCGGCATAATCGAAAAGACCCTTCTGTCCTTCGTATTCCACCACGTCGCGTCCAGGTTTTGTCACAATAAGTGATACTTCGTGACCAAACTTTTTCAAATACATGGCCGTGCGGGTCGCATAAATTGCCCCGCTGGCCCCAGTTACCCCAAGGATATATCTAGCCACGGGACGCCTCCAGAGGTTTTCTCAAAAACACTCCGTAAGAGATTCCTCCGTTGAAACTTTTCATCTTCTCCACCTGAAATCCGCATTCTTCCGCCATACGGCAAAAATCCCTTACCGGCAAGAATCGCTTGATGGAATTTACCAGGTACTCGTAGGCCTCTTTCTTGCCACTAAAGAAGGCTCCAAACAATGGAATAAAAATCGGAGCAAGGATTCCGTAAAAGAAACGATTGAACAGATTCCGTGGTGCAAAGAATTCCAGCACGCACAGGTTCCCCCCAGGTGCAAGAACACGAAAACTCTCCTGCAAAGCACCCTTAGCATCGGGCACATTCCGCATTCCAAATCCATTCAGAACCACATCGAAAGAGGCGTCTGCAAACGGAATCCGCATAGCGTCCAGTTGCACAGGAATGGCCACTGTCTTTTTTCCAGAAGCCCCTTTCAGCATGCCAAAAGAAAAATCCCCCAACACGGCTACATCTGGTTTTGTACACAATTTTTCGTAGCACACCGCAAAGTCGCCCGTACCACCGCAAAGGTCCAGCAACCGACAACCGGCATTATACTTTTTCAGCCGACGACAGCAATAGCGACGCCATAATATATCCTGACCACAACTGAGAAAGTGGTTCAAGAAATCATAACGGCTTGCAATGCCGTCGAACATTTTGCGGACGGGACTAATCACACCGAAAATTTAGAAAACCAATGTTCCCCCATTTGTAACATTCCCAAATCATATCTTGAAAAAGAAACTTTTGGGATCTAAGGAAACACATTTTTTATTTTTCATATGGTTGAAAAGCAAGCGGACGAAAAGATTATCGTAGGTAGACCATGAGGCGCAAGGATAGAGAAGTTCTGGGAGACGAAAACATCGCGAAGATTATCGAGCAGTGTACGACCTGCCACATTGCGATGATAGACGATGTAAACGTGGGAATGCCCTACGTGATTCCGATGTCGTTCGGGTATAGTTTGATGGATGGTGTACTGGAATTGTATTTCCACTGTGCGCATGTCGGCAAGAAGCTCGACTGCATCCTCAAGAATCCGAACGTGGCGTTTAGCATGTGCGTCGAGAACCGCATCGAAATTCACGAAGATGTTTATTGCAAGAGCGGGCGCTTTTACGCAAGCGTTGTCGGGCAGGGCAAGGCAGAAATCGTCGAAGACGTTGCTGAAAAATGCCGCGGGCTCTCGCTCCTGATGGAACGGCAAGCCGCAGGAACTCCGCACGCCTCAGGCTCGGCGCAGTCCGCAAAACCGGAGCAACCTATGCACGCGACCCCGCACAAGTTCGAATTCACGCCTGCGCAGGCCGCCGCCGTGACCGTGTTCAAGATAACAAGCACGAATTTCACCGGGAAAGCGAAGTCGGAATAATATTTTTCTATTTTTGTGGCCACTATGAGTGAAGCTATTAACAATGTGAAGCAGGCGTTTGACGCAGAACTTGCGCAAACCGACCTTACGAACCAAGAAGCCGTCAACAACCTCCGCGTGAAGTACCTGGGCAAGAAGGGGGCCGTCACCGACCTCATGAAGCAGATGGGGAGCTTGAGCGCCGAGGAACGTCCGGCTTACGGCAAGCTCGTGAACGAACTTAAGGTCGCCGTCTCCGAGGCCATCGACAAGGCTATCGAGACCGCGAACCAGGCTGCCCTCCAGAAGAAGCTGGAAAGTGGCTTTGTAGATACCACGCTCCCGGGTGCAGGCATTCCGGCGGGCTCGACGCACCCGCTTTACGACGTGCGCGAAGAGATTATCGACTTCTTTAGCCAGATGGGTTTCGAGGTGGACTTCGGTCGCGACATCGAAACGGACTGGTACAACTTCGAGGCACTCAATACGCCTCCTGACCACCCGAGCCGCGACATGCAGGATACGTTCTACGTGGACGACAAGGTGATGTTGCGTACGCATACCTCCGGCACGCAGATCCACTACATGGAAACGCACAAGCCGCCGTTCCGCATGATTGCTCCGGGCCACGTGTTCCGCGTCGACAACGATGCGACCCACGCCCCGATGTTCCAGCAGTGCGAAGGCCTAGTGGTCGACGAAAACATCAGCTTTGCAGACCTCAAGGGTGTCTTGCAGGTGTTCATGAACAAGCTGTTCGGCGAAGGCGTCAAGACGCGTTTCCGCCCGAGTTTCTTCCCGTTCACGGAGCCCAGCGCCGAAATGGACGTGAGCTGCGTGTTCTGCGGTGGCAAGGGTTGCCGTCGCTGCAAGGGAACCGGCTGGATGGAAATTGGCGGTTGCGGTTCTGTGGACCCGAACGTGTTCAAGAACTGCGGCATCGATTCCGAGAAGTACACGGGCTTTGCATTCGGCTTCGGTCTCGACCGTATCGCCATGCTCCGCCACGCGATTCCGGAAATCGGCCTCTTGACCAGCAACGACCAGAGATTCCTGAGTCAGTTCTAGGGGCTAGGATTTAGAATCTAGGGGCTAGAGAAAGTAATGGCGCCGATGGCGCAAAAAGGAAACGGGCCTTGCGGTCCGTTTTTTTCGCTTTTTGCCAGACTGGATTAGTAAGTCAATCCAAATCCGTAGGGGAACAGGCCTTCCTTGCCATCCCCATCGTTGATGGGAATCTGGTCCAAGGACTTGGGCCATGTGTGGGGCAACTTGCCCGAGGGTTTTACGTCACCAAACAGCACGTCTGCTACGCCAGCACCCTCGCTACCAGGCAGCCAGG
>CALATK010000097.1 GCA_937891805.1 uncultured Fibrobacter sp. | reverse complement strand
GCCAAGGGAACGCCTTCCATCACCACCACCCTCAGGGGCATGAGCGCCATCAACGTGGAACTCCGTGCCACCAAGGCACCACTCCATTCCGGAAGCTGGTCGGGCCCCATTCCAGACCCAGGGCAGGAACTCTGCAAGATCATCGCCGCCATGACCAACGCCGACGGGAGCATTACCATTCCCGGATTTTGCGACGGACTTGTCCCCCCTACCCCAGAGGAACTGGAATCCTACAAGAGCCTGGGCATGACCGAAAAGATTTTCCGCAACGACGGCGGCGTGCTGGACTCGGTCAAGCTGAAGGTGAGCGAAGAGGAAATTCTCCTATCCCTTTGGCGTCGGCCCTCCATCGTGGTGACCGCCATGCAGGTAGGGAGCCGTACCAACGCCGGAAACGTGCTGCAGGACACCGCCTATGCCCGCATAGGCATACGGCTCGCCCCCGGCATGGATGCAGACCGCTGCACACGCCTGCTGGTAGAATATATACAAAGTAACGTTCCCGACGGCCTGGAATGCACAATACGGGAAGAAGACGGAGCGAACCCCTTCGTGACGGACACCAGCCACCCCTTCTTCAAGGAGATGGCAAGCGCCATGACTCGGGCCTACAAGAGCGAGACCAAGTTTATAGGTTGCGGGGCCAGCATCCCCGGCGCAGAGCTGTTCCGCAAGACCTTCGGAGACATACCGATTCTGCTGACTGGCCTAGAGGACCCGGAATGTGCCGCCCACGGTGAAAACGAGAGTCTGTACGTTCCCGACTTTGAACACGGCATCGTGGCGGAAACACTGTTCTTTGCAGGAATATGTTCGTAAAGGAGATGCCCTGTCATCCTGGAGGCCAAAGGCCGATAGGATCCATGCCGGGCATGACAACTTAAAATATGGCTTATTAATTGTGGAGGCTATATGAAAAAACGACTTGTAGTATTGACGGGCGCTGGCATCAGCGCCGAGTCGGGACTCCGCACCTTCCGCGGAAACGACGGTATGTGGGAACACGAAAACATCGAGGACGTGTGCACTCCCGACGCACTCCGGCGTGACCCGAAACGGGTCAAGGACTTTTACAACTTTCTGCGGAAGGGCCTGCCGAACCACCAGCCAAACGCCGCCCACCTGGCGTTAGCCGAACTGGAAGAGCGTCTTGGCGACGAGTTCTTGCTGGTGACCCAGAACGTGGACGACCTGCACGAGCGTGCGGGAAGCAAGCGTGTACTCCACATGCACGGCGACCTGATGAAACTCCGCTGTGTGCGGGACGAAGACCACGAATTTTCCTTTACCGGCGAAGAGACTCTGGAGACAAAGTGCCCCATTTGCGGAGCAAAGACCCGGCCCGACATCGTGTTCTTCGGCGAAGTCCCGCTGTACATGGACCAGATTCAGGACGCCCTTCGGGAATGCGACGAATTCGTCTATATCGGGACCAGCAGCGTGGTGTACCCCGCCGCAGGTTTCAAGAGTTTCGCCAAGAGTTTCGGGGCAAAGGTCACCTGCCTGAACCTGGAGATTCCCGATCACGACCCCTACACCGACGTGTTTGTCCAGGGCAAGGCCACCGAGGTAGTGCCCAAGTGGGCGAAGGAATTTAAGTAGCGGAAGCGGGGTTTTAGGGGCAGAGCCCCTAGGAGAGGGGGTAGGCAAAGACTTGCCCTAGGTAGGACAGGTCTGGAATGTATGGATCCCGGACACGTTGTGTCCAGAATGACATGGGAACATTTCATTCCCTCGATAGCGCGGGGCAAGGCTTTGACGAGGGGGAGACCTCCCCCTTTGTTGCCGATTTCCCACCATTTATCTATATTTATGCATATGAGTGAATATACGCATAAATCCAGCATCGGACCGGTGGTCCCCCAGGATTTCGTCAAGGACTATGGCGAGACGGGTTTTGTGCTGGAAAACGGACAGACGCTGCCTGCGCTGAATATCCGTTACGAGACTTACGGCAAGCTGAATGCCGCCGCCGACAACGCGGTGTGGGTCTGCTCGCCCCTGACCGCCGACGCACACGCCGCCGGCTGGTACACCGAAACCGACCGCAAGCCCGGCTGGTGGGACGAACTTATCGGACCGGGCAAGGCTATCGACACGGACCGCTTCTTTGTGGTCTGCAGCAACATTCTGGGCGGGTGCAAGGGCACAACAGGCCCCGCGACCGTCAACCCCCGCACGGGTAAGCCCTACGGGAGCACCTTCCCCATCATCACCATCGGCGACATGGTGCATGCCCAAAAGGAACTGGCCGACGGGCTCCACATCAAGGAATTCTACTGCGTGATGGGCGGCTCCATGGGCGGTTTCCAGGCCATGAAATGGGCCATCTACTACCCTGAACAGGTGAAGCGGGTGGTAATTATCGCCAGCTCGCCCCGGTTCTCCAGCCAGGCGCTGGGTTTCGAAGTGGTAGCCCGCGACGTGATTACCCAGGACCCGAACTTTAACGGCGGCGATTACTACGACAAGGCGAACAAGCCAGACATCGGTCTTGCCAACGCCCGCAAGCTGGCCCACATCACCTACCTGAGCGCCATCGGCATGGAACAGAAGTTCAAGCGCTCCCAGGAGCAGGAGAACAGGAACCACGCCGTCACCTACTCCACGCCCTTCGATTTGAACCTGCCTATCGAAAGCTACCTGCGCTACCAGGGTAAAAAGTTCGTGGACCGCTTTGACGCCAACAGCTACCTGCACATCGCCCACGCCACCGACGCCTTTGACCTGGAAACGGAATACGGCAGCATCGAGAACGCCTTTAAGGATATCGGCGCCGAGGTGCTGAACGTGAACCTCTCCACCGACTGGCTGTTCCCGCCCCACGAGAGCCGCCGCATCACGAGTGCACTCCTTAACGTGGGCAAGAAGGTAACGAGCCTGGAACTAGACACCCAGTTCGGGCACGACGGATTCCTCATCGAAGTGGGCGAACTGGGAAAGGCCGTGGGCCGGTTCCTAGATTCCAAGATTATCCCCCAGCAGGGAACCCAGGCCGTGCCCGTGTTCCACGAAGAAAGCGACTTCAAGCTGCTGGGCAAGCTGGTGAAAGAGGGCAGCCACGTGCTGGACCTGGGCTGCGGAAGCGGCGACCTGCTGGACTACCTTATCCAGAAAAAGAACGTCTCCGGTTTCGGCATCGAGAAGAACATCACGGGAATCCTGGACTGCCTGGAAAAAGACGTGCAGGTTATCCAGCGGGACCTGGACGACAAGGGCATCTCGGACCTGAAGGACGGAAGCTTCGACTACGCCATCATCAACCGCACGATTCAAGAGATCCGCGACCCGGTAGCGCTGTTGAACGAACTGCTGCGCGTCGCCAAGAAGGCCATTGTCACCTTCCCCAACTTCGGGCACTGGGCCACCCGCGGAAGTCTGATGCTCCACGGACGCATGCCCAAGTCCAAGGAACTGCCCTACGAGTGGTACGACACGCCCAACATCCGCCTACTCACGGTGAAGGACTTCTATACCCTCTGCAAGAAGGAAGGGTTCAAGATAGAGAACATCAACTTCCAGAGCGAACACCTGGCAAGCAAGGTTCTCTCTGCTCTTGGGCTCAAGAACTTCGGCACCGAACACGTGATCGCGACAATCTCGAAGATTTAGTTCCAAGTTACTAGTTACTAGTTATGCACTACGGTCTGGTTATCGTTTTTTTTCTAGATTCACCAGTAACTAAGAGCTATTAACTAGTAACTATGGTGCGGCAAAGCCGCAAGATTCAAAAATGTCCATCATTTCCATGACCGGGTTCGGCAAGAGCGAATCCACCCTGAACGGAACCACCTGCGTTATCGAAGTCCGCAGCGTGAACAGCCGTTTTCTTGAAATTTCCAGCAAGATCCCCAAGAACTTCGCCTACCTGGAAAACGACCTGAAGGCAATTATCAAGGACAAACTTGCCCGTGGCTCGGTGAACCTGTCCATCACGCTCGGCGAAGGGGCCGTCGGGAACATTCCCGTATGCTACAACGATGCCGCCGTCGCCAAGTTCGTGGAAATCACCAAGGCTATGCAGGCCAAGTACGGCATCGCCGGCGATATCAAGCTGGAACACATTCTTGCCATTCCCGAAGTGCTGCAGTTCACCGACGCGGGAGCCGACAACGAAGCCTGGGCCGCACACTTGAAAAATGAACTTTCCAAGGCCCTGGACGGCGTCATCGCCATGCGGGAAAAGGAAGGAGCCAACCTGGCTGCCGACCTCACAAAGCGGGTCGCCCATCTGGAAGACGTGCTCGCCAAAATCGAGGTGCTGGACCCCCAGCGCATCGAAACCTGGAAAGTCAAGTTCAAGGAGCGGGTGGACGCCCTGATGAAGGACAGCGAAATCGACGACGTGCGACTGCTGCAAGAAGCCTGCATCATGGCCGACAAGCTGGACATCCACGAAGAGATTACCCGCTTCCACAGCCACAACAAGCTGTTCCTGGACGCCCTCAAGAAGGGCGGCGCCCAAGGCAAGAACCTGGGGTTCATCCTTCAGGAGATGGGCCGCGAGGCCAACACTCTGGGGACCAAGTGCCAGAGTGCAGAAATTGCGGCCCTGGCCATCGAACTCAAGAACGAGATCGAGTGCATTAGGGAACAGAGCTTGAACATCGCATAAGGGCTTTCTTGCACCTGAAATTACAAGTAGCACGTTGCTTAAAAAGGCGGGGCTACTTGATCATCTCCAACAGTTGCTGCTTGGTCAAAAGGCTAAGCACTGAAAACGCAGTGAGTTTATTGCCCAAATCCTTAATCGAGGCTCCGATGTGGTAAACGGTCTCGTCAACGACAATGAACCGGTCGTGGACTTCGCGCATCGTCCGCAATTCCACGGGCGGGCACTGCCGATTAAGCCGGTCGCGTTCCGCCTTCATCGTCTGGTTTATGCGTGCGGAATAGATTATCGCATTCACTCCGGGATTTCGCTTGGGCATGAGCGACAAGGCCGTGTCGTCCGCAAACGGGTCGATAATGACAAGCTCTTGTTTCGCCGAGCGGACAAGCTGAACCGCAAACTCGTAACCGCTCCAAAACGCTTTCGCCTGCAGAAAGCCCTCCTTAGGCGGCAAGTTCGCCTTCACGAAGAAATCCACCTGTTTTTCAAGATAAATGACCCGAGAATCAATGTTTTCCAGCCTGTTTTCATGGGCAACAAGGCGCTGATTTACGCTGAATCCCTTCAACATGTGCTCTTTGAGGACATTATTGGCCCAGCGACGGAACCGAGTTGCAACTACAGATTTAACTCGGTAGCCAAGAGACAATATCATGTCAAGATTGTAAAAAGGAATTTGGCGATTGACCCTGCGATTTCCCTCAATCTGAACATGTCGGAATTTCCGACAAGTTGACTCCAAATCCAATTCATTTTCTTCGTAAATATGGCTAATATGTTCAACGATGTTCGTTCGAGATGTCGAAAACAGCTCCGCCATCTGCGCCTGCGTCAGCCAGACAGTATCCTGATCCACGCGAACTTCAATGTGAAATTCGCCCCCTTCCGGCTGATACACGATGATTTCGTTCTTCTCGCCGTCAACTTCACCCGACGGCAACAAACCGACATTCTTCATCTTTCCTCCCTCCGCCTACATGCACAAAAAGGCGGGGCTTTGATTGTTTTGCTTCGTGCACGAAAAGCAACTTCCTACACACTTGTGCACTAAATATAAATTACGGAATGGCGGTTGTCAAGAGGTATGTGTTTTTTTTGAAAAAAATATTGGGCATTTCCCAGCCCAAAGGTCACCGAGTCAGCCAAACCCGGCTAGACTCCTCTCCCAACGAAAAACGAATCTATACAACAAATCCTTACACAAGCAATTCCCTTAGTTTGTTTGTAAGAAGAATTCGTCTTTGCTCAATAAACTCGTCAAAATTTTCCAAACCTAAATCTACATTCGGTATTAGATGAGCGTCAAAGAACTGTTTTCGATTATCTAAATTGCAAGAATCGACCCACTCTTTCAATGGTTTTTTGTTCTTTGATTCGTTTTCGTTTGCATCAAGCATTTGCAGATTTAGAATAGAATTATAGACCGCAAAGGGATATCTGTCTTTTTGTGTGGCGGTTAATTTCTGATATGAATCTACCGGATGTAAATGATCTTTATGAAAATTATTGTTTTTGTAATCAAGATTTGGATAAAGCAAAGCAAGAATTGAGAAACAATACCTTTGATCTTTTTGAATAGCAAGCAATTGATTTATCGATTCATCATCAATTGCTCCAAGAGAAAGTTTTTTTAATATCTCTCCAGACGGGAAAGAGTTCGATTTTTCTTCGATGTAATTATCATTTTTTTCAATATTACTTGTAAAAGCCGACCGCGTTCTTGCCAAGGCTGTGTCAGAAGCGGCTCCATAAGCTCTTCTTAAAAGAACTGTCAGCAACCATTTTTTTATAATTTTACGTTCATTATTGTATTCTATTTTATCTTTAAAATCCTTGTAGATTTTCTTATGATAGAGATAATATAATATCGGTAAAGTTGCATTGACAGATGCTAATGTGAATCGATCCATTCCAAAAGATTTTAGCAAATCAAAGAGAGAATATACAGTATCTCTTATATTTTCCCACTGAATTTCAATCTTGCTGCAAAAATCCTTTGTAAAGCTATTAATTTGCGACTTTACTGATTTGTGAAAAAGAAATAAGAAAGATTTAATTACATAATCTGTGGATATAGAAAACCCTTTTTGTTCTATACCATCTATCAAATTATGAATTTCTGTTCTAGCATCTTTTTCCCAATTTGCAACCATCAATGAAAATAAAATATCAGAAAAAGTAAGAGAGGTTCCACCAGAATTGATTCGGGTAAATATATTTACGGCTTTATCAGGATTAGATTCGTCTTCTTCGTAAAAATTTATATTTAAATTTGTAAAGATTACATTATCAAGATTTGTTATGATGTTCATTTCTTCATCATCAAATTTATTCTCAATAATATACTTAACGAGTTTTCCCTCTTTATGTAAAGGGACAATACTACCAACGCGTAACCACTTATTCCCTTGAGAATCAATCTCTAAATCTTTCGTCCACTCTTTTTTGAATTCAAAATTATAAATCTTAGAATTTTCCTCAGAGTCTTCATTTTTCTTTAGACACAAGTAAAGTTTTTTCTCAGGAAAAAATTTAGGTTGATAATCCCAAGGTTTTCTATACTCATGACTTGCATAAGTTCCATAAAGACCGATATTCAATGAAGTCAATCTCTGTTGACCATCAAGAACTGCAAAAAAATCGTTTGCGGAACTAGTATCTACAACATCGTTATGTATTTTGTGCCGTTCAACATAAGTGTCTAGAAAGCGATAAAATCTCCAACTACTCTTTGCTGTCCCAGTCACTTTCCAAAAAAGCATTGAACTTATGGGATACCCTCGCATAAGAGAATCAAAGAGGGTTTCAACTTGATTCTCTTTCCAAACATACTCACGCTGAAAAGCCGGTAGAAGGTATTTTCTATTTTTTACGTTTTCTAATGCTTGATAAATTGTAATTGGGGTCTGAAATCCTGACAATTTTTACCTGCTTTTTCAATTCAAAAAAAACATAATGTTGTTTATTAACAACTTCTAATAAGCCTTAAATGAGCAACTGCGTCTTCCTTTACAGAATAAAAACCAATCTCGCTTTTCTGTAGACACATGCAAACTATAGAATCATCTTTGTTTTGATCATTAGTCCAATATAATTTGCAAACATCCATACCATGCGCAATCCCACTTCCATGGCATTCCATACATTCAACAACGCCTCCAACAGGATTGTTTATCAGGCCCTGCCCTTCACAATTTTTACAAGCATCGTCATCTAAAGATCCTCGATACCAATTCTTTTCTATAAAACGAACAACATCCTTCTCCGATTTATATTGCGACATTAAGTATTCTCTTAAATCTTGAAAATCTTGTTGAGAGGGGATTCTCCATCCGTCTGGCAAAGCAACTTCTTTATGCAAATATGGGTGCTTAACTTCTCCACCTTCAAAATCTTCGGCCATCCACTCTTGATTTCCAATGGCTACCGTATCAAAAGAAAATCCGCCTCGCCAATCTTTAAAATAGCCAAACTCAAAATCGCATTTTTTTTCTTCATCATGTTTTTTCTCATTAGAAGACTCAGAGTTTTCCGTTTCATCTTTCGTTAAAAGTAACACAATCGAAATAATCACAAAAACAATTAATAAGACAACTAATACCGGAGAAACTTCCGGTGTATTCATTCCTTGATTATACCATGATCGAAGTAACCTTGAGCCTACAACAATAGCGCCAATTGCACTCAACGGAGTGGCAACCTTTTTCATTTTTCTAAAATCATTTTTTTTCATAAAAAGACCCTTTTGCCATAGGCAAACTGCGAGTGGCATTCTCATTCAGCGGTGCAACATAATTTTTTCTGAAAACAGAAAAGGCATGGTGTCGCTCGGCTTATGTTTCAGAGGCTCTGGTAAACCCGCTATCCTAAGCACGACGATTTGTTCGGCGGGAACGCCGAAACACAACCGTGGGTATACACCCAACGACCCACACCCAATCGGTGTGAGTGTTCGTCTTATTCCCGGATAGCAGGGCTTTCGCCCTAGAAAATTTACCAGACTTTCTGAAACCGGAACAAGAGTACTACTCTATTTATGTCATTTGAAATATATATAGTTTTAAGCCGAAACGATTTACCATTTATCCATAATAGAACTCAAAAAAGCTCTTTTCCCAATTGGAATGGTCTTTTTATTCCCCTCGGCGGGGTAAGCCGGGGCATTGCGGGGCGGCGAGCGCCCGCAGAGGGGGTGCTGGAAGACTTGCCCTAATTCGGTCTGGATCCTTCGACTTCGCCCTACAGGCTCCGCTCAGGATGACACTAGGGCAAGGCTGCAAGCAGGGGGATTCTTCCCCCACCATCAAATTAATCAGTTATTCCTTCCGGGCATTATTTTTGCAAATTCATACCTGCGGGGCTTGAATTTTATTAGTTTTCGGGTATGGAACTTCGAGTTTTGCGGTATTTTCTGGAGGCGGCGCGGTTGGGGAATGTCTCGCGCGCGGCGGATAATCTTTGCGTGACGCAGCCGACGGTGAGTCGCCAGCTCAAGGAGTTGGAGGAGGAACTGGGCGAGAAGCTTTTCGAGCGCACGAACTACGCGATTCGGCTGACGCCTGCGGGGGAACTCTTGCGGGAGCGTGCGGAGGATATCCTTTCGATGGCGGACAGGACGGTGCAGGATTTCAAGTCGTTGAAGGAAGACGAGGTGGTGGGTGAAATTGCCATTGCCTGTGCGGAATCGCGGAACGTGAACTTTCTTTCGAAGTGCATCGGGATTCTCCGGGACGACTATCCGAAGATTAAGTACAACTTATATTCGGGCGACAGCGAGCGCGCCCTGGAAAAGCTGGACAAGGGCATTTTCGATTTCGCAGTGGTTGTAGACAACGTCGATTTGGAAAAGTACAACTGCCTTGCGGTGCGTTCGGTGGACCGCTGGGGCGTGGTGATGCGTCTCGACGACCCTTTGGCCAAGCGGGATTTCATTGAGCCGAAGGACTTGCTCGACAAGCCGCTGATGGCATCGCGCCAGGCGATGGTGGCGGATTTGCCGAAGTGGTTCGGCGACGATATTTCGAAGCTGAACGTGATTGTGGGGCTGGATCTTTCGTACAACGGTTCGGTGCTTGCCAAAGAGGGCACGGGCTACCTGCTCACTTTCGACGGACTGGTGGATACGAGCCGCAGTTCGCGCCTGTGCTTCAGGCCGCTCATGCCCGAGCTCACCACCAACATGTATATCATTTGGCGGCGGGGCCAGCAGTTCACGCGGGCGGGCGAACTTTTCCTCGATACGCTCCGGCACGTGCTGGGGGAATAGAAGCGGACAAAAAAGCTATCTTGGTGTGTAAACGTATCAGAACATATAATGTCTACCATTATCAGTAAATTTACAGACGCGGCTCTTTCGGAGATGCGGCAAAACCACACGTACCGTACCATGCGCCTGATGGAATCTCCTGAAGCTTTCCGCGTGTTGCTTCGCGATACAAAAGACGGAACTTCTCGCGAGCTAGTTCTGTTGGCGTCAAATTCTTACCTGGATTTGGCGAATGTTCTGGAACTGAAGCAGGCCATGGCCAATGCCGTGCTGGAATGGGGCACAGGGAGTGGCGGTGCTCGCCTCACCACGGGCAACAAGACTCCCCATGTGGAGCTGGAATCCGAAATTGCCCGTTTCAAGGGCGAAGAAGCCGCCATTACATTCAACACGGGCTACATGGCGAACGTGGGAACGATATCGGCTCTTTGCGGAAAGGGCGACTACGTCTTTAGCGACGAGCTGAACCACGCAAGCATTATAGACGGAATTCGTTTGTCGCGATCCAAGTACCTTGTTTACAAGCATAACGACATGGCCGATTTGGAACGTGCCATTTTGGAAGCGAAAGATGCCGCCGCAAAATCCGGTGCGGAATTTCGTGGAATGGTCGTAACCGATGCTGTGTTCAGCATGGATGGTGACTTGGCGAACTTGCCGGAACTTTTACGTATTGCCCATGGACACGATTGCCTTTTGATGATTGACGAGGCCCATGCTACAGGCGTAATTGGCAAAACAGGGCGTGGGTTAGCGGAGCACTATGGTTGCGGACACGCCGATGTTACCGTAGGTACGCTCAGCAAGGCCGTAGCCGCCGAGGGCGGCTTTGTGGCGGGTTCGGCGAAGTTGATAGATTTTTTGAGAAACAAGGCCCGGAGTTTTATTTTTACGACAGCGATGGCTCCTGCCGTTGCCGCTGCTGCCCTGAACAACCTGAAGTTTATTGATACCCACCCGGAAAGGGTTCAGCAGCTTCGCGGCAATGTGGATTTCTTCTGTGAAAGCCTCCGCTGTGAAGGTTTGGATGTTGCTACGTCGCCATCGGCTATCGTTCCTATTGTTATCGGTGACGAGGCCAAGGCGATGCAGGTCTCGGAGGCTTTGCAAGAACGTGGAATTTTGATTCCGGCCATTCGTTACCCGACGGTTGCCAAGGGACAAGCCCGTTTGCGTGCAAGCCTTATGGCAACTCATACCAAAGAGGACCTTTTGTTTGCCGCCCATACCCTGGCGGAACTGTGCAACACCCCAAACCTCGTACTTCGAACCTAATGCCTAACCACTAACCACTGCTTACTAATCATGTCCAAAGGTTATTTCATTACAGCAACCGGCACCGATGTCGGAAAAACTTATGTTACGGCTCTTCTCGTGAAAAAATGGCGGGACCTGGGAATTGACGCGGGCTACTACAAGGCTGCCCTCAGCGGGGCAGAACTCAGGGATGGCAAGTGGGTTGCGGGCGACGCCGATTATGTCAAGCGCTTTGCAAATATCGACGATTCTCAAGAGCAACTAGTCAGTTACGTGTATAAAGAGGCCGTTTCGCCCCACCTCGCCGCCCGTAAAGAAGGAAACCCTGTAGAGCTTTCGAAAGTCCGCGAGGATTTCGAAGCGGCTTGCAATCGTCACGAATTTATTTTCGCAGAAGGTTCCGGCGGAATCATTTGCCCCATTCGCTACGACGGCGATACTGCCACAGGTATTGATGATGTTGCAAAGGTCGTGCCGCAAAAAATTTTTCTTGTAGATATTATCAAGGCGTTAAATTTGCCAATCCTTGTGGTGACCACGGCAGCGCTAGGTTCCATCAATGCCTGCGTTCTTACCGTAGAATACGCAAGGTCTCGAGGAATCAACGTTCACGGCTTGATCGTGAACCGCTACGGCATGAGCAAAAATTTCGAGATGGAAGATGACAACATCAAGATGATGCAGGACTTGACCGGGTTACCTGTTTTTGCCAAAATTTCTGAAGGGAACAATGATTTAGGAGTCGATAAAACTTTCTAGATTTGGCCCGTATGAATTTTGATAGCGAACACCTGTGGCACCCTTACGCGGCGCTCAGGAATACACCTGCACGTTTTTTAGCAAAAAAAACTCACGGCACGACCATTGAAACCGCCGATGGTCTGAAACTTATAGACGCAGTGTCTAGCTGGTGGTGCATGGCGCACGGACACAATGCTCCCGAAATCGTAAAAGCGATCCGGAAGCAGAGTGAAAAGATGTGCCACGTGATGTTCGGCGGGTTCACCCACGAACCTGCTATTGAACTTGGTAAGCACCTTGTAAAATTCTTGCCCGAAGGCCTGAACAGGATTTTCTATGCGGATTCTGGCAGCATTGCCGTAGAATGTGCCGCCAAGATGGCGGTGCAATACCAGCATTCTCTTGGTCATGCAGAACGTTGCAAGCTGGTGGCTTTGAAAGGCGGGTATCATGGGGATACGGCCGGAGCCATGGCGCTCAGCGACCCCGACGGAATGCATGTGCTTTTCCGTGGAATCATACCGCAGCATTTTTTTGCCGAACGCCCGAACTGCCGCTTTGACGCCCCTTGGGACGATGATGACTTTGCCTCGATGAAGCGTGTTGTGGAAGAGCACGAGAACGAAATAGCCGCCGTCATTTGCGAGCCCGTTTTTCAGGGTGGAAACGGTATGTGGCTCTACAATGCGGGCTACCTAAAACGCCTCCGCAAGCTTTGCGACGAAAAAGGCATCCTGTTGATTCTGGATGAAATCGCTTCGGGATTTTACCGCACGGGTCCGCGATTCGCGATGATGCATGCGGGGATAAAGCCCGACATTTTGTGTATCGGTAAGGCCCTTACCGGCGGAAGCATTACCATGGCCGCCTGCGTCGCTTCGGAGAAGGTGGCCGAAACCATTACGAACAGCAAGATTCCCGCGTTTATGCATGGGCCCACCTACATGGCGAACCCGCTGGCATGCGCTGCAGGTATTGCCTCCCTTACGCTTTTTGAAAATCGAGACTATGCAGGCGAAGTCGCCCGAATCGAAAAGCGGCTCCGTGCAAATCTGGAACCACTCCGCAATCTCGAAAACGCCGCAGACGTGCGGGTTCTTGGCGCCATCGGTGTTCTGGAGCTGAAGGCAAAACCATCCGCAGACGATATTCTGCGCGTGATTCGCGAAACGGGCGTATGGCTCAGGCCTTTCTGCAACTATGTCTATACGATGCCACCGTTTATTACAACCGATACCGAAATTGACCGCATTTGTGAAGCGATCAAGATGATTGGGGAATGTGAGCCTGCTCCAATTGTGGATGGCGAAGACGAATTTCACGAGTAAGGGAGAGCATTGTCATCCTGGAGCCGAAGGCGATAGGATCTATTGAGATTTTTATGGAATATTACAGTTTGAAAATGCGGGCTTCGCAGCAGATTGGCGAAGGCGACCAAAAACGCGAACAGCATATTTCCGGAGCAGAACGCATTGTGAGTCGTGAAGCCGTTGAGGCGGTTTGTTCGGCAATGGCCCGCCGAGCCCTTACCCATTCCAAGGGCGACCCGGACTTTATCAACATAAAAATCGAGAAGGTCTGCGAAAAGGATATCCAGATTTTAAAGGCACTGCCGGTCACACGGGTGGATGTGGACTCTTGGCAACAAGGACTGGACAAGGCCTTTGAACTCATCAATAAAGTTGTTTTTTCTTGTCATCCACGCGAAGGCGGGAATCTAGGTTCTCTAAAAGATTTCAGAAAAAAACTATCTGAACTTTTGCGCGAAACCTTCCCCATGCGGGGTGCCATGCTTTACGATATTGCTACCGGAGAGCGGCTTGAACCCGATCATGAGCGGGGTGTGCGGGCCACCTACATGGATGCACTCCGTTCCAGCGATGTCGATAGCCAAAAGAACCATTTCAACGAAGCTATCGTGCTTGCGACCAAGGTGGCCAATGCCCCCGGCATGGTGGCGGAGCTCTGCATTTCTGACGACCCTGAATACGTAACGGGTTACGTGGCCAGCAAGGAACTGGGTTACGTGCGCATCATGAAAATAAAGGAAATGGGCGACGAAAATGGCGGCCGTATATTCCTGTTTGATTCCCGCAAGGCTAAAGCCGAAGAATGCATAGAGTACCTACAAAAAAAGAAGGTTCTTGTGAACATTCTATAATCGACATTTACTCCTTGTCAAAGAATATCCCAATACAAAGGGAATCAACAAATTCCGACAAAAAACTAGATATCCTTACAAAAAAAGAACCGCAGCGATTGCCGCGGTCCCTTGGTTTTTGGGAAAATCTGAATTTGTGAACTAGAAGCTGAACACGGTTTCCACACCGAAGCGGAGAGCGGTGTCGTCCTCGTTGTCCTGGATAGCCAGGTCCACCATACCGAAGGCGGTGATTTCCAGGTTCTCCACCGGCGTGATGTAGACGCGTCCGCCCACGTCGAAGGTGGCGGCGGTTTCGTCGTCGTCGTCCAGCGTATGGGTGTGGTATTCTACAGGGATACCCAGCTTGATGAACTCGGCAAGTTTGAGAGCGGGCTCGGCATAGGCGAAGAAGTATTCGGGAATTTCGCCGTTGTCCAAGTCGCTGGCGTCTTCGACGGCATCGCCCCTGTCGATAAAGGCATAGAATGCAGTCGTCTTGATATCGAACATGCCAAGTTCAAAGGTGGGTTCAGCCAGGATGGTGTGGGCGGTAGATGTCCAATCCTGACCTTCCACCACATCACCATCGTCCATGAGGTAGTCGGCATGGAAGCCGTAGACGGCGCGGAAGGCGAATCCTCCGATGCTGAGTCCGGCTTCTACACCGGCGTGGAGTTCGTTATGCTGCGATTGCTGGTAGCTCTTGTAGTCTACGTAGGGGCGCAGGTGCTGACCGGCGTAGTCGAATTCGTAGGCGGCGTGAATGTCGTAGACCTTGCCGCCGTTGTCGTCGGCCCAATCGTTGTCGCCACGGCCAAAACCAAAGCCGAGAATGAATCCGGCCAGGTCGATTTCAAGACCGCGGATGTCGTGTTCCTTCATGCCCGCGGCATTGTCGGCAGGATCGTCGTAATCGTAGTAGGCGTTGAACGCGCCTTCGGAATAAGTCAGGTCACCGGCCTTGACGGCAAAGAATTCTGCAGGCTGATACTGGATGTAAGCGCCGTTATAGATGGCGGCAGGGTCCGTAGTCTCGTCATCGGCTTCGAGGCCTACGAAGGCGGACCACTTTTCGTTGAACTGGATTTCAAAGTTCAGGTCGAAGGTGGATGCGTAGGAATGGTTCAGGTCAGCGTCGTTGAGCACGTCGCCCGTGTAGGCGTCGAACTCGACTTCACCACCGTACTTGACTTCCATCTTGGCTTCGGAGGTGCCTTCGTTCATGCTGGCCTTGAGCATGTCGAGGGCGTTTCCTGCGGCATTGGCCACTTCGCCCGGGTTGGTGTTCTCGGCAGGAACTGCGGCCTGTTCGGCAGGCTGCTCGGGCTTGGCTTCTTCTGCCTTGGGTTCTTCGGCGGGCTGTGCCGCTGCCGTCTGCTCAGCGGGCTGTTCCTGGGCGGCAGCCGGTGCTTCCGTCTGTTCGGCAGCGACGGTTTCGGTTGCTGAGCCTGTCGAAGTATCGGCCTTCGGCTGTTCAGCAGGTTGTGCAACAGGCTGAGTTTCCTGTGCGGCAGGCTGCTCGGCAGCAGGAGCGGCAGCTTCGGGGGCCGCAGGTGTGCTTTCTTGTGCAAAAGACTGTGACGCAAGCAGGGATGCTGCGGCAAGACCGCACAAAAGACTAGACGATAAACGTGATTTCATCGTTATTCTCCTATGAGATTGTTTTTGTTTTGTTATAGGCTTGTTAGTTTAGTCTAACTTAAACTTTCTAATAAAGGGCTGGCAGGATTTGGGCCTACCAGCCCGAAGTGACATTGTCATCCCCGCGCAGGCGGGGATCCATTTAACTTAGTCTTCGAATCTCTTTTCCTTATTGGCCTTCATGCCGAAGAGCTTGAGGAAGATTCCCGTACCCACAAGCACCACGATGGCAGCGACAATCCATGTCACGTTTCCACCAACAGGCACCTGGTAAAGGAGTACCGCCACAGCCCAGGCAAGGAGCGTCTGCACCGTCGCCATGAGGATTGCGAGGCCGAGGCCGATTTCGCGGGCAACCACACCCATGGCGGCAAGGCACGGCACATAGAGCAGGATGAAGATGAGGAATGCGAACACCTGCCAGTTAAAGCCATCCACCGGGTTACCGTTCTTGTCCGGGTTGTGGAAGTAGGAGCGGAGGTTCGCATAAATATCCATCGTCTCGGAGAGGTCGCCTTCTTCGAGAGCGCCCATTTCGTCTTCGGAGAGTTCGAGACCTGCGGCAGCGAGCTTGGCAAACACGGCTTCGCGAGTCTTTTCGTCCTCTTCTTCTTCGCCGAAGGTTTCGATGGCTGCATATTCTTCGCAGGTCAGCACCTTGGCGTCGGTAATCTTGTCAAGAGTTTCCTTCTTGAGTTCGGCGGCTTCCTGGCCTTCCAATTCGCCGGTGGTTCCCAGCGGGTCGGTAAGCGAGCCGAAGACTTCGGCGAGGTTCGCAGGAATCGAGCCGAGGGCTTCGAGCACAGCGCCCTTGATGTCGGGAGCGCCACCTTCTTCCTCTTCTTCGGCGGGGCATTCGTCGATGCCCACAATAAGCGGCTTTTCTTCTGTAGCAGGTTCCGTGGCCTTTTCTTCGGCAGGAGCGGCTTCGGCAACCACAGCGCTATCAGTTGCAGCGGAGTCAGCAACAGCGGCGACTGTCGAATCCGCCTTCACGCTATCCGCAGCGGCAGAATCAGCGGCTGCAACTTGTTCCGATTCGGGGCGTTGCGGGGTGTCCCCGCTAGAAGGGGTAGCGAATGCCGCGTCAGCGGCAGGAGCGAGGGGAAGGCTTTCCCCTTCCGGTTCCGCAACCTTGTCGTCTTCATTCTCGCCCACCATGGAATAGAGCGAGTTCATGGTACCGATAACGGCTTCCTTGGCCAAGAGGCCCGTAAACAGCGACACGGATGCGGGCCAGTTTTCTTTTTCGACACCGAACGGTTCGAACACCGGCGTAATCGCCTTACCGATGGTAGAAAGCAAGCTGTTTTCGGAGTCGCCGTTACCGGCGGTGAACTCGTTTGACTTCACCACCTTGGATTCGTCAACAACGAAACCTTCGGGGAGAGCAACATTTTCAGCCTCGCCTGCTTCATTTTTCTTGACCATCTGGTAGCCGTCTTCGGCCTGGACGATTTCGGTCGTCTTGCCGTCAACATCGACATACATTTTCTCAACAATGCCGAAGCTGTTGAGGAAGCCAAGAACTGCAACGGCAAGCGTAATCACCTTACCGGCGCGCCAGATGTAGTCACGCAGGCGCTGCCAGCAGTGAATCATCAGGGACTTAAACTTGGGCAAATGATACGGCGGAAGTTCCATCACAAAGTTGCTGGCCTGGCCTTGGAAAAGCGACTTTTTCAGGAACAAACCGTAAGCGATAGCGAACAGCACACCGGCGAGGTAAAGCAGGAACACGACCGTGCCCGCCATCTTGCCGAAGAATGCCGCCGCAAACAGCGCATACACCGGGAGGCGTGCGCCGCAGCTCATGAACGGCACCAAGAAGATGGTGAGGAAACGTTCACGCTTGGATTCCAGCACGCGGGAGCCCATAATGCCCGGCACGCCGCAACCGAAGCCCACCATCATCGGCACGAAGGCACGACCGGGGAGCCCGAGGAATCTCATGAAACGGTCTGCAACGAAAGCCGCGCGGGCCATGTAACCCGAGTCTTCCAAGAACGAAAGGCACAGGAACATGAAGAAGATGACCGGGATGAAGGTCGAAACAGTCTGGATACCGGCACCGATACCGTCGGCGAGAATTGCTGTGACAAAGGAGGGGCAACCGAGAACATCGCCCAGCAGGTAGCCGAGGCCATCCACGAAAATCGCACCGAACAGCACGTCAAAGAAATCAATGAATGCAGAACCGATGGTGACCGCAATCCAGAACACCAGATACATGATGACCAAGAAAATCGGGAGTGCAGCCCAGCGGTTCAAGAGAACGGCATCCAGTTTGTCGGAGAATGTCTTTTTCGTGCGGACAGAAACAGTCGCCTTGCCCGCCACGCTATGCGAAATGGAATAGCGGTTTTCGGCCATCGCAAATTCCGGCTCTTCGCCCAGAATCTTCACGACTTCGGCCTTGTCGAGCTTTACGCCCGCTTCAGCAAATTTGTCTGCATAGCTCTTCTGGTTGCCCAAGTACATGAGCGAAACCCAGCGAGCTTCCGCATCCAAAAGCTTTGCGACCGGTGCCACCTTCGGTTCCAAAACTTTCACGGCCTCTTCGACCTTGTCGCCGTAAACCATCTGCTTCGGGAGCGGCATCGGGCTAGCAAGCACGTGGCCCATCTGGCTAATAAAGTTAGTGACGCTCTTTTCGCTCACGGCAGAAAGCGGAATGCACGGCACGCCGTAGAAATCAGAAAGTTCGTCGAGATCCAGCTGGATTCCGCGATTTTCGGCAATGTCCATCATATTGACGGCAATCACCATCGGAATCTTCATGTCGGCAAGCTGGCTCGTAAGGAACAGGTTGCGTTCCAGGTTCGTCGCATCGACGATGTTGATGATGAGGCTCGCTTCGCGGCTGAGCAAGTAGTCGACAGCAGCGCGTTCGTCTTCGGCATTTGCGAACAAAGCGTAAGTACCCGGAAGGTCCACCAGGCGAATCTGGCGGTCGCCCAGTTCAAAGTAACCTTCCTTCTTTTCGACCGTCACGCCGGGCCAGTTACCCACATGCTGGCGTGCACCCGTAAGGGCGTTAAAGAGAGCCGTCTTACCGCAGTTCGGGTTACCGGCAATAGCAATCGTCAAAAGTTTTCTGGCAGCCATTATACCCTCCTCAGCTTGAGAACATTGGCTTCTTCTTTACGGAGCGAGAGCCTGTAAGACAGTACGCTTACTTCAATCGGATCGCCGAGGGGGGCCACCTGCAAGACTTCCATTTGAACGCCACGGACTAACCCCATGGACAGAAGCTTCGACTTGTAACGGGAATCGCCTTCGTTATAGCCGACGATTTCCACCTTGTCACCGCGTTTCAAGTCCGAAAACTGCGGCTCTGTGTTCCATTTCTTTGTTTGCGACTTGCCGCCGCAACCACAATTACAGCTCATATTTTATCCTCGTATAAAAGGCCGGATACCGCATGAGCCGCGATTTCCAGCCTATTTTTTGTTTTTGACAGCCTTTGTTTTTTTAGGCGAGGGCGCAGCCTCCGCCGGTTTCATAAAGTCTTCGATTTTTCCAAGAGTTTCTGCCGAAAGTATATGCTCCATGCAGCAGGCATCCTTGTCGGCTATGGCTTCGGAAACGCCCAGCTTAATCAGGAATCCCTTCAGAAGGATATGGCGGTTCAGAATCATGGCGGCAACGCGCTGACCTTCTTCGGTAAGCTCTACTCCGCTGTATGGTTCCTGTGTCACAAGCCCGAGCTTCTTGAGTTCAATCATAGCCTTCGCTACCGACGGCATCTTGACCGTAAGGGCTGCGGCAATGTCCTTGACGCGGGCGATTCCATTTGCAAGGCGCAACATGTGCACCATTTCCAGGTAGTCTTCCAGACTCTGGCTTAGTTTTGTATGATCCATTCGAGGCCTCCGATTCGGATTATACGGGTGATTTTTTGTCTAATCGTCATTAGACGGGGCTAATATAGTTCTTTTCGGCTAATTAGGCAAGGCTAAAATTATTAAAAAAGGCATACTTTTTTAGGGCGGTCTAACTTTTTATTCAAAAATTTACTAAAAATCGCAGATTTACCCTTGTTTTTCTTGTTAGATTTGTCTAACTTTGAATTGGCAGGTCAAATTCTAATTGTAGCCATAGGGTTAGAATGGAGCCTGCCAGGTTGAAGCAAAAATCCAATTCCCTCCTTGTGTCTCTTTGGGAACGATTTCGCCCCCGCTCAAGTAGCTCTGAGCGGGGGCGTTTTTTGATAATTTTGGCCGATTTTGATTGTCGCGGCCCTACGCCCGCTTCAACGGCGTCATGCTCTTGGCGCAAATCGCCATGGTCGAGAGGTTGTGCAGCAAAGCCGAGGTTGAGGGGGCAAGTATTCCGAAGAAACCTGCGGCCAGGAGCGACGTGTTGAAGGCGACGATAAAGCGGTAATTCGCCTGGATGCGGTCCATGAGCTGCGTACTCAACGTGCGTAGTTCGGCGAGGTCGCGCAGGTCTTCGCTGCGGAGGGTCACGTCGGCGGTTTCGCGGGCAATGTCGCTGGCATCGCTCATGGCGACCGACACGTTCGCGGCGGCCAATGCGGGAGCATCGTTGATTCCGTCGCCCACCATAATCACGCGGCGGCCTTCGGCCTTCATCTGTTCCACATAGCGGTGCTTGTCTTCGGGTAACACCTGCGCAAAGAAAGCGTCGATGCCCAAAAGTTGCGCCGTACGTTCAGCGGCTTTCTGGCTATCGCCGGTAATCATCGCCACATGCTTGATTCCGCGTTCACGGAGCATACGGATCGCTTCTGCCGCTTCATCTCGCGGAGGATCGCTAATGCAAAGCACGCCCGCAAGGTTCCCGCCAATGGCAAGGTAAATCACGGATGCGGCTCCGGCGAGTTCGTCAATCTTTTTCTGTTCCGCCTCCCCCACTGCAATTTTTTCGTCTTCGACGACGAAATGCTTGCTGCCGATAACGGCGCGTTCACCGTCGAGAGTCGTCGCGATTCCATGCGCCACGATGTATTTGACATCGGCGTGTTCTTCTTCGTGGTCGATTCCCCGTTCGGCGGCCCCGCGCACAATGGCGCGCGCCATGCTGTGCGGAAAGTGCTCTTCGATGCAGGCCGCGATGCGCAGAATTTCCTCTTCGCTGCGGTTACCGAACGGAATCACGCGTTCGAGTTTCGGTTCCGCCTTGGTGAGCGTTCCCGTCTTGTCGAAAACGATGGTGTCTGCAAGCGCAAATTCTTCTAGGTACTTGCCGCCCTTCACGGTCATGTTGCGGTCGGCCGCTTCGCGGAGTGCCGAAATCACCGAAATCGGGGTGGAAAGCTTGATGGCGCAGGAATAGTCCACCATCAGAATCGAGACCGCCTTGGTAATGTTGCGCGTAAACAGGAGCGTGAGCCCGAATCCGATAAAGCTGAACGGTACAATTCCGTCGGCCAGGCGTTCGGCGCGGCTCTGGATAGAGGCCTTCAGGTCTTCGGAGCGGTCGATGAGTATCTGGGATATGATCACAGGATCACAACGGATATTGATATCCCGATCCCGAAGATCATGGACAAGAAACCTTGCGGCAGAGCGGAAATGAAGCTG
>CALATK010000096.1 GCA_937891805.1 uncultured Fibrobacter sp. | reverse complement strand
CGGACATGCAAAAGCAATCCTTATTAATCACGGATTAGCACAGAAGTATGGCGGCAAATTCAACCTTCGTTTTGATGATACAAATCCTACAAAAGAGAAAATCGAATTCGTAGAATCTATTAAAGCAGACGTAGCATGGCTCGGTGCAGATTGGGAAGATAGATTATATTTCGCATCTGAATATTTTGATAAAATGTATGAAGGTGCGATTGAACTTATTAAAAAAGGGAAAGCATATGTATCTGATTTAACAGCAGATGAAATTCGCGAATACCGTGGTACTTTAACAGAACCAGGTAAAGAAGATCCATATTCTACACGTAGCGTAGAAGAAAACTTAGACCTTTTTGTTCGTATGAAAAATGGTGAATTTGAAGATGCATTATCTTTAATTGGTGTATCTGCACCTGAAAAAATGGAACAGTAGAGTATTTGCATTCTCGCTCGCCCTCGCGGCGATGCAATCCTTCGGTGCCGTGTATTACGTGGCACCCGATGGCAACGATGCCAGCGCGGGCACAAAGGACAAGCCCTTCGCCTCGCTCAACAAGGCAAATACCGTGGTGCACGCGGGCGATACCGTGTGGGTACGCGGAGGCATCTACGACCTGCGCGATACGGTCTTTTTCGAGCGTTACAAGATGACTGCGGCAATCGTCCTTACTGCAAGTGGCGAGAGCGACGACAACCGCATCCATTACCTGGCCTATCCGGGCGAGCGTCCGATTTTTGACGGCGCGAACCTCCCCGTGGCTGCTGGCGGGGAACACAGCGACGGCACTCCCGAGGGAGCGATGTATACCTCGCCGATTGTGATTTCGGCGAAGTACCTGCACTTGAAGGGTTTTGATGTCCGCAACACGCCTATGAAACACAACTCGAATTCCGGCGTTTTCCTTTACGCGAGCAAGCACATTTTCTTGGAGCAGATTGACAGCCACCATAATGCGGGCCCCGGGTTCTTCGCGAACGACGGCGCGCCAGATGGCGGCGGGCACATCTTCTTGAACTGCGACGCGCACGACAACTACGACCCCACCGGATGGCAGGGCGACGGCGAAAATGCCGACGGTTTCGGCGCGCATTACCAGAAACCCGGCGAGGGCGATACCACGAAGTTCATCGGGTGCCGCGCCTGGTGGAACAGCGACGACGGCTTCGACTTCATCAACCAGGAATTCCCCGTGGTGCTGGAGAACTGCTACGCCATGGGGAACGGCTACAGCGATTACGGGCTAGGTAACCCGAAGAACGGCAACGGACACGGCATCAAGATGGGCGAAAGCACCCTCGGCGGCGGGCGGCATACCGTCAAGTTCTGCGCCGCCTGGAAAAACAAGGCTACGGGCTTTTACGCGAACTACACCGGTGCCGGCAGCAAGTGGCTCAACAATACTTCGTACATGAATGTGGACCGGGCCTTCAGCATGGCTTCGACACTCTTTGATTCCGAAGGCAACCGTCTTGCCGAGGTGGCTCCGCTTACGGGTGACAATGCGCACGTGCTCAAGAACAACATCGCCTTCCCGAACAAGAATTCGCAAATCGGGGAGTGCTGGGAAAAGATCGAGAGCCAGGGCATCGACCATTACGTGGAATGCCCTGCCGGCGAAAACAACACGTGGAATTTGAAACTGGATTTGACAGAAGATGATTTTGAAAGTCTTGACGACCCGAGCATGACCGTGACCGGCAAGGATCTCTCGACCATCGCGGGAATATTGGGCCCGCGTAACGCCGACGGAAGCATACCCAACGTGGGCTTCTTGAAACTCAAGAAAGGAAGCCGCGCCATCGACAAGGGCGAGGATTTGGGATTCCCGTTTGTGGGCGAAGCACCCGACCTCGGTGCATTTGAATACGGACTTTCGAGCAGTTCAGTTGTCGGGCCGAGCAGCTCCGCCGGGTCTTCAAGTTCTGCGGAAAACGCCGCCTCCATCGCCATGCCCCGCAACGGATATTTACCTGGGCTGCACGCCACCCGTGGCGTTGCACTTGTTTTCGACCTACAGGGCCGCCTTCTCGGAAACTTGCAGTTAGAACAAATTAATAATAGCGACTTCGCCGACCGCGACGGAATTTACCGCGACGCGGCCCTCGCAGGTATGCTCCGTGCAAAATTCAGAAACCCCGGCGCCTACATTGTGCGCTCCGGCAGTGAAATCCGGAAAGTGCAGGTGTGCCCTTAGCCAAAAAATTCTATATTTCCACTAGTACCAACTTACGGAGACTGGATGCTGTTTAGCAAATCTTGGTTCATTGTCTAGGGCCTTGGGAGACATTCCTTGGGCCGTCTTCCAAGGCGATTTTTATGCCCGTCATAAAAATTCAACCTGGAGATAAACAATGAAAAATTACACCATCCGCACGGAACAACCGCGCGACTTTAAGACCGTCGAAAACCTTACCCGCGAAGCCTTCTGGAACGTGTACCGTCCCGGATGCACCGAGCATTACGTGTTGCACTGCTACAGGAGCGAGCCCGACTTTGTGCCGGAACTCTCGCTCGTGCTGGAAGTGGACGGCGAAATCATCGGGCACGTGATGTACGCGTGGTCGCACATCGACGCCGACGACGGACGCAAAATCCGCATGATGACCTTCGGGCCCATCAGCATCCGCCCCGACTACAAGCGCAAGGGATACGGGAAAACATTGCTCGACCATTCCATGCACATTGCCGCCGAGATGGGCGCGGGCTGCCTCCTGATTTGCGGGAACATCGCGTTCTACGGCAAGAGCGGCTTTGTGGTCGCGAGCACCAGGGGAATTCGCTATGCCGACGACCCCGAAAGCGACGCGCCTTACTTCCTCTGCAAAGAACTGCAAGAAGGGTTCCTCGACGGAATCACCGGCAGTTACCGCGATCCCGAACCGTACTTTGTCGCCATGCGCAACCCCGAGGCATTCGAGAAGTACGACGCGGAATTCCCGCCGAAGGAAAAGCTCGTGCTGCCCGGGCAACTAGGTTAAAACGAAGGGCGTAGGGGGAGGGGAATGCCTTCCCCTCGCTCCTGCCGCATGTCATCCCCGCGAAGGCGGGGATCTCCATGCGTCATCCGCTACCCCTTCTCCTAGGGGCTCCGCCCCTAAAACCCCGTTCCTGTCACTCCGCTGTCACGTCATTATTATATATTTCATTTGTAATGTCATCCCCGCGAAGGCGGGGATCTAACAAAAGGTTTATATGGCAAAAGTTGCAAAGGCGAAGAAATCCGTCCCCGAAAAGTCCGTTGAGGCGTCCCTCTGGGAGTCTGCGAACAAGTTGCGCGGCAGCGTGGAACCCGCCGAATACAAGCACGTGGTGCTTTCGCTTATCTTCCTCAAGTTTGCAAGCGACAAGTTCGAGGAACAGCGCGAAAAACTCATCGCTGCTGGCCGCCAGAAATACGTGGAAATGCCCGAGTTCTACAACAAGGACAACGTCTTTTACCTCGAAGAAACTTCCCGCTGGAGCTTTATCATCGAGCATGCTCGCCAAAGCGACATTGCGCTCCTGATTGACACCGCCCTCGCAAACATCGAAAAGAAGAACAAGGCGCTGCGCGGGGCACTCCCTGACAACTATTTCTCGCGTTTGCAGCTTGACACCGCGAAACTTGCGGCGCTCATCAGCGACATCGACGGCATCGATACCATCAAGGACAAGGAACAGGATGTTGTCGGACGCGTGTATGAATATTTCCTCGGAAAGTTTGCCATCGCCGAAGGCAAGGGCAAGGGCGAATTCTATACGCCCAAGACAATCGTCGGACTCATCGCCGAAATGATTGAACCCTACCGCGGCAAGATTTACGACCCCTGCTGTGGTTCGGGCGGTATGTTCGTACAGAGCATGAAATTTATCGAGGCGCATCACGGCAACAAGCGCGAAGTCTCCGTATATGGTCAGGAATACACCGGCACCACGTATAAACTTGCGAAGATGAACCTCGCCATTCGCGGAATCTCCGGCAACCTGGGCGACAAACCCGCCGACACCTTTGCCGAAGACCAGCACAAGGATTTGAAGGCCGACTTTATCATGGCGAACCCGCCGTTCAACCAAAAATCGTGGCGTGCCGAAAACGAACTCCTCGACGACCCGCGCTGGAAAGGCTACACCGTGCCGCCCACGAGCAATGCGAACTACGGCTGGATTCTGAACATTCTCTCGAAACTCTCCGAAAACGGCGTGGCAGGCTTTTTGCTCAGCAACGGCGCGCTCAGCGGCGAAGGCGACGAACAGCAAATCCGCAAGGAACTATTGCAGAACGACAAGGTCGAGGCAATCCTCATTTTGCCCCGCAACATGTTCTACTCCACCGACATCAGCGTGACGCTCTGGATTCTGAACAACAACAAGACCGCCCGCGAAGTCAAGGTCGGCGATGCCATGCGCAAGTACCGTAACCGCAAAGGTGAAGTGCTCTTTATGGACCTGCGCCAGATGGGCGAACCCTTCGAAAAGAAATACACCCAGTTCAGCGCCGAAGATATCGCGAAAATCAGCGGCACCTACCACAAGTGGCAAACGCAGAAAATCAAGGACGAACCCGAATACTGCGCCACCGCCACCCTCAAGGAAATCGAAGCGAAAAACTGGTCGCTCGTGCCGAGCAAGTACATCGAATTCAAGAACCGCGATGAACAGGTGAACTTTGACGAAAAGATGCGTGAACTCCAAGCGGAAATGCGCACCCTCCTCAAGGCCGAAAAAGAAAGCGAAAAGGAACTCGCCAAAGTGTTCAAGAATCTGGGATTTGAACTATAAATGTCATGGTTGTCGCAAAATTTGCGACAACCACAGAGTGTCATGAGCGAAACGAAGTGAAGTCGAAGGATCTGATTGATGTCTGAAAACAATATGAAACGGCTTGGAGACTACATACGGCCCGTAGATGTGCGGAACAGGGATTTGAAAGTGACGCGGTTGGTTGGATTGACTATTGACAAAGCGTTTATCCCGTCTGTGGCAAATACGATTGGCACCGATTTATCGAATTACAAGGTGATTTCGGAAAACCAGTTTGCATGCAGTTTGATGCAGGTCAGTCGCGATGGAAAAATGCCTATTGCGATGTTCAAAGGCGAGCCGTGCATTATGTCTCCGGCATACCCGATGTTTGAAGTCTCAAAGACGAATGAGCTGCTGCCGGAATATCTGATGATGTGGTTTTCTCGCTCAGAATTTGACCGCGAAGCAAGTTTTTACGCAGTCGGTGGAGTTCGCGGAAGTCTAGAATGGAATGATTTCTGCGATATGCAAATCCCCGTCCCCGCGATAGAAAAACAGCGCGAAATCGTCGCCGAATACAACACCCTCGCCACCCGCATCGAAACCAACAAGAAACTCATCGCCACCCTCGAACAAACCGCCCAAACCCTCTACCGCCACACCTTCGTCGACAACATCGACCCAAACAATCTACCAGAGGGATGGAGGATGGGAACAGTTGGCGAGTTTTGTGAATGCAATACAGACAATGCATCTTCAAAGGATTTGAAAGGCGTTATAAAATATTTGGATAGTGGAAGTGTTACTGAAAATAATTTTGAGAGTTTACAGGTGTTAGACTCTACATGCGATGAAATCCCAAGTAGAGCGAAAAGGAAGGTGAAGCCCAACGATATTGTTTATTCAACAGTTCGTCCTAATTTAAGGCATTATGGATTAATAAAATTTGATGTTGAAAATGTCGTTGTGTCAACGGCGTTTGCTGTGATTCGAAGTGTAAATAAGAATATTTCCAATGAATTGGTATATATGTGGCTTTCAGATTTAAAAGTTGTGGAAGCGTTACATGGTGTCGCCGAAATGAGTAAAGCTACTTATCCGTCAATAACTCCAGACGATATAATGAATGTGAAAATTCCGATTCCAGAACAATTCGATTTTAGTGAATTAAATAATGCCTTAGAAGCTATTTTTAATGCATCATATCGGTATTTACAAGAAAACCAAACCCTAACCCAAATGCAAACCCTTCTCCTCTCCAAAATGGGAGCGTAAATATGAAAAAGGAAAGGAGCAAAAATGATATTCCCCGTTGGTTAAAAACGGCTATGCATGGTGTTGTCTGCTGGATAGGATGGCAAAGAGCACATCATAACTATCATTTAGTTGAAGCGGCTATAGTTTCTGAAATGCAAAACCTTATTAAGGCAAATTTAGGTGATGGGAAAGAACTTATTCGTGAAATAATGTACAAAAAAATTAATTCAGATTTTCCAATAGGAAAAGCAACAAGAGCAGATTTGGCAATACAGAAAACAGAAAAAAATTGTATAACTCATGTAATTGAGGTAAAACGCAGTTCTTCATCAAAAATCTTGGAAGACGTTGAACGGCTTGGCTCTTTAAAAAAGTTAAATCCAGAAATCAAAGCGTATCTTCTGATTGTTTCTGAACATAAACGTCCACAAGAATATGTAACAGAAAATGGCTGTAAAATGAAAAAAAAGTTTAAACAAAAAGAATATGAATATGAAGTTCGTAGAGTTGTCAAAATGAGTCATGCATTTACTAAAAAGGAGCATGCACATTATGCATGTGTGTTGGAGGTTTTATGAAAAAAATAGATTTACACATTCATACATATCCTACTGCAAGCGATGCCTCTTTTACGTTCTCGATGGAAATCTTATGTAAATATGTAACTGATTTTAAATTAGATGCCATAGCTGTAACTAATCATAATATTTTTGAAAAAGATCAGTTTGATAGTATTTGTTCAACTTTAAAAATACCTGTATTTCCTGGTATTGAAGTTGATGTTGAAAATGGGCATTTACTAGTTATATCTAATCCATCAGATTTAAGCGATTTTCAACAAAAATGTTCCCAAGTTCATCGAATAATTGGTGATAGTTCGACAAGAACTCTTTCCGAAAATGAATTTCGAGCTATTTTTACTGATTTGAGTAAATATATTTTAATTCCGCATTATGATAAAAAACCTTCATTAGATTTGAGTCGTGTTCCGAATATTAAATCTTTTATATCGTGTGGAGAGGTCGCAAGTGAGAAAAAATTTATTTCACAAAAGAAATCAGCGGATGAGCTAGTTCCTGTTTTGTTTAGTGATTTGCGAATGAAAGATACTGAACAATCTTTTTGTGATAGGCAAACTTTTTTTGATATTGGCGAAATTACATTTACTTCAATTAAACATGCCTTACTTGATAAATCCAAAGTTGATGTTTCTGAGGAAAATTCTCATAAGTTAATTGATGTTGATGAATCGGGTTTAAAAATTTCTACTGGATTGACTGTTGTACTTGGAAAACGATCTTCTGGAAAATCGTATACGCTTGATAAGATCAATATGGAATTCCCTGATGCAAAATACATAAAGCAATTTTCTTTGCTTTCAAAAGATAGTGAAAATGACAAAAGACGATTTGAAGAAATTCTAAAAAATCAAGGAAGTTCCGTTGCTGACTTATTTCTTTTATTTTTTAAATCGGTAGTTGATGATGTTGTGAAAATTGATATTGAAAAAAATGACAAAGATATTGATGAATATTTGTCAACATTAAAAAAGGCTGCATTAGAGGTTGAAAGAAATGATGTTTATGCCAAGGCAACACTTTTTCAAGAAAATCTTTTTGTTGAACGAAATTTAGATTCTTTGGAGAATTTAATTAAAGCTGTTGATTTGCTGCTGCAAAATGAAGAATATAGAGAACTGATTGATTCACATATTTCAAGACAAAATATTATTGGATTGTTTACTGATTTGATTTTACAATATGAAAAAGAAAAGAAAGAGATTCTCAGAAAGAAATATGTAAATGATATCATCGAAAGTGTGAAAAAAGATTTGCGAATTAAATCAAGCAGCACCCCCATTTATGATGTTGATTTTCTTAGCTTCCTTTTGGATAAATTCAAGGTTGAAAAATTTCAGAAAGTAGTTGATTTGTTAAAACAACCAAGAACAATAAGCCAAAAGAATCTATATTCATTTAGAATCGTTGCAAAATCAAAACCCTATAGTGGAGCTTTGGAATTGCAAAGAAAAAGTAAATCAAAAATAGTTTTTTCAGATGCATTTAGTGTATATGCAAATGCATATTCTTATTTGTCGGAACTTAAGAAAAAAACGGAATTACCTAGTAGTGATTATTATAAATATTTCGTAGATATTAGTTATGAAGTTTTAAACCAATATGGTGCTGCCGCTTCTGGTGGAGAGCGCTCGGAATACAATCTTTTGCAAGAACTTCTAGATGCTAATCGAAAATCTATTTTATTGTTAGATGAACCAGAATCTTCTTTTGACAATCTTTTTTTGAAAGATGGCGTTGACGCCTTGTTAAAAGATATTTCAAAAAAGACGCCTGTTGTTATTGTAACTCACAATAATACTATTGGAGCGTCTGTACATCCAGATTACATAATTTACACTCAAAAAGATGTCTTGAAAAACGGAACTGTAAAATACCGTGTTTTTTCTGGATATCCGACCGATTCAGAACTGATTGATTTAGAAGGGGAAAAACTCTCTCGAAAAGAAGTTTTACTCAATTGCTTAGAGGCTGGAGAACTGGCATACAATGAAAGGAAAAAATCCTATGAAATACTTAATTATTAAAGACAACAAAGGTTTCTATACACTAGATGGAGCTCAAAATACTCCTATTGATCAAATAAATAAGGAAGATCTTTTATCATTGCTAAATACGGCTATAGATAAAGATGATTTTGAAATGGATGCCTTTTCTCCAGATATCCTTCAAAATCCAGCACATCGAGTGATATATAAAAATCTCTATCAAAAATTTGATGATGTTGTAAAAAATCGAGTTTCTTTCAACGACGAAAAAACAAATGTTTATAAGGACGCACTAAATAAATACAGTGAGGGTTAAAGTGTTTGGAATATACAATGTCCCTATCCCGAAAATAATTTTGGAATATGAATTCATAGACAATCTTGATGCTCGTTTTGATCCGTTAGAGGTTTGTGGTAATACAAAAGAAACGCACGATAAAATCAAGGCTGTTGCTGAGTTATTCAAAAAACATGGCTGGGAAGGTGATGGCGAAATAAAATTAATTTGGCTGCCTCCTTTTTTAGATGAGGCTCACGATCCTAATTTTGGGGAATATATTTGGCATGTGAAGCAAAATAACAATGGAACTTCCTTTTTGGGGTTTCAGGATGAGTGGCAATCTGCAAGGCTTTTAGACCAAAATCCACAGATTGAAAAAGACGGAAGCTTTTTTTCCCCAGAAAGTTTGGTTAATCGGCAAAAACAGGGGTTTCTTGAAGCTATTAAAGAAAAAAGCAAACAACTAGATGAAATTATAAGGATTTTTCATGAGAAATGTTTTGATGCAATGTTGAAAAATATGATGCTTTCACATATTCAAAATGATGTTATTGCGATATTCTCGGATTTTATAGATGAAGTCTATTTTGAATTAGCCCATGCCGTTTTTTTTGGTAAAAAGGCTAATGTTAAATTGACTGCAAGAGATATAAAATTAAATCTTGAAAAAATTAATGATTCCCAATGGCTTACCATACATGAAGTGGTAAATGGGGTATGGAATTCGTTTAAATTTTTGCCATTTAAACAGCGTTTAAATGAAATTTTGCGAGCTATTGATTACAAATATGATGAATCAGAAGTCAAGAAATTTATTATTCATAATGAAATAAGGAATTGCTTCCAGCATCATATGGGAGTCCTCGTAAATGAAGAATTGCAGAAAATGGGTTTGAAAAAATTAAAAATTAGAAAAGATAATAACAAATTTATTGAAGTTGAAGCATGGAATAAAATAGAGTTAACAATTGCGGAGATTAAGGATATTATAATTTCTATGGAAAAATTTGTAAATCATTATGAATTAAACTTAAAGTCAAAAATCAAAATTCGTAATATGTTTGTTAAAAAACAACCATAAAAATATAATGTTCGAAGAATAAGGAAGAGTTAAAAATGTTTAGTATTAATTGTTTAGAAATCCTCAAAGATTGTCCTGAAAATTTAAGAAAATGTTTAAAGGCAGATCGTTACTATTTTAATGATCGAATAAAAATAAATAAGAATGAAATTTTATGTAAGAATGATAAATCTACAAGTGTTGTAATCCCAAATTTTTGGGATGAGTCCAAAAAAATACATATTCAAGCTATTGTTGGAAAAAATGGTAGCGGTAAGAGTTCCTTGTTGGACTTAATGTATATGGCAATAAATAATTTTGCTTATATGTTTGAACGTGGTTATGAACGTGGCGGCGCTGAATCGCTTTGTTTTGTAAAACATTTAAATGTGAAGCTGTATTATGAAATAGATGAACAAAATTATGTTCTTGCATGTGGCGATGAGACTGTAACGTTGACTTCCTTGGTTGTTAACAAAAGTGTACTAGAAGGAACACTTGTTGCGGACGGCTTTTTTGAAATAGGGAAAAATCATAAAAAAATAACCAAATTAGATGAGTTATCTGTAAAAACACTATTATCTCATTTCTTTTATACTGTTGTATCAAATTATTCATTGCAGTCTTTTATAGCATCAAATTATAAATGTGATTTGTTTGTTCACAATTTAAATACTCATGAAGACGACAATCCAGAAAATGTTAATTCTTACGGCTATAGATGGAATGAAAAAAGAGATGAAAATGATTCTAAAGAAAAGATTTGGATAAATAGTGTTTTTCACAAAAACGATGGATATATCAGATCGTTATGTTTAAATCCATATCGAAATAATGGTGTTATTAACGCCGCACAGGAATTAGAGTTGTCAAAAGAAAGGCTTGTTGCTTTGGTGATAAAAGACAAGCGATTAGATGAAAGATACTCGTTGAAAGAAATTACAGCATCCATAAACAAAAAAAAATGCCTTGAAACATGTTTTTTCTATAAAAAAATAGCTGAAAGAGATTATGCAAAACGAAGACACGAGTCTATGACAGGAATTATTCTTAAGAAATGTCGTGTTAGAGTAACCTTTAATCCTGATCCCGAAAATATACAATTAGGCGTATTACAATGGATCCAATTCTGTCTAAAGTGCGCAAACAACCCTTTTATTGATTTAATAAAAAAATTCAAATTAAACATTTCACCAAATTCATCGAAGCATAAATTGATTGGTTTAGCATATTTGTACAAAAAAATATGCAAAATCATTAAAATATACAGTTGTTACCATAAGTACAAAAATTTTTGCCCTAAAAAAGAAACAATGAGTTATAAATCTTTTGATAGGATTGATGAATTGGTGTCGCAAATCAATGAAGATTCATCCCATGTTGCAACAAAAGTTCATAGAATGATCCATTTTCTACGTCTCAATGATTCTGCTGTAAAAGATAGTTTTGATGTAGAAAAATATTTAGAAAAATTCAGTCATTATAGAAAATTTGATTTAGATGAAATTATGGATCATCTACCACCATCTATTTATTCAATGGATATCGTTTTAAAAGATAAACATGGAGTAATCCCTTACGCAAAATTAAGTTCAGGTGAACAACAAATGTTGCAAAATATTTCAACACATTTGTATCATGTTCGCAATTTGATATCTATTCAAAATGCAGATTTTAAAAAAAGTGATCCAAATCGTCCGGTATACAAAAATGTAAATCTTATTTTTGACGAAGTTGAAATAAGTTTCCATCCAGAGTATCAGAGAAATTTTATTTATTTGCTTGTTGGCATGCTGGCGAGATATACTGATTACTGTTCTTTTAATGTGGTTATTGTTTCCCATTCTCCGTTCATTTTATCAGATATTCCTAATAAAAATATTTTGTATTTGGAGGAAGGAGAAATTGCTAATAAAACAATGGATAAGACTTTTGGGGCGAATATAAATGATTTATGTAAGGATTCATTTTTCTTGAAACATGGTTTTGTTGGCGAATATGCTAAAGGTTGTGTGTCGTCATTAGTTGCGTTTTTGAAGAAAGGACCGAAAACAACGGAATTTAGAGGATGGAACGAGGAAAAGGCTCATAAGTTTATTAATGAAATCATTGGGGAACGAATTGTGCAAGAGTGTTTAATTCGTATGTTTGAATTAAAATTTGGAAAGGAATATGAAAAGAATTCTATATAGTGAAACTATTGATGTTCTTAATGATTATTATGCCAAAATATGCAAATATCATAGAAAAAGAACTCTAAAAAAATTGAATGAAATGAAGGATAGAATTAGTAATGATAAAGTTCAAGATTGGGAAGAATATAATAAGTATCTTGATGTGTTGATCAATATTTTTAGCGATTTAGTTAAACTAAAAAAATTGATAGAGTTGAAAAAAGATGAGTTTGAAAGTTATGATGAAATTTTTCCTAAAATAAATCTGTCTACTTCAAATTGGTTTAAACCCAAACCCAATAATCAAGAAGACGATTGCAATGGTTCATTTTATAACAACATCGTGAATGCGTTGAATTACGAAAATATACGTGATAAGGAATATGCGGATGCAGTAAAAAAACTTGGAATTCGGACATGCATTTATTGTAATGCAGAGTATATGCCGATTGTAAAAATGCAGGGGCGCACTTATCGATGCAGATTTGAAGCGGATCATTTTTATCCCAAGAACAAGCGCCCATTTTTATGCATTTCCTTTTATAACTTATTACCGAGTTGTGCTTTTTGCAATAGAGGAAAAAGTTATAATGATGCTTTGTTTTATTTATATACAGATGATCCAAGTGACCTAGTTCCGTTTTCTTTTAAACTAGATGGTGAATCTGTTATAGATTACATGCATTTCCTAGATAGCGAAAAATTGAAAATTGATTTTACTAATTCAAAAAATGGTGACGAAAAACTTTTAGAAAATCATGAAGACAAGTTTCATATTAGCCAAATATATCAATCCTTTAAAGATGAGGCTGAGGAAATTTTATGGAAGGCCAAAACCATTAATCCTTCTTATGCATCACAGTTAAAGAAATCCTTTGAGAGTGTTTTTAGATCGCTAGGAGAAAAGGAAATTAGATATCTATATGGTTTTTATGACAAAGAAGAAGATATACACAAGCGCCCTCTTACAAAAATGAAACAAGACATTGCAAAACAATTGGGAATACTAAAATAGGGTTTGTTATGACTTCCCAACAATTCTCCAATATTTTCTGGAAGCAGTATCTTCTGCTTGAAAAGGACTTCCTCGAAACGGATGAGTTCGTGACGATTGACAAGAACAACTTCAAGACGTTCTCCAGTCGTTACACTTATCTGTTCTTGAACATCTGCAGTGAAATTGATTCCATCGCAGAAGAATATTGCAAGGTCGTGAAGGCCCCTTCGAAGGTCAAGAACATCTTGCAAAAGATGACTGTCATTGTGAATGACGACCCGAAGATTAAAGATCAGAGGGTTTCTACGAAATATCCATACGAGATTATCAATTTTGTCCCGTTTGCCGGTTTTGACAGTGAGTCGGCTGCCGGCTGGTGGCAAGATTATAACCTGGTCAAGCATTTCCGTGCCGATGTTCCAGAAAAGGGAATCCCGAACTATCAGCTTGCGCACTTGAAAAATGTGATGAACGCCCTCGCCGCCCTCTACATCCTCTGCCAGAATCTCTACAAACTCCTTGGCGAATCCGACCAGCAACTCGAACCGTCAAGGCTGTTTGAATCTTAAAAAATGCTGAAATTTGCAAAAAAAGAGAAAAAACACCGGAAAGTGCGTTTTTTTTGCTGTTACCTCTTGCTTAAATATAGCAAATATGCTATATTTATTTCATGGAGTTCATTTTCTTTCCGGATCCGCAATCTTATGATCCCCAGAGAGGGGAGTTTAAGGATCAAACCGGAGATGTCGGGAAGGAAATAAAGGATTTGTCGAAACATCACCGTGACCTGTATTTGCGTGTTAAAACATTTTTAGAAGTCCTGCTAAAAGTTAGTGATTTAACCCCATTTTTGCGAATTGAACAGATTTATAAATTTCCGAAGGAATATGAAGACCTCTACGAAATGCGGATTCCTAAGCAGGCGCGGGGAGGTGTTTTTCGAATATATTTTTGTATGTCTTTGCGTAAATTGAACACTCTTATTTTGCTGTGTGCAGAACTAAAGCATAAGGCCAAGCCGATGAAGCTTGAAACGGCAATGCAAAAAATGAAACAGTACAAGGAACTTGTCAAACAGGGAGTCATGTCATGAAAAAAGATCAAGTCTTAGATTACATGGATTCGCTCGAAAAAGAAGACGAAAAATTGGCTTCGTTTGTGAAAACGTACGAGGCTCTGTCTTCGTTCTTGACTGATTTTGATTTTATGAAGGATTCTTTGGGGCTGACGCAGAAAGACATTGCCGATAAAATGGGAACGACGCAAAGTGCGATTTCTCGCATCGCGTCGCTGAAAACGAATCCCTCCTACAAGCAGTTGCTGAAAATGGCAGAGGCTGTCGGCGGGAATTTGTACATCACTCCAATGAAGGACATGACAGTCCAGGTTCCGTACGATTTGCAGGAAACTGTTCGGAAGTTGGCCGAAGGTGAAGACAAGACGACGAACGAGTATCTAGATGAAGTTATTCGCGATGCTGTTGAATCGGAATATGAATCCTACACAAAGATGTTTTGGAATAAAGTGTGTGATACGGTCTCCATTTACAAATGTGATTCTGTGGCATGCTGTGGTAATTCTGATTTATCGACTCTGAAATTTGGAGAATTTGAACCGATTTCACAGAATCTTGAATCGCATAAAATGGTTGTCTAGAATGAGGTAAAGTATGCAAGAAAAATTTCAAGAACTGATTAAACTTCTTCAGTTGTTCGATATCCGATTCATGGATTCTCATGAATCTGTCTTGTGCTTGCCGGACAACTTGGCTTTAGGAAAAGAAATTGCAATTGAGTCGGGTCAGGCTTTTGCTAAAGAAGACCCTGTATTTAATGAAAATGTGATTTTTTTCCGAGTGAAGTATGTATTTAAGTTTTCTTGTGAAAAGAAAGAATATTTTAAAACAGAATATGTCGTAATGTTTTCTTTCAAATCGACTGATGTGCAAAAGGCGGCCGAGTTTTTGAAAGACGAGGAATTGAAGAAGATTTTTGTAGAAAAGCAACTGAGCAGAACTATTTGGACAATTCTGCGCGGAACGATTATGGATGCCTTCAATCGTCATTCTTTGCCTCCTATTCAATTGCCTTGGATTATCTAGGGCTTGTAAAATTTCCTTGCCCCGTTGCGCAAGCACCAAATGCTAGGCTCGGTCATATCCATGCAAACATGGCTGCGACACTCGCCTTACGCGTTTGTGCCAGTTTTCTGAATATTAGGTACATTAAAGTTGCACGTGGTTCTTTGTCAAATGGAGAACTGCGTCTTTTTTTATTCCGGACTTCTGGAATAAAGGAAACACATCAACAACCTAATGGAGGCGCAATGAACAAAGAAAATCACCTTGTTGAATACAAGCGCGAATTGTCCGAAACTTTCGAACGATCTGTAATCGCTTTTTGAATTCTTCTGGCGGTCACATCTATATCTCGTTTACGGATCATTTCATGCGGACTTCGTTCTATTTTGAAGGATTGCAGCGGTTGGGTGATAGGATAAATGATAGGATAAACGATAGGATAAACGATAGGATAAATCTCACGGAAACGGAATCGCTGATTTACGCAGAAATAAAGCGGAATCCTTCCATTACAGTTCCCTTACTTATGCATGAAACGGGGTATTCCGAACCGACGATTAATAGAACTTTGAAAGCTCTACGGGAAAAATCGTGTATTGCCCGCGTTGGAGCTCGAAAAAATGGACGGTGGGAAATCTTGAAATAAGCGAAATAGCCCATTATTGCCCTATTTCACCCTAAAATCGCCATTTTGCCTATTGCGCGGAAAAATAATGAATTTATTTTTACTGCATGGCGTTCAAGGAAGCCGACTTAGAGAAAGTGTTTATTGACCTCCTGGTCCAGGAGGGCTGCAAGTATGTGCCCGGCGAGGCGATTACCCGTGGCGAGGGCGAGGTCTTGATCGAGCAGGACCTGCGCGACTACTTGCACCGTCGCTACGATTCCGAGGGCATTACCGAGAACGAGATCCGTTCGGTTGTTCTGCAGTTGCGTTCGCTTTCGGCGAGTGCGCTCTACGAGAGCAACAAGAAGTTCTGCTCCTGGCTTTCGGACGGTTTTATGCTCAAGCGCGAGAACCCGAAGGACAAGGACATTCTCATCGAGCTTTTAGATTTTAGGCCACTGGGTGAGCGTAGAAAGTCGGGTTTCGGTGTCGGTGCCGATGAAGAGGCGATGCCGCTGGCGGCCGATGTGGCGGCGAAATACTGCGCCGACTGCAATATCGTCAAAATTGTAAACCAGTTTGAAATTGTCGGCTCCGAAAAGCGTATTCCCGACGCAATTCTTTTTGTGAACGGGCTCCCGCTTGTGGTGTTCGAGTTCAAGAGCGCCGTGCGCGAAGAGGCGACGGTTTTCAACGCCTACGAACAGTTGACGGTGCGTTACCGCCGCGATATTCCGCAGTTGTTTGTCTATAACGCCTTCTGCGTGATTAGCGACGGCGTGAACAACAGGGCGGGCAGTTTCTTTGCCAAGTACGATTATTTTTATGCGTGGCGACGCGTGGAATTTGGCGACAGGCGAATCGAGGCCGAGGGCATCGAAAGCCTGTATTCCATGATTCAGGGGATGTTCAATCGCAGACGCCTGTTGGACATATTCAAGAACTTCCAGTATTTCCCGGACAGCAGCAAAAAGGAGCAGAAAGTTCTGTGCCGTTATCCGCAATATTATGCGGCGCGGTCTTTGTACGAAAACATTTGCAAGGCTCGCAAGCCGCATGGCGACGGCAGGGGCGGCACGTATTTTGGTGCGACGGGTTGCGGCAAGAGCTTTACGATGCTCTTCTTGACGCGGTTGCTCATGAAGTCGCTCTCATTCAAGACGCCGACGATTGTGCTGATTACCGACCGCACCGATTTGGACGACCAGCTTTCGGGACTGTTTACGGCTTCTAAGAAGTATATCGGTGACGAGCGTGTCGAAAGCGTGGAGAGCCGTGCCGACCTGCGTGAAAAATTGCAGGGCCGCAAGAGCGGAGGCGTGTTCCTCACTACCATCCAGAAGTTCAGCGAAGATATTGAGCTGCTGACCGACCGCGATAATGTTGTCTGCATTTCGGACGAAGCGCACCGCACGCAGACGAACCTGGACCAGAAAATTACCGTGACCGATAAGGGTGTCAAGACGAGTTTCGGTTTTGCGCGTTACTTGCACAATTCCCTGCCCAATGCGACTTACGTGGGCTTTACGGGAACGCCGATTGACGCGACGCTAGATGTGTTTGGCCCCGAGGTCGATATTTACACCATGACCGAATCGGTGAAGGACGGCATTACGGTACCCATCGTTTACGAGGGTCGTGCCGCCAAGGTGGTGCTGAACAATTCCGTTCTCGAAGAGATTGAAAAGTATTACGAAGAAGCTGCGGAAGCAGGTGCCAACGAATACCAGATTGACCAGAGCAAGCAGGATGTGGCCCAGATGGGCGTGATTCTCGGCGACCCCGACCGGTTGAAGGCCGTGGCGAAGGATTTCGTGGCGCATTACGAGGCTCGCGTTCAAGAAAAATCGACGGTCCGCGGCAAGGCGATGTTCGTTTGTTACAGCCGCCAGATTGCGTATGCATTGTATAAGAACATTTTGGAACTGCGCCCGGAATGGGGTGTGACGAAAATTTGCGACGATGCGGAATTTGCGGGCGAGGCGACCGAACTTACAGACAAAGAAAAGCGGGAACTGAAGCCGGTCGAAAAAATCAAGATGGTCATGACCCGCAGTAAGGACGACGAAAAGGAACTTTACGACTTGCTCGGCGACAAGGACGCCCGCAAGGAACTGGACCGCCTTTTCAAACAGGAACGCTCCAACTTCAAGATTGCGATTGTCGTGGATATGTGGCTCACGGGTTTTGATGTTCCGTGCCTCGATGCCATTTACATCGACAAGCCGATTCAGCAGCATTCCCTGATTCAGACGATTTCCCGCGTGAACAGGACGTTTGCGGGCAAGGACAAGGGAATCGTCGTCGATTACATCGGCATCAAGCGCAAGATGAACCTGGCGCTAAAGCAGTACGGAGCCGGTTCGGAGCAGAATGTAGAAGACATTACCGCAGCGATTACGGAGTTTCGCAACCATCTGGATTTGCTTGACAAGTTGATGTACAAGTTCGATGCGTCGGCGTATTTCAAGAGCACAGGCGACGGTGCGGAATTGAAAAAGTTGGAATGCCTCAAGCAGGCGCAGGAATTCGTGCAAACCACGAAGGAAAAGGAAGCTCGCTTTATGGGCCTTGCGAAACGCCTGAAGGCTGCATACGATATTTGCGTCGGCAACGAGGGAATTACGCGGGCCGAGCGCGACCGTGCGCATTTCTACTTCGCGATTCGCTCCATTTTGCATAAACTCACCAAGGGCAAAGCGCCCGATACCGCACAGATGAACGCCCGCGTGCGCGAGATGATTGCATCGGCACTCCAGAGCGAAGGCGTGGAAGACGTTCTGCAGTTGAGCGATGCCGAAGCCGATCAGGCAAAACAGAATATCTTTGACGATGAATATCTGCAGCACATCAACCGCATCAAGCTGCCGAACACTAAAATCAAGCTGCTGCAAATGCTCCTGCAAAAAGCCATCGGACAAATCCGCAAGGTGAACAAAGTCAAGGGCGTCAACTTCACGCAGAAAATGCAACAGCTCGTGGAGCAGTACAACGACCGCACCGAACAAGACATCTTGAAAAGCGAAGTCTATGAAGAAATGGCTGAAACCTTGACCGACATGATTGTCCAAGTCCGCAAGGCGTTCACCGAAGGCGAAGAGAAGGGCCTAAGCTTCGAAGAGACCGCGTTCTATGACATTCTAAAATCACTTTGCATCAAGTACCACTTCACCTATCCCGAAGACAAACTAATTGCACTCTCGAAACGCGTCAAAATTCTTGTTGACGAACAAGCCGCATACCCCGATTGGGACAAGCGCGACGACATTAAATCTGCATTGAAAGTGGACCTGATAATCCTTCTTGATGAATTCGGCTACCCGCCCGTTGAACGCGACGAAGTCTATGGGGAAATCTTTGAACAGGCTGAAAATTTTAAGAAGGGAAGGTAGAAAAATAACTTGTTGATATAATTCATGTTCTCTTTCATTCGCAAATTCTTTGAACGTCGCAAGGCCATTGCCGCTGAACGCAATCGTTTATGTAATGATTTGCTGCGGCGTGTTTCTTGGGCGCTGTCAGATTATATTGATGCAAGCAAAACGAAGGAATCTCTTCAAAAATGGATTGACGATAAAAGCAAGTTACTTGTAGAAGTAAGTGATATCAGTGAATTTAAAAGGTCGTCTTATTACAAACAATTAAAACAGCAGAGAAAAGTTTTTGACGAGTTCTATGAGCAGGCACCAAATAAGATTAAGGCTTTTATTGCAGAAGAGCGACAAAAGCGTGCTGATGCTGAGTATGTTTCGAAGAAGGTGAATCAATGGGCTTCGGAACAAAAGTCTCAAAAGATTAAAGCTTCTAAATCAAAGGAATTGAAGCGAAAAATAACGAAGTTGGCGAAGGATGTGGACGGTTCGATTCCTGCAAATGAAGAATGCACTTGTTGCGGAAAAGATGGAAAAAGGAAGATGCTTTATTCAACGGAGGGTGAAGCGCAAATTGTCGCGGAATATCGTTCTAAAGAAATAGGAATTCCGCTACGCGTTTACCCATGCCCCAATGGCTGTGGGTTTCATCTCACAAGCAATCAGTTTTAAATTATTTCTTCCTCATCTTCCCGCCGGCAATAACCGCCAGCAACGCGCCAGCGGCTACGCCGCCGACTTTCTTAAGGTCGCTCCAGAATTGCCGCCGTTTTGCCTTGCACTGCTCGCAAAGTTTCTCGGTGTCCTCGGGCTTGTCGCAGCCGCACTTTTTGCATTTATTCCAGAGTTTTTGAGTCGTTGCGTGTCTCCTTGACAACTAGATTCTAATATACACTTTTTGTGTTAGGGATGGCTTGCCTTGTGAAATTTATTCTACTTTTCATTCTACCACCCACCACAAGGAGTACCCCATGAAAAATCGTTTTGCACTCACGTTTATGGCAACGCTCATCTGCAGTACGCTTGCCATGGCGCAGCTCCAAAAGCTCCCCGCCCCGGCAAAGACTGGCGGCAAGCCTGTGATGGAGGCGCTCTGGGACAGGGCTTCCGGCACGGAGTTCAGTGACAAGATGCTCTCTGACCAGGATCTTTCGAATTTGCTTTTTGCGGCTATCGGCGTGAACCGCCCTGCCGACGGCAAGCTCACGTCGCCGACTGCCCGCAACTTCCAGGAAATCCGCGTGTTCGTGTTCACGAGCAAGGGCGTCTCGGAATACCTGAACAAGGAAAACGCCCTGAAGCAGGTGGCGAAGGGTGACCACAGGGCGCTCGTTGCCGACCGTCAGGATTGGGCGAAGGCGGCCCCGGTCAGCATCCTCATCGTTGCAGACGAGACCAAGTTCGGCAGCAGCGACGCCCGCGCGAAGGTGACGATGGGGACCGACGCGGGAATCGTGAGCGAGAATATTAATTTGTTCTGTGCCGGCATGGGCCTGGTGACCCGTTCGCGTATGACGATGGACGTTCCCGCCATCAAGAAACTTCTCAAGCTTTCGGACTCGCAGGTACCCTTGCTGAACAACCCCGTCGGCTACGCGAAGTAGTTGAAGCGGGTTAACAATAGGTTTGACAATAGGGTTAATGAAAATTTTTCAATTACTCAGCAGGTTGCTGAAAAATTGGTTATCAGAAAATCCTATAGCGGCCATGCGCTGTAAAAAGTTGTATCTTTTCGGTGTAGAAGGTAACGCTATGAAAAGACTTATTGCTTTTATTGCCTGCGCCCTGCTCCTTGTGGCAGGCGGCGCATCTTACACGTTCGCTGCCCCAAAGGCGGCTCCGGCCGAAGACATCAAGATTGTCAAGGTGAACGACGCTAACTTCGAGAGCGAGGTTCTGCATTCCAAGAAGCCGGTCATCCTGGATATCACTTCCACGAGCTGCCCGCCGTGCCTCATCATGATCCCGACGCTCATCGGTATCGCGAAGAACTATCCCGACATCAAGCAGGTGACGCTCGACACGATGACCGACGAAGAGCGTGGTCTGATTGAACTGGCAAAGAAAGGAGGCCC
>CALATK010000095.1 GCA_937891805.1 uncultured Fibrobacter sp. | reverse complement strand
GTTGAAGAACTTGATTTTCAGGTCTCCAACAGCATAGAGGATATCTCCGCAGGCCAAATCCACACCTGCCACATGCACGACCAGGTCTTCTTTGCCGTATGTTTCGGGGTCACCAAAGTAAGAAATCCAGGCTTCCTTGGTGGTGTTGCACACAGAAAAAAAGTCGCCTTTTTCGATTACTTCGGCAGGAACGGTCATGTTTCCGGAGACCGCAAAAGAGAACACTTCACTATCCACCTTGAAAGAAACCGGTTGCACGTTCTTGTAGTGGGTGTATTTGCCTAGACGGACATTGCCGCTAATCTTTGCAGAAGCGTAATTAGCCTCTTCGTTGGTCTTGAAAATAGATTCCCACGACTTGGGCAGGGCAAAGGCACAAATTGCAGACAGACAGACTAAAAAACAAATAGTTTTGCGAATCACAAAAACCCCTCGTTAAAAACAGGAACAATCATAGTTTTTTTTAAGACTTATGGCATCACCATTATGCAGAATCAAGCTAAAAAAGCTACATTGTAGGCTATGGCAAAAAACAAGTACATTCTTCAGATTCATTGCCCGGACCAGACAGGACTTATTGCGGGTACTACCCAGGTCCTTGCAAAAGCGGGCGCTAATATTATTGATTTACAACAACATACGGCCAAGGACATCGAGACCTTTTTCCTCAGGGCCGTTTTTGAGATGGAATCAGAGGACGTTCAGGAGATTTACAAGCATCTTGAAACCCTGGAAGGTCACCTGAAACTCAACTGGAAGCTGTTCGATACTTCCAAGATTGAACGCGTCGCCATTTTTGTGTCCAAGACAGACCACTGTCTCTACGATTTGCTTCTCAAACAACGTGACGGTGACCTGCCTTGCGAATTCAGCTGTATCGTCGGAAACCACCCCGATCTTGGACCCGTGGGCGGAACCTTTGGCGTGCCTTTCTACTACGTTCCCAGCAATCCGGACAAGACCATTCCCGAAAACCGTTTCCGCGAAATCATCGCCGAGACCAGGACCGATACGGTGGTCCTCGCCCGCTACATGCAGATTTTGAGCGAAGCCTTTACCGAAGAATTCAAGTACCGCATCATCAACATCCACCACGGGTTTCTGCCCGCCTTCAAGGGAGCTAAACCCTACCACCAGGCCTGGCACAAGGGTGTGAAGATTATCGGTGCTACCGCCCATTTCGCAACAGAAGACCTGGACCAGGGCCCCATCATCTGCCAGGATATCCAGCGAGTGCCCGAAACGGCCAGCATCGACGAACTGGTGGAACTGGGCAAGGATATCGAAAAGCGGACCCTTTCTGCCGCCCTGAAACTCTGGCTTGAACACCGCGTGTTCGTCTATGCCGGAAGAACCTTTATTCTATAGGTTCAAGATTGTAAGTGTCTGAAGTAACCTAACACCTACAACCTATAACCTAATACCTTTACGAGGAGAAACAATGTCCGAAGAAATCAAGAATGAAGAAGAGAAGGTTGTTGAAACGCCTGTCGAAACAACGCCAGCAACCGCTGTAGACACCCCGGCAGAAACTCCCGCTGAAGCACCTGCCGCCGAACCGGCTCAGCCTGCCGTTTCCGAAACCCAGCCCCAGATTATCGTCCAGAAGGAACGGGGATTTTCACACTATGTGGGCTTCGCCCTGCTCTGCGTGCTGTGCATCTGCTTCTTCTTTATGCCGGGAATCGCACTCACCTTCGGCGTGAGCCAACTAGTCTCGCTGAACGGTGCTGCCGCCTGGATTTTCAGCGCCATCTTGAGCTTTATCATCTGGCTCATCTTCAAGTTGAAGGTCAAGGGATTCAAGAAATCCTTCTATTTCTACATCGGACTTTGCGTGGTGGTTTTTGCTCTGCTTATCGCCATCGAGGTGTTGACCGAAAAGTTGAACGTATTCGCCAGTATCTTTGCCCTTTTGAGCGGAGCCGCGGCGTAACGCATGTGAAGTGAGTTGTGAGTCGTGAGTTGTGAGGTTCGAGGCGCGAGGTTCGAGGATGACAACTCTTGAGACCAACAATCCTAACCACTAACCACTAATCACTAGATCCTAACCCCTAGATCCTAAACCTACCCCTATGAACATCAAAGACCAGTTTGTCCATTTCCTTGTAGAATCCGGTGCTCTCAAGTTCGGTGACTTTATCACCAAGAGCGGTCGCGAGACCCCGTACTTCATCAACACCGGAGAATTCCGCACGGGAGCAAGCCTTTCTAAGCTTGCCGAATACTACGCTAGCACCTTCATGGTGCACTTTGACGGCAAGGCCCAGAACCTATACGGCCCTGCCTACAAGGGAATTCCCCTGTGTGCCGCTACTGCCATGAAACTCTCCGACGTCTATGGTCAGAACCTCACCTTCACCTACAACCGCAAAGAGGTGAAGGACCACGGCGAGGGCGGTTCTCTGGTGGGCTACAAGTACACCGAAAAGACCGACGTGGTCATCATCGAAGACGTGATTACCGCAGGCACTAGCGTGAACGAGACCATGCAGGCCCTCTCCAAGATTGAAAACGCCAACGTGATCGGCCTCTTAATTTCGGTAGACCGCAAGGAAAAACTGGAAAACGGCAAGTCCGCCCTCCAGACCGTGCAAGACGAATACGGCATCGTGGCCCACTCCATCGTGAACATCAACGACATCATCGCATTCCTCGAAAGCGAAGAGAACCGCAAGGCCATCAACGCCCCCGAAGGAATTCTCGACAAGGTTTACGCCTACCGCGAAAAGTGGGGCGCAAATTAACTAGGTGAAAATGCTCAAGGGAGTCTGGACTTTTGGCCTCTGGTGTATAGTCGCTTGCATCCTTCTTGGTTGCAGCACGCACTACCAGTGGACTAAAAGCCATCCCGCCTACAGGATTCCGCCACGGGACGACCTTGCGGTCGTCGGAACAGACAGGGCCTTTGTGCTAATCCGTTCTGCCTGGTTTGCCAAGAAGCTGAATATTTCCGCTGACAGCATCCAGACCAAAGTCACCACAGAATGCGCAAAACTTCTGACAGATGAGCTAAAAAAACGCTACAGCAGATTGAAGGTCGTGCCGTCAAGCAAGTTGGATGGCCTGCCCGAAGAGAGCCTGAAGCTCGACCAGCGGATTTTCATCAAGGGAAAATTCCCGGAGCAGGGTGTAATGGTGGCCGATTCCAGCGGAAACATTCCCAAAACCATCCTGATTGTCCACGAAGTCATTATAGGGACCGACCTGAGCAGGGAAAATTATTTCGATTACGCCCTCATCCACAACGAAGGTCCAGAAAAGAAGACTTCTAACAACCTGACAGCCATCGCTTCCTATACCCTCTGGGATAACGAAAGGCAACGGGCACTGTTCAGCGCTGTCGATCAGGTGGAACGCCCCATCGTAAAAATTTCAATGGGCGACATAGAAGAACTGGTTCGCGACATCGCAACCCAGATACAGCGTAACCTTGACGCAGGAGCGGGCCTATGAAAAAGCTCCTGTATGTTTTGCTGATAGGCCTGCTTGCGGTGATTTCCCACGCCAAGGACATCTATTTCGATTCCCATTACACCCTTTGGAAAGATGGCGACATCTTGATTTGGAATGTGGACAAATCCATTACCATCGACCCAAAGGAATTTTGTCTTTCGCTGAAACGGAACAACACCAGCATCGGTGACCCTAAGTGCCGCATTTTCGGTGAATGGGAACGCGACTCCGTAGCACACCGGTACGCCACCTGGCTCGGTTACAATCTGGAACCTGGCACCAAGGCAGAATACCTGAAGGCGAGACACCCCGCCATGATTGCGAAGATTCAAGCACTAGAAGACAAAATCGTGATGTACGTGTCCAAGGTCGAAGGTGTCGTGAGGGTGGCGTTGTTCGATGAAACAGCAGGTACGCCAAAATGGCTGGCACGGTGGCTTTTAACAGCGATCCTATCGCCTTGTACGACGACATGGCCAATTCTTTCTTTGATCGTCCTGCCAAGAGACGCCTAACGAAAAAAGAACGTGAAAAGATGGCCACGGAACCCGACGAATACTATCAGGAAACTCCCAATTTCAATGGTTGGATTGGCGTAGGCCTCGGGTATTCCCAGGCAAAAATCCCGCTGACTCCCGACAACTGGTACCGAAGCCATATCGACAGCAAGGTCCGCAAGTACCGCGTCACCAAAGATTCCACCAGCCTCTGGAACTTTATTGACGATTCAGATCCGTTTTTAAGCCTTTACGCTGGCGGAACCTGGTACGGCTTTATCGGAGCCGAAATCATCTACCGCCTGGCCAAACATAATGTGAAAACCGACAGCAAGGACACCTCTTACGACGAACTTGACTACTGGTATTTCTATCAGCACGAAATCGGGCTCAGCATACACCTTTCCAAGACATTCCCCATGAACAAGTGGTTGGACATCACGCCTTTCGTGTTTCTCGGGTTCCAGTACAGTTTCTTTGTAGAAGAAATCGACGTGAAGGACGATGTGAAAAAGCCTTCTGCCGCCTACGAAAAGCGCGTGGAATTTGAGGAAGTCTACAAAGGGGCCCTGGTGGGAATCGGCAGCCAGTTTGTGTTCGCCAAGCATTACGGCATAAGCCTGCGCACGGGAATATCCAGTAGAGGGCGCGACACTTATTCGGACCCCTCCCCCGACGCCGCCGCCGAACCTACCACCATCGGAGGCTCTACCATCGACTGCTTTGTAAGCCTCGGTCTGGAATACCACTGGGTACTATAAGAATTACTAGATTTTTTTCAGCGCCTGGGTCTTTGGGCCGGCCTTACCGGGAGGGAGAATCAGCATCACCTTTTCCATGCGGGTGCCGTCCATCTTGAGCACCCTGAAGGTATAGCCCTGAATCTTGACTTCGGCACCTGGAGACGGAATAATGCCAAGTGTGGCCTGAATGAGGCCTGAAAGGGTCTCCACATGGGAATTCTCGGGCGGTTCCAGCTCGATACCCAGCTCGTCGCTCAAGTCCGAAAGGGTCATGAGGGGGTCCACGATGTAGCGGCCGTCTTTTAGGCGTTGTACATCTTCGTCTTCGTCCATGTCGTCTTCGTCGCGGATTTCGCCCACGATTTCTTCCAGGATGTCTTCCAGGGTCACAAGGCCCGCCGTGCCGCCGTATTCGTCCACAACGATGGCCAGCTGGTTTCCGGTCTTGCGGAGCTCTGTAAGCAGGTCATCTATCTTCTTGTGGTAAGGCACGAACACGGGGGGCATCACGATTTTCATGATATCGAAGGGCTCATCCCGGTGTTCGGTGTACCATTCCAAAAAGTCCCTGTTGGAAAGGATTCCCACTATATTGTCGATGGTATCCTTGTACACCGGCAAGCGGGAATGGCGTTCGCTGTTCAACACCTTGACAAGTTCGTCCAGGGGCGTTTCCACGTCGATAGCGCACATGTCCACACGAGGAGTCATGATTTCACGGACCGGAGTCTCCACGAAGTCGAAGATGTTGAGAATCATCTGCTGTTCTTCTTTTTCAAGGCCTTCGGCATCGGTTTCCTCGCTGTCGGAAAGGTCCGCCTGCACAGCATCGCGCCGTTCTTCGGAGAGGAAGCTGAGCTTGGAATCGTAGCCCAGACCCTTCAAAATCGCCACAAAAAGAACGTGACAGATTTTGGCAGGAATCGCAAAAGGTATGCGAATGAGCTTGAAGAGCGGAATCAGCACCACCGCCAAGGTATCGGGTTTGAGGGTGCCGAGAAGGTTCGCGCAAAAAACGGTTATGGTGTAAATGCAGATGCAGGCCACAACAAGGTAAGCCAAAAAAGCGAGCATCTTGAATTCGTGCACCCAGTTCCACGGAACCATCTGGAACAGGTAAATGCCCAAAACACCACTCCCCACATTGCAGAAGATACGTCCGATGGAGATAGTCTCGTTGAAGCCGTCGTGCTCCACGATGGCGGCCACTTTCTCTTCGCGACCTTCCCTATCCTTGGCCTCTCGCTTGGCGTAAATGCCGCTGAACGCGGTTTTGATTAAAGAAAAAGAAAAGGAAACAAACAGGAAAATTACCAGAAAAGCAATTGCCCACTGTACCGATGAATCCATCAGCATTTCTCCTTGTAGGGGTCCAGCCCCAGAAATTCGCATTCCCGCTTGCGCATGACCTTGCGGTCGGCCGCCTTGATGTGGTCGTAGCCCGACAGGTGCAGAAGCCCGTGGACAATGACCCGCTTGAGTTCTGCGAAAAAGCTGTTGCCGTATTCGGGGGCTTGCCGCTTGACCTGTTCTTTGGCGATGTAGATCTCGCCCAAGAGGTCCGGTTCGTGCCATTCATAGGAAAGCACGTCAGTCACCTTGTCTAGCCCACGGTAGGACTTGTTCATTTCGCGGACAAAATCATCATCACAGAGGACAACGTTTACGTTGTTCCCCGTTCCCTCCTGATCCAGGAGCTGGTGGGCCATCTTGTCGAACTTGTCTTTCCAGGGGAAAGCCTTGATGCTCCCCTGACAAAGGAAATCTATCTTGTATTTTCTTTTTTTACTACTGGCAGGGTCTGGCATTAAATGTTATACCACTTCTTAAGATTTTCAATAATGGCTTCGGCCTGGGCCTTTCCGCTGATATTGAACTTGCTGCGGGCCTTGAAAGCGCCTGCTACCTTCTGGTAACGGCGGATGTAGACCTTGGGTTCGCCGAATTCGCCGGTCTTGGCGTTGCGTTCCTGGCAAAGGAACATCATGGTCTGCCACGCCCCCTTGGAAAGGATGGCCTTGTCCAGTTCCTTGATGACCTGCTCGCCGGTGTCCGGGTCGGTCATTTCTACGGTAGGCTCTTCAAATTCTGCGCTCATAGGTTCCTCGTGTGATTAGGGTCAATTTCTCGACCCTAAAAAATACAATTTTCTCTCAATAAAGCCAAAAATAATATATTTATTATGTAAAATATATCTTGAAAGAGGGGCTATATGTCATTTTCAAGCCGTTTTAAATTTGTGGCCGTCGCACTCATGTTGGCGGTTCCGTTCTCCTTTGCTGCCAAAAACACCTCGGGCAAGGTCCGTTCCGTCATCGGTGACGTGACCACCCAAAAGAAATCCGAAGGCAACTGGGTGCCTCTCCGTGTAGGGGCGAAGGTCAAAGAAAAAGACGTTATAAGGACCCTAGTAGAATCCCAGGCCATTGTGGCCCTGCCCGACGGCAGTACCATCTCGGTAGAAGAGAACTCCCTAGTGGAATTCTCCCAACTACTGTCCGAGGACGGAGTCCAGACGGCCATGACCGACATCAAGAGCGGCAAGGTCCGCTTTGACGTACAGAAACAGTCCAGCAAGGAAAGCTCCTTCAAGTTCAAGACCGGAACCGCCACGGCCGCCATCCGCGGAACTGACGGTGTCATCGGCATGAGCTCCAAGGGCACTCCCATCGCATCCCTCCGCAACGGACGCCTAGAAATAGACTTGTCCGGCAAGGTGGTAGGCATCAATGGAGGCCAAACGGCCGTCCCCAACGGCGACGACTTTCTGGTTTTGGAACTGTCCTCCTCGGGTGACCTGGATTTCTTGAACGAAATCGACGCCATGCTCAGCGATACCACCATGACCCTTGACAAGCTGAAAGAGGCGATTCAGGCAAAGGATAACGAGTACAAGGCCAAGCAGACCGCCGCCAAAGACTCCCTCAAGTGCACCTTCGAAGCCCTCCCCGACACCATCTATACCCCGAGTGTAGCCATCAAGGGAACCTGCCCTGCCGGTGTAGGCGTGGAACTTGGCGGAGAGAGAATCGAATCTACCGGAGAAATGGTCCAGTTCACTCCCAACTGGGCTCCCAGCGCCGTTGGTGACAAGAAATTCCCCGTTATCTGCTACAGCGGAAAGGTGAGCTTCGGCTGTGCCGACCTGAAGACCTACTACATGCAACAGCCCGATACAACGGTGAAGGATTCTGCAAGTCAGACGACAGCGACTTCGTTTCAGGTAACCACGCCTTCGCCACTCAAGATTTGCGAAACGGGAGCGGCAACCATCGAGGGCGAATTCAACCCAGATGATTCTACGGCAACCCTGTTTGTAAAATTGGGCAAGCACACCTCCCCCAACCTGGTACCCCTAAGCGCAAACGGAAAATGGACCTATACCATTACCATCAGCGACCAGAAGGGCAACTGGAACGAGAAGTTCGCAACTGTTGAATTTAACGGGGCAACCGGCAAGGCGACCGTCAAGGTGGATTTGGAGATTGACAAGAGCTGCGAGGCTATAAACTTAGACAAGCCCGCACTGATTTTCCAGCGTACGGATTCCATCCGTTGTGAAGCCAGCGTTTCTGTTTCAAACATCAAGGACGACATTGTCATCCTCTCAACCGAAATGGACCGGACTCCTCTTAAAGAGACTTATTTCGACAAGAATTCCTACTCCACTATCAAACTCAAATCCGGACTCCACGATTACGCCTGGATTGCCCGTGACCAGGCTGGAAACAAGGCTGAAATTCGAAAGAAACTAGGGTGTTACCCGAATATCTCAGCCTATATAGATGTTCGAAAGGGCAACGTGGAACGCTTACGCGTACCTCCTCCACCCAACGGAGTGTCCAGAAGATTTGAACGTGAAATAGTTTTCTCTATCAAGGGAATTCCCGAAAATGACATCAGCCACATAAAGAGCGTTCTTGTCACAAGCGGAAACAAAAATCTTGTCGAAGATAATTCCCAGACCATTCGTGAACTGGATTACAGCGTCCCTGTGGAACTGGAATACGGCAAAAAAACAGAAATCAACATCCAGGTTGTCTTGAAGAACGGCAAGGTTCTCAAAGCCACCAAGACTTACGAGGTACGCTAAATGAAACAGCTTTTTATGGGTACCGTCGCTACAGTCCTTCTGGGAACATTCTTTGCATTTGCCCAAGAGGCCGCCCCTGCCACACAGGCAGCTCCAGCACCAGCTCCAACGGCAGCTCCTGAACAAGCCCCAGCGCCTGCTCCAGTTGCTGCTCCCGCCGCTGCGACACCGGCACCCGTAGCAACAACTCCGGCACCTGCTGCCGAAGCAGCTGCCCCGGTCCAGGAAGTTGCAAGCCCTGCGCCAACGCCGGTAGCACAACCTGCCGAACAGGCTGCTCCTGCACCGGTGGATGCTTCTGCACAAGCCCCTGCACCTGAAACAGCCGAACCTGCAGCGGCAGAAACTGCTCCTGCCGAACAGGCAGTTGCAGAACCCGTGCCAGCAGCAGAACCTGCACCCGACGCTGCACCTGTTGCCGAAGCCCCGGCTGAACAGGCTGTCGCTCCAGCACCGGTTGAGGCCTCCCCTGTGGCTACTCCAGCACCGGCCGTAGAGGCCGCTCCCGCACCAGAACCGCAAAACGTTCAGCTGACCGGCACAGAACTCCAGGGTGAACTCCGCGGTTTCTTAAAAGCGGACAAGTCTCCCTATCTCGTAAACGGAACAGTATCTGTTGCCGCCAATACGGTATTGGTCATTGAACCGGGAACCACCATTTTGTTCACCAAGGGTAGCTCCCTCACGGTAAACCAGGGCCAGCTGGTGGTGGCCGGAACTGCAACATCTCCTGTGGTGTTCCGCTCCGCCATGAGTACTCCCGCTGCTGGTGATTGGGCCGGAATCGTGATTACCGGAGAAAACAACTCCGAAATCCGTAACGCCCAGATCTTGAACGCCACCAACGGAATCGTAGTGGAAAACGGCAATCTGAAAATCCAGAATTCTCTTGTGGAAGGCTCCGCCGGATATGGCATTTATGCTCGTAACGCCACCGTCAATGCAAACGACTGCCAGTTCAAGGACAACCAGGTTGCCCTGAACCTCTCCCACTACGCCCAGGGCGATGTCGAACGGTCTACTTTTGAAAACAACAATGTCGCCCTGTTGAATTCCAAGCTTTCGAAGAGTACCGTGTCCTCTTCAAATTTCAAGGACAACGGTACGGCTGTGGTGAATATGGGGAACACCGTCATTGACTTGAACAATACCGCCATTGAACAAAACACGGTGGGTATTTCCTCTTCGGAAATTCTTGCTCCCGAACTCATGGAGACCGCCAAGAACAACAAGACCAATTTCAGCAACAAGGCTGCAGAAACCGTAGCAACGCTTCCCCCCGAACCGGAAGTTCCCGGTGTGGATCGGAAGAACCTGAACCCTACCGACGAAGCCAACGTGGTATTTGAATCTGATGCCCCTGCGGATTCTACACAAAGGAGCTGGACTATCCTTGGAAACGTGATGCTTGGCGGAAACTACCACTATGTGCGTACCCGCACTCATCATGGCAATACTCCTGAAATCTTTGGAACGGATACCATTCTCAAGGGCGACCGCTACAAGAATTATTTCCAGGTGCCTGGCTTTGGCGCAAATGCCTCGGCTTACGTGCTGATGATGTCACCCGAAGGCAAGACCATCGAATTTACCATGGATGCCACATCGGATTCCTGGAACCGATTCTACCCGAACCCCGTGACACTGCGCTACAATGATAGCTACAACAGTGTCAACCTGGGGGATTTCCAGATGATGGGCGGAGATATCTATATGTCGGGCATGCCCCTGTTCGGTGCCGAATATACCCTGTCCTTGCTCAAGAACAATGCGGACCAACCCTTGGTCCAGTTGGAAGGTTTCTTTGGCGAGGCCAAGCGTTCCCTGGTTCCCCACAACCGTCACCCCTATCTCTATAACGATTACATCGATGATGGTGAAGCTCAGGCCCAGCGCCTTGCCTACGGCGGATTCTTGAAATGGGCTCCGGTCCGCAGGTTCGACGCCAAGGTGGGTGCCATTTACGCCAACGACGAACTTGAAGACCCGCTTCTCCGTGACGGAGCCAAGGCAGGTACCCTTACCACCGAGCCGCTTCTGGAAGCCTTCACCATGTATGCCGAAGGCAACTGGCTGTTCTTCCCGGGCGATATCGAGCTGAACGGACAAATCGCTGTCGGTCGTGCAGATACCACCGATGCCGCAAGGCAGCGTGCCATCAACCGATTGTTCTCCAACGCCGGATTGAATACCGCAAGCTACACGCTTCTTCGTAAGCTGATGCAGAACGAAAGCCAGATTGATTGGCTTTCTAACGAAGAACTTGAAGAAATCTTCGGAGACAACACGACCATGAGCAAATCCGAAATGATTTCTACCCTCCACTACCTAATTGACAAGGCCAAGCAGGCTCAAAAAGAAGAAGAAAGCGACCGCGATGACGACCGAGTACTGGGACAGCACTGGGGAAGCCAGAATTTTGCCCTGGGCGCTTCCTTGAACTGGAACATCAACAGGACAAGGATTGCAGGCCACGTCAAGTACATCGGTGAGGATTTCTACAGCGCAGGCTCCCCTGACCAACTTTCAAACACCCGCGAATTCGGAGCCAGCCTGGAACAAGACATCAAAAAGTTCTGGACCCTTGGACTGGACTACCAGATTAACGTAGAAAACGCGGCCCACGGCAGAAAGAAAAACCTGGCGGGCCTGGCCGAAGGTACCCATTTCGGGCTTGTCTCTGACGAGGAAAGCGACTGGTTCGAACAGCACGAACTGGACAACGACCGCACAAAGTACATCCACAATTTCGGACTCAGCAATACCTTTACCATCAATCCCAGGGTGCAGATTACCGCCAACTACAATATGGAATTCAGGGACCAGTACCGTCCGATTCGCCTGCGCGGAAGCTACATGTTGGAAGACGGAATCTACAGGGATGAATATTTCACCGAAGGCAAGGGCCCCAAGATGGCCATCGTGAACGGGGATACCGTCATGGTGGATTCTGCACGTTGGGCTGATTACATGTCTACGGTCGATGCGCCCTATCTTGCGTCCAAGTTCGAAGAGAAGCTTTACAAGCAAACCATCAATGCCGGCATCTCTTTCAAGGCGGCTCAGTCCGTGTTCAAGATCAATGGCCGTTGGACTCTTCGTACAGATGCATCCCTGTTCCACAAGGACAGCTTGATTGACGAGCTGGACATGGACCTTGAAGATACGACATGGGCAAAGCTTGGTTATTACTACGGCGGTGGCGATTACTTTGAGCAGAGCTACCCCTTGAGCATCACCACTACCCTCAAGAGTATGCAGAACCATTTCCAGGTAACTTACCGCCTCAAGTCATACGTCCGCAATGAAATGACCGAAGACGAAATTACCGTAGAAGACGAATACGAAATTCCCTTCATGAACCGTTTCATGATCGTCTCCTTGAACGGACAATTCCGCTACATGCTTACAGAATGGACCGAATCTGACAAAGATTTCGACGAAGAAGAAATGGACGTGCTGGGAAAACTCAACCTACGGTTCAACCACAACAAGCACTTCTACAGTGACTGGTATGTAGGTTCTGCCATCTATTACCGCCCGGACTACCTATCCAACGAATACAAGGATATCTACGGCGGTATCAACCTGAACTACGTGTTCTAAGGTTTTCGTCGGCGTAGGGGCCATGTTTTCTTACTGTTTTCATGAGCTTCCCGTTGCCCTAGAGAAAAAGGGCAAGTTTCGGGAGGCTCTTGCCAAAGAGCTGAAACTCCAGCAGGAACAGATTTTCAATCTGGAGGTGGAACGTTTTTCGCTGGACTCGCGCCGGAAAGGTGCTCCCCATTGGTCCTATAATGTCCGTTTCGAGGTTCAGCAAAAACTGAAGACCTTCGGCAACAACGCCAAGGGTCTCGTAGAAGCGGTTCCTGCAAAGCAAGACCCGAAAGAAGCAGCTCTGGCAGGCACCCTGCAAATGCCCGGACATGTGGACATTGTCGGTGCAGGTCCTTCGGGGCTCTGGGCGGCCCTGCACCTTTTACGCAAGGGCTATTCCGTAGATCTTTACGAGCAAGGCAAGCCCGTAGAGGAACGATTCCGCGATATACGCCGGTTCTTTGTGGACCGAAAGTTCAACGCCCGCAGTAATGTCCTCTTTGGCGAGGGCGGAGCCGGAGCCTTTAGCGACGGCAAGCTCAACACCAGGAGCAGAAACGCCTTCTCAGAACAGGTCCTGCACGACATGGTGGATTTCGGGGTAGACCAGGATGTTATCACCTTCGCGAAGCCCCACATCGGTACCGACAGGCTTGTGCTGATGCTCCGAAAAATCCGTGCAGAAATTTCCCGCCTGGGTGGGCACATCCATTTCTATTCGGCCCTGACAGATGTAGAAATCCAGAACTGCCACATTTCTGCCATCAAGATAGAAGACGAAACCACTCCGCAGGGTGCGTGGAAGCGCTGCGAAGCGCTGGTCCTTGCCACGGGGCATTCCTGTCGGGATATTTACCAGATGTTGCAAGCCCGAGGCGTAGCCCTTGAAAGCAAGGCTTTCGCCATGGGCGTTCGGGTGGAACACCCCCAGGAGTTGATAAACCTGCGGCAGCTGGGTCGAGGTGTCGATACACGCCTCACCGGAGCGGCGGAATATTTTCTCGCCACACCGACACTGAACAAAACCTGCAGCGCCTACAGTTTTTGCATGTGCCCCGGCGGCGTGCTGGTGCCCTGCGCTTCTGAACCAGGGACACTTGCCACCAACGGCATGAGCTATAGCCGCAGAAACGGACCTCTTGCCAACGGGGCTATTGTGGTTCCCATAGAGGCCAGCGAAAAACTCCTCGGTGGGCTGGAATTCCAGCGGAAAACGGAAGCGGACGCCTTCAATGTGGGCGGGAAGAACTACAGCGCTCCGGCACAGACCATCAAGGCATTCATGGAACACCGGCTGGACAAGAAACTGCCGAAATCTACCTACCCCTGCGGGATTGTCCCTGTCAACACCTGGGACTGGATGGACCAGCGGATTTGCCAGAGCCTTTACGAAGGTTTTTTGAACTTTGACCGGAAAATTCCCGGATTCATTGCAGAAGGCCTCATTGTGGCTCCCGAAACCAGGACCAGTTCTCCCCTGCGCATCACCCGCGACAACGCCACCCTAGAAAGCGTGAATACCAAGGGATTGTTCGTGCTGGGCGAAGGGGCCGGCTATGCAGGCGGGATTGTCACCAGCGCCGCCGACGGAGTGAGACTGGCGTACTACGCAAAGGATTTAAAGGACACAATTCAGAATTCAGATTTCGGAATTCGGAATTGTTTTAAAGATAATAACTCCGAATTCATAAATCCGAAATCATAATTCATCATGATTACCCGCACTATCGACCGTAACTTTGCCAACATGCGCCTGGACCGTTTTCTACGGAAGGCTTTTCCCGACGAATCATTGTCCGTTTTCTTCGCAATCCTGCGTAAAAAGAAGGTTCGGGTGAACGGAGTTGTGGGCAAGGCAAACCAGATGCTCCAAGAAGGCGATACCGTCTGCATTTACGAGAATTTGAAAAGCGTTGTAAATTCGGAATCCGGAGCTCAGAAAGCGGAGGTGAAAAACGCCGAAAACAAGGGTTGGACTAAAGCCAGCACAGCCGCCGACCGAAAATCCGGCTGGGGTGCCCGAGAACTGGACATCATTTTGGAAACCGAAGACTACCTGGTAGTAAACAAGCCTTCGGGAATGCCTAGCCAGCCGGGAAGCGGGACCCGCCCCGGCGAAAGCCTGGTGGAGCACCTTTGGGAATGGGGCAAGCGGGAACATCTCGACTTCAAGCCTACCCTCGCCCACCGTCTGGACCAGGAGACCTCAGGACTTTTGCTGGTGGCCCTCCACGGTGACACCCTGCGGGACTTGACCCGTCTGATTCGTGAACACGAAGTCAAGAAGTACTACCTGGCACTTGTCAAAGGAAACCTCGAAAAAGAAAAAGGAACCATCGAAGCCTCCCTCGCCCGCACAGACAATGCCAAGGGCTCCAAGATGCAGATAGACGAAAAAGGGAAAAAATCCATTACCCACTACAGCGTCAAAAAACACTACACCGGCTACGACCTGGTAAAAATCAACCTGGAAACAGGACGCATGCACCAGATCAGGGCACACTTCGCAAGCATCGGACACCCGCTCTTGGGAGATACCCGTTACGGAGATTTCGCCCTGAATCGTGAATTCAAGAAACAATACGGACTGAACCGGCTGTTTTTGCATAGCAGCCGCCTGGAATACCCTTGGCAAGGCAAGAATACGGTCCAGGAAAGCCCCCTGCCCAAGGAACTGCAGGACGTTTTGAAAAAACTGAAATAACAATTCTTTTTCACGTGTATTCGGTAGATACTGTTGATACACAAGTGATATTTTGCAATTTAGAGAAAACCAAATTCTCGTTAAAAAATGTATCTTGTACATGATTCGAGGGAAGACAATCATGAAAGCAAGATTTTTCATTGCAACCATAGCTCTTGCAGCTGGGGCACTTATGGCTAAGGACTATTCTGGTGCAGAACTCTATAGCAAAGAAACTTGGATGTATGGTAAGTTTGAAGCCCGTATGCAGATGGCCGCTGGCTCTGGTACGGTAAGTTCCATGTTCCTTTACCATAATGATTCCTACCTGGGAGCTCCGGAACCATGGGTTGAAATTGACATTGAAATTTTGGGCAAAAATCCGAATAGTTTTCAGTCTAATATCATTACCGGCTACGGCCCCGGCGAGAATACCAAAATTAAAAGTGAAAAACACCACAGTATAAACCCGGCTTCAAACGAGTCTTTCCATACATACGGAATAGAATGGACTCCCGATTATGTTGCATGGACTCTTGATGGTCAAGTTGTCCGCAAGACAATCAAAGGCCAGGGGGACAACAACCAGGTTCAAGACCTGGGCAAGAAACCTCAGGGTCTCCGTTTCAACCTCTGGTCTCATGAAGATGCAGGCTGGGTAGGCGCATGGAACGACAACATTCTCCCCGTTTACCAATTCATCAACTGGGTCAAGGTTTACGAATATACGCCAGGACAGGGCGACGACGGGAGTGACTTCAAGCTTCAATGGACTGACGATTTCAAGACATTCGACACAAGCCGTTGGAGTAAGGGAGATTGGACTTTTGACGGCAATCGTGTCGACATTAGCCCGAGCAACATCTATGCAAAAGACGGCATGGTCATCATTGCCTTAACCAAAAAAGGTCAAGAAAGTTTCAATGGCCAGGTCCCTCAGGATCCTGAAGGTGACGCCATGCTTAACAACTCCTTGCCGCAGTCTTCTAGCAGCGAACAGTTTACTCCGCCAAGCTCCAGTAGTGAACAGGAAACCGGCATTTTGCAGAACCGCATCAAAGTGCAGAACCGGGAAGTTCGTGGCACCGTCAACGCTAAGGGTGCCCGAGTCAGCGAGACTAATAGGGCTCACTATCAGGTCGATTTCAACTACTAAACGAAACTCCATACACCCACACGCCCGTGCAAGTTCCCCCTTGCCCGGGCATTTTTTATGTCATCCCCGTACAAGCATGTTTCTCTAGTTCAAACAGCATTTTTTATATTGGAAATAATGAAACAGCGGATTATCAAGGCTTTGCTCGATATGAACCTCGACGAGGGTGACAGGCTCCCGTCGGTGCGTTCTATGATCAAGAGTTTCGGCGCGTCGTCGGGCACGGTGCAGGCAGCCCTTGCCGAGCTGGAATCTGCTGGTAAAATTTGTAAAATCCAGGGAAAAGGCTGTTTCTGGGGAAACACCGCGCTTAAGAACACTGTTCCCTTCGTGCACGAAACGGTCACCGAAAAACTCGCCAAGGCCTTCGAACGCGACTTTGCGCAAGGCTATCTTAAACCTTCGCAACCGCTTCCGCTTTCTAAGGAACTTTCTGCCCGCTACAATGTGTCGCAGGGCACGCTCCGCAAGTTCCTAGAAGAAAAGCTTGCTCGCGGAATCCTGAAAAAAGAAGGCCGCCAGTACGTCTTTTACCGCAAACAACAGCAAAGAGACGAAGCTCCGCTCAGCGAACTCATCTTCGTGACGCGTTGCAACAGTTGGGGCGGATTCAGCGCCGAAAGTGAGCGGGAACTGGATTTTTTGCGCCTTATTTACAAGACCGCCGGTAAGAACCATTACAAGCTCACCCTGTTCGGCATCAATGACGCCACGGGCAAGCTCATTGACCGTAGCGGCAAGCCCTGCAAACTCTCGGAACACCCGAACGCCGTGGGAGCCGTACTTTCAACGCTTTTGGTGCAGAATTTCAGGCCACTCCTGACCTTTTTTGCCAATGCCAAGTTCCCCGTGGCCGTATGGTGGGAACACCCCATCGACGCAGTGCCCAAGAGTTTTTTGCGCAAAGACAACTGGATTTTCTTCAATTCCACCTTCGGCAAGAACCCAGGCAAGGAAATCGGCCGCTACCTGCTTGGCCAGGGCGTCACAGAAGTCGGCTACTTCTCCCCTTACCACAACAGTTCATGGTCGAAAGACCGCTTGACCGGCCTCGAAGAATCGGGGCTCGTGGTACACCCCTACGTAGATGCCGAATTTGCAAGTCCCTGGGATTACAAACAAATTGCCCGTAAGAAAGTCGAGAAACTCTCCGTAGAAATCATGGCGCGCAGCCTAGAAAAGGACAAACTCAAGACGCTCGCCGAGCGCGCCCTCGAATTCCAGAGGGCAAATAGCAACAACATGCCCTGGATTTGCGTAAACGACGAAGTCGCCGGAATCTTTATGGAAATGGCCGAAGAAAACAACATGAAAATCCCGCAGCCAAATATCGGGCCAACCTACATCGCCTTCGATAACTCCATGGAAAGCTATTTGCTGCGCATTCCCTCTTACGACTTCAACACCGACGCTCTGGTGGAGCAGATGTTCTACTACATCAGCAGCCCCTCAGCTTTCAACGGCATCAAAAAAATCCACCACATCCTCGGGAACGTGGTGGAGAAATAAGCTTTAGGGTCGCGAGCGACTTGCCACGACGCTCGCCTTGTTATTTATTCTTGTTCACAATCAAGGTTTTGGCCTTGAAGGTCTTCTTGTCGATCCACTTGACCATCAGAGAGACCTTGTTGTCCTTGTTCAAGGCTGCCCAGTATTTTTTGAGCGTGTCTTCGGCGTTGTCGAAAATCGGCATCAGCTTCGGGAAGCCGTTGAAGCTAGGAATCGGGCTTCCGTCGGTTTCGTAGGTGCTGATGAAGTGGCCAAGCCCCGGCAGGGCCTTCTCGTATTCAAACGTCATACGCTCGCAACCGGCTTCTTCGCTGTTTTTACGGCTCTTGAGAATGGAGAGCTTGTAAACGGCGGGGCTTGCATTCTTGTAGTGGATGCCAGAAATACGCGGCGTGAAGTTCGGAGCGTCGTCTTCATACTGGCGCGTGCGGAGAGCGCTTTCGAAGGTGCCGCCCAGCTTGATGGCGTCGTAAATCGTGTCGGTCTGGTCGCCGTTGGTGATAATCTGGACTTCGGCCGTGTGGCGGGCCGGGTAGTAGATAATCAGGTGCGGGTCGGTGAGTTTCGATTCGTCGAAGGCCTTGGTCTTCATGAAGCCGGTCTTGGGTTCAATTTCAAACACGCGGTTGCGGCTGTTGACGCTACGGCCCATAATCCAGTACACCTGCACGTAGGACTTGCCGTCGGCGCTTTCGCCGAGCACGATGCCACGGCCAGGGTAAGGGTTATTGGAGAGGGCCTTGAAATTCTGTTTTGCTTCGTCTGTGTAGGACATAGTGATTAGTAAATAGTGGTTGGTGGTTGGAAAATTTTATCGTTTCGGATTGTAATTGTTCATCAAGACCATGGCGACGGCAACGCAGAGCATGATAACGCTCCCGACAATGACCTGTTGCCTATGGTTGTAGTCGCGCTTGACGTAAGTCGGATTCTCTTCGTTGAGCTCCTGGAGAGTCGGACCTTCGGCCAGTTTTGTGGAATCGATTCCGCAAATCTGCTCGATTTCTTCTTGGGTCATGTTCAGTGTGTTCACCCGCAGGCTATCGCACTTGTTGGGCATATCGGCTGCGGAGGCCGGGAGTGCAAGGAATAGGGCAAGCAACACCGCGAGCAACAAACTGCCCTGGATTGCCGCGCCCCTACGGGGCTCGCAATGACGTTCCTTTTTAACGTCGTTATTCACACTAGCCTCTAGCCCCTAGATTCTAATCTCTAAAGCTATTCCTTCGCGAGCTTGTCGAGGATCTGGTTCACGAGGCCCGGGTTGGCCTTGCCGCCGGACTTGCGCATGGTCATACCCACGAGGAAGCCCTTGAGAGCCACCTTGCCTGCCTTGAATTCGGCGAACTGGGCGGCGTTTTCGGCACAGACCTGTTTAACGACTTCTTCGATGGCTGCGGTATCGGTCACCTGCACCAGGCCCTTTTCCTTCACGATAGCTTCAGGGTCCTTGCCGGTCTCGAACATCTCGGCGAAGACCGTCTTTGCAATCTTTCCGTTGATGGTGTTGTCGGCAATGAGGTTCACGAGCTTGCACAGGTCTTCGGGCTTGATCTTGAGGGTGCTGAGGCCGCCTTCGAGTTCCTTCACCTTAGCGAGGAGTTCAGTAATCACCCAGTTGGCCAAGACCTTGCCGTTCTTGCAGTTCTTGGCGGCAGTGTCGTACCATTCGCTCACGTCGCGGTCTTCGGTGAGCACCATGGCAATTTCTTCCCCACTCTCGGCCTGATAGATAGTGCCGTCCTGGGCAAAGAAACCATT
>CALATK010000094.1 GCA_937891805.1 uncultured Fibrobacter sp. | reverse complement strand
TTTTCATGCCGGCTGCCTCGAACACGAAAGCGGCGGCCCAGTAGCAACGCCATTCCTTGGGGAACTGACGTATTCCCAATTCCAAGTACTTGGTAGCCTGCAAGGCAAGACTATCTACAGTAGCCTTCTTTTCCTTGGTAAAGGGATGTTCCTGACGAAGCGCAGAAATCTGGTCGCGGACATCAAAAGAAATCTGCAAATACAGGGAGACGTAGCTGGAAAGGAGTCTTTCCGTTTCAGAATTGATAAAGGCTGTTCCATCGCCCAAACCGCGGAACTTATACACAGAATCAATGAGAGATGCCGTATAGGCGGCATCAAAGGCGTTCCGCTTGGGTTCCAAATCGCCCTTCACGAAATTGTAGACCAAGCCTTCCTGGACCATGTACTTTTCTAGTCCCATGAAGTTAGAAGTTCCCACCGTCGTGGAAATTTCGATAGGCTTGTCCATGTTCTGCAGGGCAAGGTCAATGACCAGTTTATGCTGAGTGAGCATCATGCTGCTGCGGGTGCGGTTCGCCCAATCCACAAAGGCATCCCATACCTGGTAATGCACCTTGAACTGCAGCAGTTTTGCAGAATCAGCAGCAGACAATTCTTGACCTTCCATCTGGTCAATGCGAGCCTTGAGCTGGGGCATCAAACGTTCCGCGTTCTTGACCCAGGTAGAGACCTGATGGTTCGGATTAGAAGCGGAGCTGTTGTCCAGCACCATGTCGCTGTCGATAGTCTTCTTGTCGTAGCTGAGCTTCAAGATAGGTTCGTTGTCCAGCATCTGCTTGATGTACCAGTCCGTATTGCCCAGAGATAGGTTCACCACGCGCACGTCCTTGCGGATACCGGCGACTTCTTGTGCAAACCAAAGCGGGAAAGTGTCGTTATCACCGTTGGTAAAGAGGATGGCGTTAGGCCTACAACTGTTTAGCAGGTTATAGGCGTAATCCCAAGGAACCCACAAGCCGGAACGGTCGTGCTCCTTGTAGTTCGAAATGCAGGGCACAAGGAACGAGACCAAAACAAGCACCGCAGCAACGGGACTTGCAAAAGCCGCATAGGCACCTGTGGCGCAGGTCAGCACCAGAATGCCTGCGCCGATTCCAAGAATCAGGCTCATGAAGATAAACGCAGGCGTGTAGAAGTAGTCACGCTCGCGGACTTCCATGTGGACCGCATCCGGGAAAGGCGCGCGGGCGCCCACCTGGGCAAAGCCATTCTCGATTTTCTGCCAGGCCTGCCATGCCGTTGAATTCTGCAAGGAGGACAGTTTCTTTTCAAGTTCGGCGATTTTCGGAGCAGGCGTATTGCGCTGGCGAAGCACTTCGATGCGGATCTTGGTGCGTTCGATATCCTGACGCAAGTCAATCAAGTCGTTGGGATCGGGCACCATGGGAATTGCCGCACCACGGCTGTTCAAGTCCTGAACATTCCGGGTCATGATGCTCACCCAGTAGTCGTGTTCCCGCTGTTCCATGCGGGTGCCATCGGCAAAGTTGATGTAGAACAGGAGTCCCAAGCTGCACAGGGCATAAAGCACAGACATGTATATGCCCAGATTCCTGTTGCGTTTCCAGACAAAGGCGCAGACCATCACGATAAGGCCGTTGAATAGGATAAAGATAAGGAGCTGAGGCAAAACCTGGTCGCCCATAAAGCTCATCTGGGTGGGGAACTTTATGCCGAAACGTTCCAGGGGTTCGTTCTCAGAGGCATCGAAAGTATAGACCCCGTTGGCGTAATTCACTCCGCCCACCTTGTAAGGCAAGTACTGAGCCATCTGGTAGCCGCCATAGCTCATGCTGGGGAACGAGAGCACCTGATGGGCTAGCTGGGAACGACGGTAGAAAGCACGGCTGAGCATGCTTTCGGAGCCATATTGCTTACGCTCCACAAAGTTGTTGAAGGATTCCCAGTTTTCGCTCTTGAACAGGTTGCCCAGCTGCAAGTTGCCCTGGTCATCACGAATGTTGATTTCCGGGTCATTCTCGTCAATAACGGGGTTCAGCTCGGAACGAATGGGAATGTAAAGATGGGTGCTGTAACCCACAAGGGCGAAGAACGCAAAGGCAAGGGAAAGGCGGATGGCCTTGTTCACATTCGGCGTAAACGGTTTGATGGCCGTAAGAATCGCGAGAACTACAAGGCAAACAAGAGATATTTCGATAAAGGCCGACACCATGTAAATCACGGAGCAGAGAAGGGTTCCCGTAATCCAGATAGGAATCCGTTCTACAATCTTCTTGGGTTCGGCAACAAGCAGGAGCACGAACACCGCAGGCACCGTAAGCATGGTGTAGAGGTGAGCACCTACGCCAAGGAAGGCAATGTAGCAGATAAAAATCAGAATCTTGTCGCTAGAAGGTTCATCTTTCTTGTTGTACCAAACCAGGCCCAAGTAAGAGACCAGCATCAGGATGAACATGGCCACGCCATAGACTTCGGCTTCCACCGCATTGAACCAGAAGGTATCGGAGAAAGTCAGCAAGAAACCGGCCACGAGAGCGGCGGTAGCAAGCACGATGGTGCGGACCTTAGAAGAAATCTTTTCGGCAAGGGCGTCCGTCTTGAGGACCGTCGCCAAAAGTTCCCAGGCAAAGAGAGCCGTCACATAGACCGTAGCCGCAGAACTCACCACGGAAATGTAGTTCACCCGCTTTGCGATTTCTTCGACAAAGGGAAGCAGCACGATGACCGCACGGGCGAAGAACACGAAGAAGGGCGTTCCAGGAGGGTGCGGAATACCCAGGGTGTTTGCGCAGGCAACAAATTCACCGCAGTCCCAGAAAGAGACCGTGGGCGCCATGGTCATGGCATAGACGATCAGGGCTACAAGGCTAGCAATCCCTGCAAAAATATGCTTCATCCACTTTTCTTTAATCACGACTAATTATCCTTTTTTTGAATTCCTGTGCTGATTCCGCGCTTGTTCATGAACCCCGACAAAAGTCCGTTCACAAAAGCTCCCGACGAGTCGGTGCTGTACTTGGTGCTAATCTGTACGGCCTCGGACAGGGCCACCTTCACGGGAATGTCTGGCACGAACAGCAGTTCCACCATGGCGATGCGGGCCACGATGCAGTCAATCTTTGCAATGCGGTCGATTTCCCAGTGCACGGAACAGGCCTTGATGTCTTCATCCAGTTCTTCGCGATGGGCCTGCACCAGGTCCACCAGCTTCATCCCGTATTTTTTCTGGTCGTCTTGCAGAGGCTGGGATTCCAGGACTCCCGGAAGGGCCTCCCCTGCCGTAGAGCCCGTAATCTCCATGGCATACAGGAGCTGCATGGCAAAAACTCGGGCGGGTCTGTAAGTCTTATTCATAAGTAGATCTTCTAACTAATTCAGAATTCGGAGTTCGGAATTGTTTATCTAGAGTAAAATTCCGAAATCATAAATCCGAAATCCGAATCAACTTTTTTATTTAAATGTTCTTATAAAGATTAGCCATTTCCACGGCAGTGGCGGCCCAGTTAGATCCCAGGTTTCCGGCCTTGAGGCCAGCACGGTTCATGGCCTGGTCAACAGTATCGGTAGTGAGGATTCCAAGAATCACGGGGAGTTTTCCTTCGGCGGCAATGCTTGCCACACCGCCGGTAGAGGCGTTCACCACCACGTCATAGTGGCTGGTCTCCCCACGGATCACGGCGCCGATGGCCATCACGGCACTGTACTTGCCACTGTCGGCAAGCCTGCGGCACACGCCCGGCAGTTCAAAAGCGCCCGGAACATGCACCACGGTAATGTCCTTGTCGGCAACACCCAGCAGTTCCAGTTCACGGACAGTCCCTTCCAGGAGCTTGTCGGTGACCACCTCGTTGAAGCGGGCGACGGCTATGGCCACCTTGAGGCCTGCACCGTTCAGAGAATTCTTGATTTCGTTCACCATGTTCATATCCTCTTTTTTAAACCTTTTCGCTGGGCACTTCGCCGGCCGCGGCGGGGTCGCTGTCCACATGCAACTGGTGGCCCATCTTCTTCTGCTTGGTCAGCAGGTAAAACCTGTTCTTCTCGTTGGGCTTGATTTCGATGGGCACGCGTTCCACAATCTTGAGTCCGTAGGCAGAAATGCCCGAAATCTTGCTGGGGTTGTTGGTCAAGAGACGCATCTCCCGCACCCCCAGGTCCGCAAGAATCTGGGCTCCCGTGCCGTACTGGCGCAGGTCCGACTTGAACCCCAGGTGAAGGTTCGCCTCCACCGTGTCCATGCCCTTCTCTTGCAGCTCGTAGGCCCGAAGCTTGTTGCACAGCCCGATTCCACGGCCCTCCTGCCCACGCAGGTACAAAAGGACGCCGCCGTGTTCGCCGATGAACTTCATGGCGGAGGCCAGCTGTTCGCCGCAGTCGCAGCGCAGGCTCCCGAAAATGTCGCCGGTAAGGCACTCGCTATGGACGCGCACATACACGGGCTTGCTAAAGTCGGGGTCTCCGGCCACCCAGGCCACATGCTCCACGCCGTCGGTCTTGCTCCTGTAGGCGTAGGCGGTAAAGTCGCCATACTTGGTGGACACGTGGGGGGCAGCCACACGTTGCACCAGTTTTTCGTTTCTCAGGCGGTAGTCAATCAGGTCCCGGATAGAAATAATCTTGAGGCCGAACTTTTTGGCCACTTCCATCAATTGCGGAAGACGGGCCATGGTGCCGTCCTCGTTCATGATTTCGATGAGGGCGGCGGCAGGCCGAAGCCCTGCAAGCTTTGCCAGGTCCACGGCGGCTTCCGTATGGCCAGCCCTGCGGAGCACGCCTTCTTCCTGGGCATACAGGGGCGAAATGTGTCCCGGCCGACCAAAGTCACCGGGTTTGGAGTTCGGGTCGGCAAGGGCCTGGATGGTAGCCGCACGGTCGTGGGCCGAAACACCCGTGGTGCAGCCTTCAATCTTATCTACCATGATGGTAAAGGGGGTTCCCAGCATGGAAGTGTTCTCCGCCGTCTGGCGGGTCAAATTCAACTCGTGGCAGCGGGAAATAGGCAGCGGTGCGCAAAGCACACCCCTACCCTCGTGAAGCATGAAATTCACCTTTTCAGGCGTAATCTTCTCGGCGGCGATAACAAAATCGCCTTCGTTCTCGCGGTCTTCGTCATCGACTACGATAAGGAACTTTCCGTTCCTGAAATCCTCTATGGCCTCTTCGATAGTATTAAGCAAGGTCACGTTCCTTCAAATAATTCTCGATATACTTGCCCAGCATATCCACTTCCACATTCACGACGGTCCCTGCCACCCAGTTACGCAGGTTCGTGCGGGCCAGAGTCTCCGGAATGATGCACACCCGGATGGAGTCCTCGAACTTTTCGGCCACCGTAAGGCTGATGCCGTTCAGGGAGATGGAGCCCCGGCGGATAATGTAGCGCTTGAGGTCGGCAGGCATCTTCAGGTCCACCTCGACACCGGTTTCACGAGGCACCACCTGGATAACCTCGGTCACGCAGTCCACGTGGCCCATCACAAAATGCCCACCCATAAAACTGTCAGCGCGGCAAGGCAGTTCCAAGTTCACCAGCTTGCCGGGAGCCGCAGCCTTGAAGGCGGTGTTTTCCACCGTCTGGTGCATCAGGCAAAAAGTCGCCTCGTCTGCGGTGCAGGATTCCACCGAAAGGCACACGCCGTCGTTGGCCACGCTGTCGCCCAGTTTGCAATCCTTGAAAAAGCCCGGAGCCCGGAGCACCATGGAAAGAGCGTCCCCGCGGGGCACAAGGGAAACAATCTCACCCGTCGCTTGAATGATACCTGTAAACATACGGGGGCAAATGTAGAAATTTCGGAATTCAGAATTCGGATTTCGGAATCAATCAAGCGGAAAAAAAAGATTCTTGACAAAGGAATACCTAAGCGCAGGGCCAGGATTGTCATACTCGTTCCGAAACAGGCCCGAGAAACGTCATCCTCGCGAAGGCGAGGATCCGCTTGAGTAAGAAAGTATGAGACGGGATTAGTAATGAGTTGTGAGTTCTTATAGTCGCGCCCTTGGGGCCAAATTATATGCTGAGGACTGAAAACTGACGACTGACAACTCAGTATTTTTGTGTGAGGGGTAGGCCTCCCCCTGGCTCGCACGCTGTCGCTCGCCACCCCCTCGTGCGTCGGGGGCGGCCCGTCACGGGCTCGGGTCCGGCAAGGTGCCCGCCTGCGCGGGCATGACAACGCGGGCATAAAAAAAGCCCCCTGCGCGGTTTACGGCAAGGGCCGTGAGCGACAAGCGGCCGGTATCGACCGGCTGTGGTCGCGAGAGCGTAACGAAGTGGAGCGGGCATAAAAAAAGCCCCGCTCGCCGTTTACGGCAAGCGGGGCGTGAATCCTGCAGCGACCTACTCTCCCGGGCCCGGAGGCCAAGTACCATCGGCGACAGGAGGCTTAACTTCCGTGTTCGGAATGGGAACGGGTGTGACCCTCCGTCGATAACCGCAGAAACATACACAGCCGGCAGGGTCCGCAAGGGACCTGAAGAACGAACCATTCGGAAAGCGGCGGAGTGACTTGCGTCCCCGACGATGGATCCGGGCTGCCCACGCGGCACGGAACTGAATCGTTGAAAGAAGGTAAAATGCCACACGGGCTATTAGTAACGCTCGGCTCAACGCGTTGCCGCGCTTACACCTGCGTCCTATCGACGTCGTAGTCTACGACGGCCCTACAGGGGGGTGACCCCCGCGAGACCTGATCTTGGGAACGGCTTCACGCTTAGATGCCTTCAGCGTTTCTCCGATCCGTACACGGCTACCCGGCAATGCCGCTGGCGCGACAGCCGGTACACCGGAGGTACGTCCGTCCCGGTCCTCTCGTACTAAGGACAGCTTCCCTCAAGTCTCGAACGCCCACACCGGATAGGGACCGAACTGTCTCACGACGTTCTGAACCCAGCTCGCGTGCCGCTTT
>CALATK010000093.1 GCA_937891805.1 uncultured Fibrobacter sp. | reverse complement strand
GAAATCGTATTGAACGAAAGTTCCCAGGGCTTGCCTGCCGACATCTTTTTAAGCAATTCTATGGCAAGGTCTACGCCCAGGCTATCGGCCGTTCCTTCCACCTTCTCTTCGCCAATCAGGTGCCAATCCTTGCCGAAAAATTTTTCAATGAAGGGGAGGGTATGGTCAAAAATCGGGATAGAAACGGTCGCATAGGTTCGGTGATAATTTGTTAAAAATTCAGGCCAGCCCTTGAACTTGTTCGCCGCATAGAAACTGGGTACGTCGCGGTTGGGGTGAGAGGGGAACCCCATGTAGGTGGCCATGGTGCCGCGCACGGTGGGGTAGCCGCCGCTAAAAGCGTTCTTGAACCAGAGGGCTCCACCCAGCGCATTGCCGGCGGAATCTTTTTCGTAGTAGCCGCCATTTGCCAGTTTCCAGATATTCGGGGCTACCGCGGTATCGCCTGCGAGCATCTTGTTGAAGATGCGGCCCTTGAACGATTCGCCCATGATGAACACGATGTTGTACGGCTTTTTCGCCCTGTATTCATGAGCCGGAGCGCCACGGTACATCGGAAGTTCCAGGGCATCGCTGCGACCTGCCGCAAAGTCCTTCGGCAAGAAGGCGTCCAAATCACTCACCAATTCTTCGGTGATTTTGGCGTTGTCGTGAATGAACTCAAAGGTTTCAACAGCGGCAATATGCAGGATGGGCGCCGTAAGCGTGTGCTTGCCCAGCGTAAAGCGCATATCCACCTTCGTGTGCGTCACCGGGATTTCAATCCAGCCGCGAGTGCCCGTAAGGAACAGCACGAGCGGCGTTAGCGATAGAGCCATGCCGATGGCGAACATCGCGATAGGTGTTTTTTGGGAGGCGCTCTTCCAAGCGCCGCCCGCATTATTCAACACGAGCGTGTGGCGCTGTTTACGGAGCCGGAGCGTGTAGGCGACCACAAACGCGATTGCCCCTGCAAAGCAAAGCACAACCATCGAAACCCACAGCACCGTCCCGAGCAAATCTCCGCCCAGCGTAGAAACCGTCGTGGCATCGGTGATGTTTGAAATGTGGAAATACGTGCGCAGGAACGAATAGGAAAGGCGCTGGTGCGAAAAACGAAAAACATCGTAGTCCGCGATGGCAATAAAGAAGTAGAGCGCATAAAAGACGGCAAGCCCGCGGGGAGCCCGTGCAAACCCGAAAAGGGCGGCCATTACGAGAATGGCTCCGAAGGCCATGAAAATCTGCCAGAGGGTCTTGCCCTCGAACATCTCGGCCATCGAAAGCCCCAGCGGGTCCGGCAAGCTGTAGAAAAATACCAGCAAGACGCTCTGTACCACAAGGGCAATGAGTGCCATTGTGAGGAAGGGATTCTTGAGTAGGTTCTTTATTTTAACAAGCAGTGGCATTTTTTTAGTCTGGTTAGTGATTGCTTCCCCTACGGCTCGCAATGACTCTTCAATATAAAATCTACCGCCTTTCCCAAATCTTCGGCCTGGCGGGCGTGAACCTGCGCGTAGCGTTTCGGAGCGCGTTCTGCATAATCCCCATAGATGCGGGCGTCGAGCAGTTGCACCAGGCGGTTCTTGATTTCGCTTACGGAATAGGGATCGAAGTACAGCACCGCATCGCCGCAGACCTCGGGAATGGAAGTCGTACCGCTGGCCGCCACAGGCACGCCGTAACGCATGGACTGCACCGGCGGGTAACCGAATCCCTCGTTCAGGCTCGGGAACACAAATGCGTATGCATTCTTGTGCAAGAACTCCAGTTCCTTGTTTTCCACATAGCCGAGCAGTACAAAGCGGTCTTTATGCTTGAGGTGGCGCAGGTAGGCTTTGGGGTTTGCGGCCCCGGTAATGACCATCTTCATGTCGAGCGACTTGCCCTGCGACTGATACATGCCCACCAGTTCATCGAAAGCCTTGGCCGCACGCAGGTTGTTCTTTTCCCAGCGGGCACCGCTGGTGAGCAAGAAATACTTTTTCGCAGCGACTCCCGGCGGCAAGAATCCCTCGGGTTCGTATGCCGTCATGGGGCTGTAAAATACCGGGATTTCCAGGTCCATGAGTTCCGGGAAGAACGCCTTGATGGAGGCGCGGCTGTGTTCGCTCACCGTGATGGTACGCACCTTGCGACCATCCGGCCCCGAAGTCAGCGACTCCGCCATGCGGGCCGCGAGCGCCTGGTACTTGGGCTTGTAGTAATGCTTTTTCCAACTTTCGCGGTAACGCACCAACGCCTCGAACTTTTGTCCGAGTTTCTTGGCAAAACCTACACCCGCCCAGCTGTACTGCATTTCCAGGGCGCGCACGCCATGCCAGGTAAACACAAAATCCTTGACATCAATATCCCACTTTTTTTCAAGGGAATAAAGCGGCGCGTAGAAGGTATCAATCTGGTTTTCGTCGACAATCTGCTGCGGCGTTTTTTCGTTGATATCGAACAGCGGGATGTTCTGCGTTTTGCAGGCATCGAGAATCATAGGGTCCAGATACTTGCGGCTATCGTAGGCGCAGCTGAATTGTACGCCGCGCTTGACCAGCGCCCAGAAAATCACTTCGCCGTAAGAGCCGCCGCCATGGAACTTGGCACTATGAATCGGCTGTACCGCAACCAGATTGAAAAGCAGGTTCATCGTTACCTCCCGAGGATTTTTCCGAGCACTCTCAAGGGGAACACGAGGAACGGCATCTTCTTGTAAATCCAGGCGAGCGACTTGGCGAAGGCGTAGCTGCGGATAATGTAGGCACCGGCGGCCCCCACCTTGCGGGTCTGGAATTCAAACTCTTCCTTGGCGTGGGCAATCACGTCGTCGTAATATTCGTTGATGGTAATGCTCTTGTCAGCATTGACCTTCACCGGAATGTTCTTCAGGTTCGTGTAAAAGTCCTTGCGCAAGATCTTGGGCAGGAACAGGTCCATGCTGGCGGGCACCTTGTGGCCGCGGGTATCGATGATTCGCGAACCGAAGAAGTGCAGCACCTTTGCGGTGGGCAAGAAACGGTTGCCGTAAGCCAGCTGGCAGTTCCAGCCACCGGGCATTTTCTTGGTGATGTAATTAAACTTGAAATTCGTTTCGGCGAGGCTCGCCATGTCGTACGGGAAATTCTTGGACACGCAATAAAGCCAAAGTTCGTGCCAAGTTTCGAAGAACTTGCGGGCTTCGGGAGTGTCAGCGGCAAACATCACTCCCCCGTTGAAAATCTCGTCGTTCAGAATCGGTGAAAATCCCATCATCTTCGCGTTGTTCAAGACCTTCTTGCGGTTAATCGCCTTCGAAAGGTTGGTGTGGAAGTCGAGCACTGCATAGATGCCACCTTTCCATTCCTCGGGAATGGAAAGGTCACCCACGATGGCGATGTCGGAATCCATGTACAGGAAATCGCCGTCGACCACGTTGCGCATGACCGTCTTGAGGTAACGGGAACGGAGCATGGGCGTGAACTTCTCGTCGAGGGTCAGAACCTTCAGTTCATCCACCGCGTCCTTCAAAACGGCACGGGGGCCAACCAGCGTTTCGGCCGTCTTGTCGTCGGTCAAAAGCGTCACGAAGGCGCCCGGGTTATGCACCCGGAGCGAAGCAATCGCCACCAGCGTCTGTTCGCAGAAAAAATCCTTCGGGGAACTGGTCAGAACAAAAAGGTATTTGGTCATGGGCAACACTCCCCGTCAAAGTTTGCTAATCCAGCGGAATCGTGGACTTTGCGTTTTCAAAATCTTCAACCGTATCGAGTTCGCAGGAGAAATAGTCCGACGCATCCCACACGGTGTAGGTATGACCCTGCGGAATCAGACGTTCAAAGGCCAGCTCGTAGAACGTGTTTTCCAGGTGTTCCACGTTCATCATCTTTTCAAGTTCGGCATAGAGGGCGGTAGAATAGGCCGCACCGATCTTTTCGATACCGAGGCTCTCGCCTGCGGCAGCCTTCGGGGAACAGGTCTTGCTGATTTCGGAAATGTTTCCGTCGGCACCCAGGACCACCTTCATCTCTTCTTCGCCCAGCTCATGGCGAATCAGCGTAAGCACGTTTGCGGCCTTGGATGCAAGCACGTTCTTTACAATCTGCGGATCGTAAAGCAGGTCGCTATCCAGCAGCAGGAATTCCTTGCCGGCAACCGCCTGGCCTGCAAGCCACAGCGAATAGATGTTGTTCGTGGAATCGTAAAGCGCGTTGTGGATGAAGGTCACGCAAATGGAATCACCGTAATGGCTTTTCACAAAGTCTTCAATCATGTGGTTCAGATAACCCGTCACAATCACGAAATCGCGAACGCCAGACGCCACGATTGCATCCATGGAGCGTTCCAAGAGGGAACGGCCCTTCACGTCCAAAAGGCACTTGGGCGTGTTATCGGTCAGCGGGCGTAAGCGCTTCGCCATTCCGGCAGCAAGAATTACAGCAATCATACGGCAGCACAACGCTTGATGGTGTCGACCACCACCTGAATCTGTTCCTTACGGCCAAGCGTAATGCGCAGGCAGTCTTCCAGGCCCTTGTCGCTCATGAACTTGATCTTGTAATCCTGTTCAGCCATAGCCTTCTGCAAGGCTTCCTTGATGCGGGTCGGGTACTTGATCAAGATGAAGTTTGCCACACTCTTGTACACCTTGAAGCCCGGAAGGTTGCCAAGTTCCTTCTTGAACAACTGGCGGTCCCATTCCATTTCGTCGGCGACCTTGCGGTAGTGATCTTCGCTTTCGATGGCAGCCATGGCCACCGCTTCGCTGAAGCGGTTGTAACCCAGGTACTTGTTGGCGTAGCTCAAGAAAGATTCGTGGCCCTTGCCCATGAAGCCAAAGCCCATGCGCAGTCCCGGAAGTCCGAAGAACTTGGAAAGGGTGCGGGAAATAATCAGGTTCGAATACTTGTTCACGAGGGGCGCAATGTAGGCGGTATCGGTCGTAATGAACGACGCGTAGGCTTCATCAATCAGCACCATGGTGTCGTTCGGAATGTTTTCCATGATGCGACCGATTTCGTCTGGTGTAAGGCTATTGCCTGTTGGGTTATTCGGTGAGGCGAGCAAGAGCATGCGCGGGTGAATCTTGTTGGTGAGCGCAATGACCTCGTCTACGTCATAGGCGAAGGTGTCTTCCTTTTCGTGGAGCGGATACATTTCAAAAGAACCGCCACATTCGCCGGCGATGCGGTTGTAGTACCACCACGAAAATTCCGGAATCATGATGGTCTTGTTGTCACCCTTCATCAGGTAGTAATGGACAGCGTTCTTCAAAATGTCTTCGCCACCGTAACCCAGCAGCACCTGTTCTTCGGGCACGTTGTAGATTTCGCTGAGCTTTACCGAGAAGATGCTCTTTTTGCCCTCGTCATAGATGCGGGTGTAGAAGCAGAGCAGTTCAGGGTCAAAATTCTTGACGGCATCCAGCACCTTCTGGGATGGCTTGAAGTTGAATTCGTTTCTGTCCAAGTAGTTCATGTTTTACCTTTGTGGGGCTTATACCCCGATTCAAAACCTTTTTAAATATACGTTTTTCCTTATTTCCACCACACGTCAAGCCCGTGATTGTAGCGCTTTTCGACCGGCGGAAGCTGCATGTAGTCGCGGTAGAAGAGCGACAGGTAGTAATCGTAATTCTTGTAACCGCTAAATTTGCGGTTCTCGAAGGGATAGTCCACCGTTTCCGCAATTTTTTTCAGGTCCAAAATGCGGTCGGTTTTTGTATCGAAGAATAGCGTTGCAACATGGCCCGAATGGGCTGTGGGGTAGCGACGAATCACCCGTTCCACATAGCGGCAGAAGCGCTTCTTGCCCACGATGCAGGCAACCGCATAGAAGAACCGCTTATACAAAAGCGTCCAGGCATCGTAACCCTTCGACTTGAAGTCGGTGGTAATGGCAAGGGTAATCACGCGCAAGAAACTGCAGTAGAGAACGAACGCCTTTTCAAAGAAACTGGATTTTGGGAGTCCGTCCAGTGGGAAAATATCGACCCAGATTCCCATCTCGCCCTTGTGGCGTTCCATCTTGACCGTAGTGCGGTTGTCGTAGGCCTTTGCAAACGGATAAAAATAGCCGTCGCAGGTATCGTCGACCAGTGTGAGCCATTCCTTGTGGCCCGCCGCATTCTTGTCTTTCAGGATGGCGATGAGTTTTTCGTAATCCTCGCGCAACATGCAAATGTCAATATCGTCGTCCCAAGGGATATAGCCCTTGTGACGCACCGCGCCCAAAAGCGTGCCGTAGGCTAGGCTATACTTCAGGTTGTTTTCCTTGCAAATGCGGTCAATCTCGTCCAGAATGGACATCTGGATTTCACGACATTCCTGCTGTTCAATCTTCTTCATTGTTTATTTCCTGCCGAGACGGCGTTCCTGTCTTTGTCCATCTTTTTCTTGACTACAAGGCCATAAGCGCCAAGAGCCAAAAGAATCACCACGTAAACGGCGGCTTTTTCGAGCATGGACAATGTAAACACCTGCATGTTGATGGCAATATAGAATGCAATCAAGAATAAGATCCAGAACACTTGCGACAAGAGCCGCAAGGAGTAGGGCTGGAGTCCCATCTTGAAAAGGTAAATGTTGTTACAGATAACCGCAAATATGTTGTAGCTGAGCATCGAAAGGGCGGCCCCCACAAGGCCGTAGGTCGGAATCAGCAAATAGCCCGACAGGAGTGCCACGCCAAGGGAAACGATATCCATAATCAAGGAATACAGGCTCTTGCCCATGCCGTTCAGCACCACTAGGGACATACCGCCAAAACCCGCCACCAGGTGAACCAGCAAAAGGATTCCAAGGGTTTCAGGCTGCACGATAAAGTCCTTGCCCGCAATACCCAGAATCAAGTCCGGGAACAGCACGATAAAGAATCCGATCATGAGCTGGATGAAGGTGACCATGAAAACGCAGTAGCTGTAGACCGGCTTCAGGTCGGTCTTGAGGCGTTCCTTGTTCATTCCCGCCACCACCGGTGTAAGAATCGGCGTGAACCCGACGCGAATGGTCTGGAGCGCATTGGAAATGGTGACCATGATTCCGTAGGCACCAGCCTTTTCGGGGCCGAGGAACAACATGACCATCCAGAGGCTCGAACGGATCAGGAAAGACGATACGAATTCATCGACCCCTAGCGGGAGCGAGTAACGCAACAGCACCCACGAAACCGTCTTGTGAGGGCGCAAAGGCATTTCGGGGAACTGCCTGCGGACCAGCACAAAATGCACGACAAAGCCCACTACCTGGCCCACAAGCAAGCCCAGCGGAAGCGCATGCGGGATTCCCATAAAGTGGAGTGCAATGGAGGTTGCCGGTGCAAGAGTCACCGTCAAGAATGAATTCACGAATACGGCGTTTTGTGGACGGCGGTTGCCTTCGGAGGCAGTGCTGAAGACATAGGTACCCACATAGAACAAAAGCGAAAGCGCGTACCAGGGGAGTTCCTTGGAAATGTAGGGCGTGAAGGAGCCCACAAAAATTACTGCCGTGCAAAGAATCGAGATGGCTGCCGAAATCCAGAAGGATTCCATGATGCCGTCGTATCGGGGGCGGCCGTGTAGACCGTTCTGTGGCAAGTACCAGTACAGGCCCTTGTCGAGTCCAAGAGTTGCTGAATGCGCAATGGTCAAAAGGAGGGTCTGGGCAGATACAAAGATTCCAAATTCAGCGGCGCCAAAAATACGCGCCATCACGAAAGTCAAAAGCGGACCGCAAACCTTGAGGATTGTCCCCACGATGTTTACAATCATCGCCTTTTTTAGGAACTTGCTGTCGGTTTCCAGATTGCTCATAACAGGCCAAAAATAGATTTATTTTGCTTGGAATCCGAGAAAGGATTCGGCTTTAATCCGATGAATTATCTATATTGGGTGACGAAGTTCAAATAAGTGGACCTTTTCAACTCGCAAAACGGGATTTTATCATGTTCAAGACCATCGCTATCGGCTGTGACCACGCCGCATTCGAATACAAGGAAAAACTCGTCAAGTTCCTGGAAGGCAAGGGCTACAAGGTCCTTGACATGGGAACCGATTCTACGGAATCCTGTGACTATCCGATTTTTGCCGACAGGGTCTGCAACAAGATTACGGGCAAAGAGGCGGATTGCGGAATCCTCATTTGCGGTACGGGTATCGGCATGAGCATGGCGGCAAACAAGCACAAGGGTATCCGCGCTGCCGTGGTGGGCGACCTTACCTCTTGCGAATTCACCCGCCTCCACAACGATGCCAACGTGCTTTGCATGGGAGCCCGCATTATCGCTTACGCCCAGTGTGAGGTGTTCGCCACCAAGTTCCTTGAAACGGAATTCATGGGCGGCAAGCACAAGAAACGCATCGACATGTTCGAAGCGGGCTAAGGGTAGCCGGTGGCACGACTTTTGCCAAGCATCACCAGGTGGTGTCGCGTTCTTGCCTTGGGCGCGGTCTTGGTGGGTTGTGCCGAAATCGAAGAAGAAAAGCCTTGGATCCATGTAGATAGACCCCAGATGCTCTTTACCGACACCACCCTCATGGACAGCTACGACAAGGGCGTGCTGAGCTGGAAACTCAAGACGGCCTATCTGGAGCGGTGGTCCAATACCGAAGAGGTTTTCGTGCGGCCTGTGCTGGTGGACATCTACGATTCCCTGGGGGAACGTTCCGCATTCTTGCGGGCGGATTCCGGCCGGCTCGACATGAAATTCACCTACGTCTATGCCTACGGCCACGTGTACGCCCTTACGCCCAAGGGCGCCTCTGTCCGTGCGGATTCTCTGCTCTGGAACAAGAAGGACAACTTGGTCAAGACCGAAAGCTATGTACGTGTGGTCTCCGAAGATGGCGATGTGCTGCAGGGCAAGGGATTCGAAAGCGACGCCAAGATGGACCACTGGAAAATCCTTTCCAACATCACGGGCATTTTCCAGGATGCTGCCAACCGAATCAAGGAAGAGGACAAGGCCAAGGCTGAAGAAATCGAGAAACGGGATTCTGCGGCAGCTGTACCGCAACAGGCAGAGGAACGCAAGGAATGAGTGTCCTTCCGAAAAAAGTACTGTTCCTGTTTCTGGTTGCATTCGGTTGTGCCTTTTCGCAGACGTCTCCCCTTATCATGAAACATGCGGACAATCTGGAGGTGGCCCGTACCCGCGGGAACCTGCTGCTGCAGGGCAAGGTCCATTTTGTTCACGACTCCCTGGATTTCAAGACCGAAAAGGCCACCTGGAACAAGGATGCCGAAATCCTCCAGTGCGAGGGAGGTTTCTTGGCGGCACACCCGTCCGGCTACATCAAGGCGCAAACCGGCATTTACAACAAGAAAAAGGGTGTCGCTTCGGCCCGTGGGAGTGTTGTGGCCGCCGATTCGGCAAAGACCTACATGTTTACAGGGGACTATCTGGTTTACGACCGGGAAAAAGAAATTCTCACCATGCCCGAAAAACCACGACTCTATGAGTTCGAAAAAAAGAAGGACGGGAAAATCGATACGGTCCTGATTGAAGCCAAGACCATCATTTACAACAAGGGAGAATCTTTTGCCGAAGCCTACCAGAAGGTGAAAGTCACCCAGGACGACATGGTGGTCACCTGCGATACAGGTTATTTCAACCGCAAGGACAACTGGCTTTCCATGAAGGGCAGTCCCACATTCGACATGAAGAATTACCACCTGACGGGGGATTCCATCTACCTTACCCTGGATTCTACGGGCAAGTCCCTGCGTTCGGCCTTGGTCATTCGGAATGCCCACGGTATCCAGCAAGAGGACGCCAAGAAAAACGCCCCCGGAAGCGTGACGGAAGCCTTCGGGGACACCCTCTATGCCGCCTTCAAGGACAACAAGATTGAACGCCTGTATGTAAATTTGAATGCACGGGGGTTCTTTTACGAGACGGACCTTCCTGATTACCAGAACCAGATGGACGGGAATAGGCTAGATATGTACTTTAACGAGGGAAAGATGGACCATGCGGTTGTGTCCGGCAAGGCCCAGAGTACCTATTTCTACGTCAAGAAAGACCGCACCGTCGCAGGTAAGAACGAAGCCGCCGGAGATACCATCAATATCCTTTTCGATGCCCAAAAAAACGCCGTCAAGTCGTTACGGCTTTTGGGCGGCGGGACCATGGCCAGCGGAAGGTATATCGACATGGAAAAGGAACAGCGGAACAAGAAGAAACTGTTGGATGCCGATTCCTCCAAAACCGATTCCACGAAATCTGTTTCTGCGCAGCCTTCGGACAGTTCCAAGGTTTCGGCTCCCAAGGCCACCAGCGTAGAGACCAAGCCCGAAGGCAGTGTCCAGGATAGGTTGATGCATGAAAATTCCAAGAGGGGAGAACTATTCCGCAAGGCCATGAAATCCAAGGAATCACAACCTCGACCAGCCCCGAAAAAGGAGAACGCAAAATGAGAACGGTAGTGAGCACGATTCGCACGGACAAGTTGCGCAAGGTTTACGGCGGCCGCCAGGTGGTGAGCGATGTTTCCATCAGCGTCTCTCAGGGCGAGGTGGTTGGGCTCTTGGGACCAAACGGCGCCGGCAAGACCACGTCTTTCTATATGATTGTGGGCATGGTCCGTCCGGATTCAGGTCACATCTTTCTGGACGACATCGAGATGACGGACAAGCCCATGTACAAGCGGGCACGCTTGGGTGTGGGCTACCTGCCGCAAGAAGCATCCATTTTCCGCAAGCTCTCCGTAGAAGACAACATCATGGCCATCTTGGAAACCCAGGACATGAAACGTGCCCAGCGCAAGAAGCGTCTGGAAGAACTTCTGGAAGAATTCAAGATTACCCATATCCGCAAGACAAAGTCTTACAGCTGTTCCGGCGGTGAACGGCGCCGTCTGGAAATCGCCCGCGCCCTTGCCAGCGATCCGTCGTTCCTGTTGTTGGACGAACCTTTCGCCGGTATCGACCCTATCGCCGTGGCCGACATCCAGTCCATCATTTCGGAGCTGAAAGAGAAGGGCATGGGCGTGCTCATTACCGACCACAACGTCCGCGAAACCCTCTCCATTACGGACCGAGCCTATATCATGTACAAGAGCCAGGTGCTTACCGAAGGTACGGCGGAATACCTGGCCAACGACCCCGAGGCCAGACGTATCTACCTCGGTGACAGTTTCAGGCTGGATTAGGAAAGTTTATGGATGTAGGAATGCATTTAGGCCAGAGTCAACGGCTGGAGCAGAATATCTCGCCCCAGATGCTCCAGTCTATTGCTATCCTGCAAAAGAATTCCCTGGAGCTGGAAACCGCTATCAAGGCTGAGGTAGAGGCAAACCCCCTGCTGGAATTTGACGACGAACCCTTGGGAGAATCCCTGGATTCCCCCTCGGAATCGGTGCAGTCCGGCGAATCGGATTTCGATACCGAAGACACGTCCCGCAATTCCGACGACAGCACCGTTCCTTCTTTGGATTTTGAACGGGGCACTCTTGAAGACAGCGCCGACGTGGACCACGGTCTTTTGGACGGCTCTACTCCTTCGGAGCTGAACTGGGCCCAGTATCTCGAAGACGGCACCGACCATACGGATACGCTTTACAGGGATTCCGTCAACCAGCAGAAGGACCCCGACGACGCCTGGGACCGCCCGCAAAAAGACAGGGAGGCAAGCCTCCAGGACCGCCTGCTGTTACAGCTTAGGGACTGGAACGGAACCCGTGAACTTATGGCACAGCTTGCAAAGGCGGGGTGCCCGGAAGTTTGTTTCCGCAGCCTAGTGGAATACCTGATTGACTCCCTGGACGAAAACGGTTTTCTGCAAAGTGCCGACGAGATGGCCATGGCGAAGGTCATGTCCGACAACGATCCTTTCATCATCGAAATCGAGAAGGTTATCCGCAACGAAATCCCCCTCGAAGAGGCGAGCCTCCCGGTGGTAGAGGCGTTCCATGTGCTTCGGAGTTTTAGGCCCAGGGGAATCGGCGCCAGGAACCTTCAGGAATGTTTTATCATTCAGGCGGAATCCCTGGAAAATTTTCCGGCCCTTTCGCTCCGGATTTTGAAAGAGCGTTTCGACGACCTAATGGCGCTTCGCTACGCCAAAATTGCAAAGGACCTGGGCGTCTCTACCGAAGAGGTGCAGCAGGCGGTGAGCAGTCTTTCCAGGCTTGCGCCCCACCCGGGCCAGCAGATGTCCAGCGCGCCGAACCAGGTCAAGGTGGCCGACATGAAGGTGGTAGAAAAGAAGGGCAGGTTCGAGGTGGAATGCTACCGGCGACGTGTCCAGAAACGCCTGCACCTGAACCAGACTTACGCTTCCCTTTTAAACGACAAGCACCTGAGCAAGAACGACAGAGAATATATCCAGAACAACCTCTCCAAGGCAAAGGAATTCATCAAGGCGGTGGACAACCGTTTCTCTACTATGGAAAACGTGATGATGGCCATCGTCAAGCATCAGGAGGCTTTTTTCCGCCAGGGGCCCGCCTTCTTGAAGCCCATGATTCTGCAGGACATTGCCGACGAGGTTGGCCGCGACCTGAGCACCATCAGCCGCGTGACCAACGGAAAGTACGTGGATACGCCCTACGGCATCTTTGAACTCAAGCAGTTCTTTACCACCGGCATCAAGCAGGGGAGTGCCGCAAACGATGAAGTAATCGGCTCGGCCCAGATTCTTGAAGCCATCAAGAAACTGGTAGATGAAGAAGACAAGAAAAAGCCCCTTTCGGACCAGGCCATCGCAGATGCCCTGGACAAGCAGGGCATCAAGGTGGCTCGCCGCACGGTGGCCAAGTATCGGGAAGAGGAACTGAAGATACTCCCCGCTAGACTCCGCAAGGCGCTTTAGGCCCGCCTTTGTGTAAACTTTCGTTTACAAACAAACGCAAATATCCTGCAATTATTCCGAAATTCCCCAAAATTTCCCCTCATTATTCCAAATTGGGCGAATTATTTTTCGAAAAAAACATATTATATTTGCTTTTTTTATAAAAAAAGATGTATATACTCTAGATACGATGCTAGAACATCGAAATGTGCCATCTCAACATACGGAGGTTTACAATGGATATTCAATTTTCTGCCCGTCATTTTAATGCATCTGCCGGTCTCCAGGATAGGATTCAAGAAGAAATGGACAAACTGGCAAAGTTCTACCCGAACATCACGGGAGCCTCCGTCATTTTGGATCACGAAGTGGAGCACCAGCGCCATTGCGAAATCTCGGTGAACATCACGGGCTCCGTGGTGGTGGCTTCTGCCGACGAAGAGAACATGGGCAAGGCTGTGGACGTGGCCCTGGAAAGAGTCAAGACCCAGCTGAAGAAGGCCAACGAAAAGCAGAACGATCATCGTGCCCAGCCCCTCTCTGATCTGTCCTAATGGCTGAATCCAGACTGAAAGACATCAAGGTTTTGCACCGGGAAAAACTCTCGGTGCGAGACTTTTTCTGTCGCTACGGCAAGGATTTGCAGTTGGCCCTCCACTCTCCGGAAGAGGACCTGAACACAAACATTGCCGAAAGCGGTATCCACCGCCCTGGCCTTGCCATGGCGGGTTATACCAAAGTTTATAGTTCGGAGCAAATCCAGGTGGTGGGCCATACGGAATGGAACTACCTGGAATCTCTGGGTACTGCGGGCCGTGTGAAGGTCTTTGAAAGCCTTT
>CALATK010000092.1 GCA_937891805.1 uncultured Fibrobacter sp. | reverse complement strand
CTTTCAGCGGGAACTTCCCGTATCCTGTGTTCCGGGCCGAAAACGTGAAGGTCCATCGTCTGCGGGAGCTTCGTGGCGGCCACCTGCAGATGGAAGTCTCCCAGGCGGGGAGTCCGGCGTTTTCGGCTATTGCCTTCGGGCTCCGCAAATGCAAGGCCCTCATCGGCAAGTCCCATCGGGTGACCATCGTGTTCGAGCCCACCTGGAACTACTACAACGGCAGGCGTTCCTTGCAGCTTTGCATCAAGTCCATCGAGTAGGCGGTTATGATTAAACGGAACTTTCCACTGATCGTGCTGTTCCTGGTGTTCTTGGGCCTGTTGGACTTTATCTGGCAGGTGACGCCCTACAAGGCCCCTCTGTCTCAAGAGGACGAGTCAGCGGTTGCAGGGCCAGAAAAGTCCAGGGCCTTTACGGGCCGCATGGATATGCCAAACTTGGACGACATCTACGTGCTGGACAATTCCGCAGGTCGTGATGTGGAAGCCCTGGAAAAATACATCCAGGGTCGTGCCGCAGGCCTGCACTGGCTCGGTCAGGAGCATTTCAAGAAGAAGGGTGCCGACGATATCCGCCTGGGGCTTCATCTGGTGGTGGATTCCCTCGGAATCTTTACCTGCAAGGAAATTCTCTTTTCCGATGCCGACGACGAAACCTTCGAGCGGAAACTCAAGGACCACATCGAGTACTTTTGGCGGTACAAGAAAAGCGAAAACGGGGTAACCGATTTCTGGATACCCCTCCGCTGGAAAGCGAAATACTCCAAATAAAAAACGCAGGACTATGCCTGCGTCACCATGTTGCGTTCGTCACCCCCGAGGGTCCTATCGGCCTTCGGCCTCCAGGATGACAGGGGGTCCGTTTTCAGTATCATCCCTTCAGAATAGCCAGCAACTGGTCGGCCTTCTTCTCGATAAGGATGAAGGCTTCGAACATGCGGGCTTCGCGCCATTTGGTAAGGTACTTGCCCCACCATTCGGTGGCAATCTCGTCTGGAGATTTTTTGTCTTTTTCGTTCTGGTACCAGATTTCCTTGGAGACTTCCCTGATGACGGCGGCCATGTCGGCGGCAGGCTGCAAAGACCCCTTGCAGAGAAGCAGGGCCCGCAGGTTGTCCAGCAGGATTTCGTCGGTGGGGGAGTCGGAATCGTCACGGGCGCAGTCCCAGATTTCTCCACGGTGACGCTCTGTCCAAGAAAGCAGATGGCTTTCGGTCTCTTTCAGTTCGCCTTTGGCGAGTTTTTCCTCTACCGCCTCGCGGGGGTAATAGATGCTGTTGGGGTAAAATTCAATCATAGGCGTCCTAAAAAGCCATTAGTGCCCGGGGCGGGACTTGAACCCGCACGAGGTTGCCCCCAAGGGATTTTAAGTCCCCAGTGTCTACCATTCCACCACCTGGGCCGTTGGCGTGGCTCAAATATATAAAATTCTTGCCTAGGATTGGCGTGAGGGAGTGTAGTTCGCCAGGTATTCCTTCATTTCTTGGATGTAGGTCTGGCATATGGAGGAAATGTTGAAGTTCTTCTTGACGATGTATCCGATTTCCATGGTGCGGTCGTCCTTGCCCTTGCTGTCCTTGAAGGGAACGGCTACGTAGTCGGAACCGTTGATTTCTTCGCTGATAATTCCCGAACAGAGTGTGTATCCGTTGAGCCCCACCATCAGGTTCAACATGGTGGCTCGGTCATTGGCCTTGATGGTCCGGTGGTATTCGTTTGTACTTAAAATTTCTTCGGCAAAGTAGTAGGTGCCGCTTTCGCTCTGCTCAAAGGAGAGGCAGGGGTAGTCCGAAAGGTCGTGCAGGTTTACAGACTTGCGGCTTGCCAGAGGGTGGTTTTTCCACATGTAGGCGTAGGCCTTGCAGTCAATCAGATGGTGGAATTCCAGATCCTTTTCCTTGAACAGGTAGTTGATGTACTTGCGGTTGAAATCACTCAGGTACAAGATGCCGATTTCGCTCTTGAGGGTGGCCACGTCGTCGATGACTTCCTTGGTCTTGGTTTCCCGAAGGGCGAACTCGTATTCGTCGGAGTCGGACTTTTTGACCATCTCTACAAAGGCCTTGACGGCAAAGGAATAGTGCTGTGTAGAGATGGCGAACTTTCTCTTTTGGCGCACGCCGTCGCTGTAGTGTTCCAGCACGGTTTCGTAATGGTGGTACAGCTGGCTTGCCTGGGCGATAAACTCTTCGCCTTCGACGGTGAGGGAGACCCCACGGCTGGTGCGGTTGAAGATGACGATGCCGATTTCGTCTTCCAGGTCGTGGATGGCCGCCGTGAGAGACGGTTGAGAAATAAACAGGTTCTCGGCTGCCTTGTTGAAGGAGCCGACCTTTGCGATGCCGATGGCGTAACGAAGCTGCTGGAGAGTCATGGTTGTAGTTCGGATTTCGGATTTCGGAATTCGGAGTTGGGAGTTGGTATTAGAAGGTTAGTATGGAAGATGTATTTCCTATATGTTTGGTAGGAATAAATATAGGAAAAAGCTATAGCTTTTACAAGATTGTATGAACAAAATAAGCTGAAATTAGTCTTCGAAGGGGCGGACCCTCAGGGTGACGCCCAGATTTTCGCAGGTCTTGCGGCAGATTTCGATTTTCTCTTCGGACATGACCTTTTCCACGACGGTCAGCACCACGTTCGGCACATAGTGCTTTGCCTTGACGGCGAAGTCCTTCAGGGCGTCGTAGGATTGGATGCCGAACTTGGACCGCGTAAGGGCCAAAAATTCTTCGGCGTCCGGTGCGTTCAATGAGATGGAGACCGTGTCAAAATGGCCTTTCAGTTCGGGCGTTATGTCTTTCCCGTGAATCAGGTTTGCAAGTCCGTTGGTGTTCACTCGGACCTTCAGGTTCGGGTATTTCGCCTTTAGCTGGTCAATGATTTTGCACACATCGTCGATGCGCTCCAGAGGCTCGCCGAAACCGCAGAAAATCAGCTCGTGAATGACGGAAAGGTCAAAGGCGTCGAATTCTTCCATCACGGTCTCTACGCTGGGCTCGCCGCCCTTGAGCCAGAGGGAGTTCCCTTCCATCATCTTCTTGGTCTGGCGCAGGCAAAAGACGCAGTTACAGGGGCACCGGTTCGTGATGTTCACATAGACATTCTTTCCGGTCAAATCGCCGCTGTCCTTGAGGTTCAGGTAGCCCGCCTGTCCCACCTTTCCGGTAACCGTATATAAAATCATTTTTCCTCCTCCGTCAAATCGCGAAGGTACATCTCGACGCTAAGCCCCCAATGGGTGGGCACGTTGTTCTTTTCGCAATAGGTAATGCACTTAGAGGCAAATTCGGTGGCCCGTTTCACAGAGTCGTAGAATCCGTGCCCGTTCAGGTACATGCCCGCAATTACGGCGCTAATCACGTCTCCGGTTCCGCTCCGGTCTCCTCCGATGCGGTCCACCATGATGGTCTTGGGCGTTTCGCCACGGCTGAAAACAAAGTTCATGATTTGTTTGTCGTGGTGGATTCCCGTAACCACGATGTGCTTGGGCCCCTGGAAACTCAGTTGCTGGCACATGGCTTCCAGTTCAGCTGGCGAAAAGTCGCCATCCCGATAGTCCACGTCCATCAGGGAGCAGAGCTCCGTCAGGTTGGGCGTCAAGATATCTGCGTGGCGGATCAGGTCCTTCATCTTGTTGCAGAGGGCAGGCGTGTAGGTCTTGTAAAGCCGTCCATAGTCGCCCATCACCGGGTCCACCAGGGTGAACACGCCCTCTTTCTTGAAAGTCTTGATAAAATCGACGACGATGTCCACCTGTTCCTCGGAGCCTAAAAATCCGGTGGCGATGGCGTCGAAGGACATGTCCAGTTTCTTGTAGGTGTCGATGTAGTCCCGCATGCGGGGGGTGTAATCGTCAAAGTAGTATTCCGGAAACTGCGTATGGGTCGAAAGGATTGCAGTAGGCACGGCCACGGCCTGGATTTTCATGGCCGAAACCACAGGTGCCATGACGGCGATGGAACACCGTCCGAAACCTGTAATGTCATTGATTAACGCAATCTTTTTCTGAGGCATGTTTACGCTGATTTAACCTTGTTTTTCAAGACCCAAATATAGGAAATTGCGGCGGATACGATAACGGATATGAGTGTAGGTCCAAGGAACACGGACTCCAAATGGACCGTTACCTGGTAAACGACAAAGCCAGCAAGCCAGGCGAAGAGATTCCAGAGCCAGAACGCCTTGCCGGTTCGCCCTTGTTTGTCCAAAAAGAACGACACCAGAAGAACGGCGGCCATGGGCGCAAAGACCGAAGCGATGAGGTAGAGGAAACTGATGTAGTGGTCCATGATTCCGGAGATGGCGAGAACGGCGCTGATGGCGCTTACCACAACGCCTGTGATTTTCGGATTGAGTTTGTGGACGATAGCCTTTGCCGATTCACCTGCGGAATTTGCCGCAAGGAAGTTGGTGGTGACCGTCGAAAGCACCACGATGATGATTCCGGGGATTCCAAGGCCCGCCAGGAGAATGGCCTGGGCGATATCGTTTCCGACACCGGCGCTTGCAATTTCAAGCCCGATAAAGTACATCCAGAAACTGGCGACGGTGTAGGCGATGGCGGAAACGGCCGTGGCGCGCACAGGCTTTTCTACATCTTTGGTGTAGTCCGAAATTACCGGAAGCCAAGAAAGAGGCAGGGCCATGGAGATTTCGAAGATGCTCCAGAAACCGAGGCTATGGCCTGCGGCACTGTTTACTCCGGAGGCAGAGGCTGTTTCTGCAAAAATCGAGCTAGCCCCGAACAATTTAACAGTCAGGGCCACCAGCAAAACGGTCAGTACCGCCATCACGACAGTGGTGACCTTCGCAAAGCGGCGCAGGCCCACAAAAACCCAGAGTGCGATGAGGATCGCCAGCGCTACGCAGGTCAGCGGGAAGGAGATGGGGAGGTGTAACCCGGCTAGCACGGTAGCGCCCTGGGCGTTCAGAACGGCAATCCAGGCCACTAGCTGGAACAGGTTCAAGGAGGCGAAAAACTTGGAACCGTAGGACCCATAGACAGAAGCCGTAGTTTCCATGGCATTCAGGCGAATGCGGGCGCCGATAAGGCCCACAAAGAAAAGGAAGATACCGCCGATGACATGCCCAAGAACCAGAGGCAGCCATAAGGAACCTGGAGCGGCTTCGGCGCCGGTCTCGATGCCCGCCTCTATTTCGGAAACGGAAACGGCCACGCCGAACCAGATGATGGCATTTGTAAAGAGACCTGTGCGTTTTTCCATTAATCACCTCTGCATGTTTGATAAATTTGCACGGAAATATAGAATTGTGAATCCCGCGTGTCTAATAGTCGGAAACTAGAACAGGCAATTTTTTTATAGCTTGCGGTGGGGGCGGTGCTTGATGGGTTTTCTATATGCAGAAATATTTTAGAAATTAATATATGACTTTATTTTCTGCAAAAAATTCCTTTTGTTTGGGTAAAATAAAATTTTCGCATGTCTCCCTTTACAGGTGAATAGAAATATTTATCTTTCGCCTCGGATTTAAAAACGAGTATTGGCACATGTCCCTTCGGGGAGTGTGCCTTTTTGTTTGATAGTCTTCGTGACGGGCTCCTTTCCGTCTTTTCCAGATGATTCTCTTTTGGAGGAATCCTATGAAGAGTAGGATATGGGGCCTTGTGGCCCTCGGAGGAGCCTTGCTCTCCTCGACTGCATTTGCAGGAACATGCAAGAACCTTGCCTTATACGAAAACGGCCAATCCAAGGGCTTTATGGAAGAGTCCACCCGGTCTTTCCCGGAAGCTCCGGAGTGGTCTACCAACTGGGGTGATTTTGACAATATGAAATCCTCCTATATCCGGCTTTCGGGCGTGCGAAACTATCGTGGGGACTGGACCGGTTCCCTGATTTTTGACGCCCTGCCCGTTACGGTACAGGGCGGCGCCCTGAAATTGAAGGTCCGTTCTACCCAGGCGGGAAATTTCGGGGTGTGGCTTTCGGGCGTGGGCGGCAACGGGAAAATGTCGTTCCACACGCTAGAGGCGGGCAAGACCCAAACCCTGGAAATTCCCGTGTCGGCGTTGCTGGAGGGGTCTACGGTAGAGGTGGACAAGATTGGAATTGGCCTGTTCAACGTGCCGGCCAATCAGTACACCACCTTGTTTATTGACGATGTGGCCTTGACCTGTGTCCAGGAAACCGCTGTTTCGGCGTCAACTGCGGCAGGGGAAGAGGCTCTGGCTGAAATCGAGCCGTACCCCTTTGTAAATGTAGACCTAGCATCGCCAATGCGGGAAGGACTTTTCGAGGACGTTTATGAGCGACCTGTAAAGTCCCGTTATAGCGCTAGCGAAAAGGAGTCCTTGAAAGCCTCAACCCAGGCGAAGTTCGTGATTCCCGAAGAAAGCCAGATGCGTATTCTGGGATTCAAGGATGCGGAAAGCCAGACCGCCAAAGATTCTTGGCGAGGTTGGTTCAACAGTATGTTCCTGGTAGAAAAGGGTAGCCTCGCTGAAGGCGTAATCCCTAATTCCAAGAGGCTATTTGACGAAGCTGGCGAGCTTGCCGCCATGAGCGACTACACGGTGTTGCCGTTACTGGTGGCCAACATGGACTATGGGGTGGCCTATTGCGGCGACAGTTCCTGCACCAAGCGAGAAATCGAAGATTACCGCTTGACCTTGGTAGGGCTTTCGTCTCCGCAGGTTTCAGCGTCCAGGGTTCGTGTTGCCTACGATCCTTATTTCGCAATAGCTCCCAGCGGAAAGCTTCCCATGCTGGAAATTTGTGCCGAAAACAAATGCCTGGAACTGAAACCAGGTTCCGACGGTATTTTGGAATTCGGGTCCGCCGGACTCCAGAAAATACTTGTGAAGATTCATTCCGATAATCAAACCTTTGAACAAAAGTTATTCGTGGAGGTGAAGTAATGAATTGCTTGAAATTGATGTTTGCCGCAGTCCTCTCCCTTGCGGGGGTACTTTGCGCCAAGACTGTAGATTTGTTTTATGCGGATCAGGGTAATCGGTCATGCCTTTCCAAGAACAGCTTCTTTTCGAACGATTGTTTTGACAAGATCGGTTCTTCGGTATCTGCAAAAATGCCTCAGGTTCGTCTCCGTTTTATCGATCCGCCGGAACTCGCTTCTGCCCAGTTCGGTTTTTATCTGGAACGACCCTTCTTTATCATTGACGGGATACACCTGAGTACCGACGAAAAAAGGACACTTTCCCAGTTGCATCGCGAAACGGAGGAGTTTGGCATTCCCGAAATGCTCAAGTCCCTGGGCTACACGCCAGTGCTTGTTCAGTTTTCGGAAACCGTAATCCGTTCACTGCAACAGAACAGCGGATCCCTCGCAAGCCTGTTGAATTATCTGAGCGAGAACAAGGTTATCCCGTTTCCGAATGGCAAACAGGATGGTTTTGTAATCTTGGGCATTAGCCAGGGCGGGATTATCGGACGCTATGGGTCCTATCTGTACGACACCAAACGCAACAAGGCGGAAACCGCTCCCGTTCGCTTCTTTGCGTCTCTCGACTCGCCCCATCAGGGCGCGGTAATGCCCAGGGGGCTTGTGGCTTCTATCGATTTCTGGGCCAACGAGGCCGAAGTGGGTGCGGCAGAGGCCTTTTACGACCTGATTTCTTCTCCGGGTGCAAGAGACTTGCTCATTTACGATACGGAGGCGGGAAATACAACGTACAAGCCCAGGACGGGTGCCGACAGGTTCCTTTTCGGAGATTACCGCAAGGCCGCCGAGTATAAGGGATTCCCTACGGTGCTTGTGGCCCAGGGACAGCTGAAGGGCAAGGATCCAGCCCATAAGAATAAGTACTATGCTCTGGAACGCCGGACGGAATTGTTGTCCAAGGTGATGGGCCGAGCTACAAGCGTGCTGGCTTACTCAACGACAGAATCGAGAGAATATGCCCGAAATCGCAAATATGAATTCAATACCGATGTGGACGAAGTCTCGAAGAAGGGCTCAACGGACTTCGATTTTGTCCAGGGGAGTACGTACCCGTTTGCAAAAACCCTTTATGAGTCCCTACGGGACGGCATGGAAGAGGCAATGCCCAAAAATTGGGACAAGAAGGTCAAGGTTGGAGGACTTACAGTTGCAAGCTTTCCTATGAAATCTTACTGGAACGACGACACGCTTTATCAGGCCAGCAGCACCTTTATCCCTACGGTGAGCGCCATGGACCTGAAATGCGATGGAGACCTGGCCGTTCGCAAGGGTTGTGCCCACAGCCAAGGAACCTCGGGTGTGTCCTTCGAGGCACCTGGCTCAAGAAGTTCCGCTAAGGCGATTTATGCCGTGGATCCGACCCACCCGCGCTATGCGGAATCTATGAGCGGTAGGCATATTGAGTCTCCGGCAAAGGACGACGGCTCTATTGACAAGAAAGTTCTTGCCGGTATGCAGGTGGATATCTGGCGCGTGCTTTGCGAAGTGGCCAAGGCGGATTACAGTCAGGCGACAGGACAATTCCGTAACCCGAAACTGGGGGGCTTCTTCTCGCCTAATACGTCTTGCATGGATCAGAGCAAGATGCCTGCCGTCATCAAGAACGGCGGGATTCTCCAGAGCAAGTCCTTTGGGTATGTGCGTTATGACTACAATACGGCAGCAACAGAACGTTCTAGCCAGGTTGCATTCGTTCTTCCGGCCGGCTGGAAAAAGGTCATGACGGTCGACAACGGCTTGGATGTTCCCGCATCAAGCATTTTTGAGGGGGAGGGAAAAGTCCAGAATCCCAAGAGCAACTGGATGAAGGCGGAACTCTTGCTTACGCAGCGTAAAGACGGTGGTCATCAGGTCCAGTTTGCGGAGCAGAATGTGCCGCAAGACGGGCTGTTCCATACCGTTCGCTGGCAGATGCCCGCTACTGCAGGAGCCTTAAAGAACTTCCGTTGGTTCCGTCTAGTGCTGAATTCCAACGGAGGTCTTGTCACCCTGCGTAATCCCCGTCTGGTCATTAACGCCAACAACCTGGAAGAAGTACCTGCGGCTATTCCGTCGGCCAAGATATACCCGAACACCTCCTACAAGGTGGTTCCCTGGTCCGACATGGTTACTGTCAGTAGCTATTCCGATGGTCTCGGCACCGGTTTGTCCATCGATTTCAAGTCTAATCTGGACGGTATCCATTACGATTTGAAAAGGGCCTATTCCATGAATGCCTACAAGGACTTGAAGGTGGAATACTGGCCTGGGACCTGCCAGAACACATCTATTTTCTTTGATGCTAAGTCCAAGAAAAATGTGAATATAGGTAACGGTAGTTTGCAAAATGGCTTTGTTGTGAAAAAATTACCATTGGCGGATTTGATCAACACAGACGTCACCCCCAAGGGCTCCCTTTCCGCATCACGGCTGGGATTGCAAGCGATGAGGGTAAATGAAAAATGCATCGTTCGTTCCGTCACTCTAGAATAGTTCTGTTGAAAAAATACAATAATTTAGTAATTTTAGGTGCAAGGATAGTACTGGGAGTGATGCTATCCTTGAATCCTAAGAGGAGAATTATGAGTGTTAATTTGTCTGCGAAAGCAGCTCTTACTTTGTCCATTGCAACGCTGTCTCTTTTGACTGGCTGTGAGAAGCCTATTCTTCAGGCTATGGGCTCGACCCCGATGCCCGTATATCACGAACCCAGATGGAGTGGCGAAAAGAACAAACCGTTCAATGTCAACATAGAAGCCTTCGGAGCCCCTTATGGACAAGGCGTCAATGTGGATAAGGTTCATTCTATTGGCGGAACTTTCTCGCTACAATATCGGCTAATGGATTTGTTTTTTGTTCAAGGCTCCTTTGCCGGAGATTGGGGGACCGCAAGGTTTTCCTGCATTGAAGACCCCTGTTCGGACAAGTATGACCGGTGGCGCAATACCAGCGATGGAAAAGACGATTATTCGTTTTGGGCATTGCAGGAACAAGTTCTGGCAGGCGTCGATTTCGCTTTTAGCGTTGTCCAGGTTGGTTTTGGCGGTGGCGCCCAGTTCTCGCAGTCTCGCGGGGATTACGAGGACAAACGAGACTATCTAAAGAGTACGGGCCTGGCGGATGCCAAAGACGGGAAAAACGAAATCTACCCCATGATGGGGGTGTGGCTTGCTTTTAACCTCGGAAAGGACGCTCAGTATGGAATTCTCAAGCAAGAATCCCGCATCGTCTATTCAGAGAACTTGAAGGGCGGGTCTTCGTCTATAATGGATTTATCCTACTACCATCCGTCAGGATTCCACGGAGGTCTGTCTGTTTCCACCCAGCAGACGCTGATGCCGCATATCGGGAAATCGTTCTCGTTCTAGAATCCAATTGTCAAAAAGAAAGTCCCGGAATTACTTCCGGGACTTTTCATATCTGCTTTAATTTGGTTTAGGCCGTCGCGAAACTGGTCCGCGACGTTATGCTGCCATTACTTGCTGAGGGTCTGAACCTGCACGTCCCAGCTCTGGTTGCCAAGGGCAATGCGGTAGGTGCTTGCGGCGCCGGCCTTCATGTTCTTGGTGTCCACGGCCGGAGCGGCGTTCGGGTCCTTCTTGGGAACGCCAATGTGGCGGTTGCCCTTGAGGAACTCGATACCCTTGTTGCCGGCCTTCGTCTGGAGGCAGCCCGTGATGAAGATGGTTTCGTCGGTAACCGGCAGGCCATTTTCTTCCAGGAGCTTCTTGGCGGCGGGGATACCCGGCGGCAAGATTTCTTCTGCGCACTGGACGCCCGGATAGGCTTCCTTGAACGGCTTCATGTTGAACTGGTCGGCAGCGATCTTCACCAGCTCCGGATCCGGTTCGCAAGGAGTCTTACCCTGGTAACCGAGGAGCATCTTGCCGTAGCCTTCGGTCATCTTGAACCAAGTACCGCGACCGGCAGCCTGGTTCAGGGTGTTCATGTAAGCCTGCTGGAAGTAGAACTGGGAAACCGGCGTCACGGAAGAAGCAAAGCCACCGCGGCGGACGCATTCGCTCATGTTCTCGATAACCTTCGGGAACAGGTGGAAGGTCTTGGTTTCACGCATCATGAGGGTGTTGGCGGTAAGAGCGCCACCCGGCATGGGGCTGAAGATCACGTCGGTGGTAATCTGACGGGCTTCAGGCGGGAAGTTGTAGTCCTTGAGGCATTCAACGGCCACGTTGTTGGCTTCCATGAGTTCCGGAATGTGATCATCGACGATGCTGTCTTCACCGAGGGCGAGCTTGTATTCCGTACCCTTGAGGGCGTGGAACATGGAGAACAGGTCGGGCTGAGCCGTACCGCCGGAAAGGGGCTTGCGGCCGAGGTCCACACCGTCGGCGCCACCTTCGATAGCAGCCTTGTACTGGGCCACACCGGTACCGCAGGTGTCGTGGCTGTGGATGCGGAGTTCCACCTTGTCGCCGAGGAGCTTACGGGCGCGCTTGAAGGTTTCATAAACCTTGGTGGGGTTCGTGGTACCGGAAGCGTCCTTGAAGCAAACGGAGGCGAACGGAACGCCTGCGTCCAAAATGTTGCGGAGGATGCGTTCGTAGAATTCTGGGTTGTGGGCGGCGTTGAGGTCGCATCCCGGAGGAAGTTCCATCATGGTCACCACGACTTCGTGTTCCAGACCGGCGTCGGTAATGCACTTGCCGGAGTAGATCAGGTTGTTCACGTCGTTGAGGGCGTCAAAGTTACGAATACGGGTCATGCCGTGCTTCTTGAACATGTCGGCATGGAGCTTGATCATGTCGCGGGGCTGCGGGGCGAGGGCCACCACGTTGATACCGCGGGCGAGGGTCTGCAGGCGGATGTTCGGGCCCACCACGCGGCGGAACTCGTCCATCATGTCGAAAGCGTCTTCGCCGCAGTTCTGGTACAGGGCCTGGAAACGGGCGCCACCACCAGCTTCAAAGTGGGTGATGCCGGCCTTCACGGCAGCTTCCACCGCGGGCATAAAGTCCTTGGCGAAAACACGGGCACCGAAAATAGACTGGAAACCATCGCGGAACGAGGTGTCCTGGAACTTGATCTTTTTCATTTGTGTCTTCCTATGGGATAAATCCCTGGTTTTTACTGTACAATAAAATACGGGGGGAAATATAGATAATTCGGAATTATGATTTCAGATTTCGGATTTTTATTCCAAATAATAAGTCCGAAATCCGAGCTATGAGTTCCAAATTAATCTTAATTCCGAAATCCGAACTCCGAAACCCGAGCTATGAATTCCAAATTAATCTTAATTCCGAACTCCGAAATCCGAACTCCGAATTCATAACTATATAAACATCATGGTGTTCAGTTTGGCCCGGTACTTCCAGGTAAGTTCGTGCTTGGGGCCCAGGACGCCAAAGAGGGTGAGCATGGCCTTCTTGGCGGCCCCGTCGTTCCATTCAGGGGCTTCTACGAACAAATTAAGAAATGCTTGCAGGGCGCTTTCAAAGTCTTCGGCGCAGGCCAGCTTGCAGGCCTCGTGATAGACGACGGCTTCCTTGCCCGTAACGTCTTTCTTGGCGGCTTCGGCATGAAAGTCCAGCAGCTCCAGCAGAGATTTCGCCTCCCGGTACTGGTCGTCGGCTTCGGTGAACTTGGCAAGAACTTCCTTGGCCTTTTCCGTATCGCCTAGGCCGAGGCTTGCCTTGGCCCACAAGAGCTGCAACTTCTTGTCGTCGGGGGTCTTGGCGAGGGCCTCGTCGAGCATGGGGAGGGCCTGGTCGAAATTTTTCTGGGCGATGGCGTCTTCCAGGGCCATCTGGAAACGGGCCTCGTCACTCACGAAGAACTTTTCGAGACGCTTCTTCAGGTCCGCTTCGGGGAGTACCCCCTGGATGACATCGGCAATCTGTCCTTTGTCTACAATATGGACTT
>CALATK010000091.1 GCA_937891805.1 uncultured Fibrobacter sp. | reverse complement strand
CCTGCTGAAGCCGCTGCCGCTCCTGCCGCAGCTCCTGCTGAAGCCGCTGCCGCTCCTGCCGCAGCCCCTGCTGATTCTGCTGCTCAGCCTGCTGCCGAGGCCGCTCCCGCCGAAGCCGCTGCCGCTCCCGCAGATTCCGCCGCTCAGCCTGCTCCCGCAGCCACACCGGCCGACTCCGCTGCCGCCGCTCCGGCTGAAGCCGTAGCCGCCGCAGATACCGCCAAGGCCGACTCCGCCGAAGTGCTGGAAGCCAAGACCGAAGAAGCTCCAGTTGACAGCGCCGCCCTCGCCCAGTCCGAAGCCGACAAGAAGGCCGCCGAAGAAGCCGCCAAGGCCGAGGCCGCCGCTCAGCCTGCAGAATCTACCGCTTCTGCCAAGTCCTCCATCATGGAAAACCCCTGGGAATTCCTGATTGTCTCCGCCGCCTTCGTGGCGTCCGTGCTGGTGATTATCTTCACCGGGGACTGATGACGGTTTAAATACGGATTTAAAAAGCCCGACCTAGGTCGGGCTTTTTTGTTTGCTGTCATGCCCGCGAATGCGGGCATCTCCGATACTTCGGGCTTACTTCGCCTTGGCACTCCTGCGGAGTGCAGCTCAGGGCGGCTCGGATACAGAATTGCGAGCAATTCTGTATCTCTCGCCTACTTCGCTTTCTTCATAATCTGCTTGAGCATGGAGTTGAGCTTGCCGATCTGGACGGGGGCGGCGGGCTTTTTCGGCTGCTGGCCCGGGCGTTCCTTACCGGCAATCTTGTTCTTCAGGTCGGCGATGGTAGCGTGGCCCTGGATGCCCCCCTGGGGGCGTCCGCCGCGGTTATCGCGGCCGCGGCCACCGAAACCGCCTTTGGGTCCGCCGACACGCTGGCCGCGCGGGCCACTCACGCCCGCACCGGCAACACCGTCGGTAGATTCCTGCTTCATGGAGAGGCTGATACGCTTCTGGTTTGCGTCCACCGCCACCACACGAACCTTCACGATGTCTCCCACCGTCAAGGCCTCCTTGGCGTCGGCAATGAACTTGTCGCTGATTTCGGACACGTGCACCAGGCCGTCCTGATGGACACCGATATCCACGAAGGCACCGAAGTTCGCCACGTTGGTCACCACGCCTTCCATCCAGCTTCCCGTCACCAGGTCGTTGATGGTCTTGATGCGGTCGTCGAACTTGGCGTAGCGGAATTCCTTACGGGGGTCGCGGCTGGGCTTCTGGAGTTCCTTCAGAATGTCGTCCAGGGTAGCCTTACCCACCTCGTCGGAGAGGAACTCTTCCAGGTTGATGGCCTTCACCGCTTCGGCGTTGCCCACCATATCCTTCACGGAGACTCCGGCCTTTTCGGCCATCTTCTCCACCAGGGCGTAGTTTTCGGGGTGCACGGCGGAATCGTCCAGCGGGTTTTCCGCGCCGGGGATACGCATAAAGCCTGCAGCCTGTTCAAAAGCCTTAGGACCAAAGCCCTTCACGTTCTTCAGGGCTTCGCGGCTGGCGTAAGCGCCGTTCTCTTCACGGTACTTCACAATGGCTTCGGAAAGGGTGCTGCTCAGGCCCGCCACGTGGGAAAGGAGCGGAGCAGAAGCGCTGTTCACATCTACACCCACCATGTTCACGCAGCTCTCCACCACTTCGTCCAAACGCTTCTTCAGTTCGCGCTGGTTCACGTCGTGCTGGTACTGGCCCACGCCGATAGACTGGGGGTCCACCTTCACCAGTTCGGCAAGGGGGTCCTGCAGACGGCGACCGATGGAAATGGCTCCACGAGTGGTCACGTCTTCTTTCGGGAACTCCTGAATGGCAATCATGCTGGCACTATAGACGGAAGCACCGGCCTCGCTCACAATGACGCGGGGCGGAACCTTGCCCTTGAACTTCAGGGCCATCTCGCCACAGAAGGCGTCGGTCTCGCGGCTTGCGGTCCCGTTACCGATGGCAATCAGGTCAATCTTGTACTTGTCGATAAGCTGCATCAGATAGACGCAGGCGCCAGCCTTGTCGTTCTTGGGTTCGTGGGGGTAAATCACGCCATGGTCCATGAACTTGCCGTTCTCGTCCAGAACGGCCACCTTGCAGCCGGTACGGAAACCGGGGTCCAGGGCAAGTATGGCCTTGTGGCCAGCGGGGGCAGCCAACAAAACGTCTTGCAGGTTCTTGCTGAACACCTTGAAGGCCTCCTCTTCGGCGGCGTCCTTCAAGAGCAGGCGCACTTCGCTTTCCATGCTGGGCTGCAGCAGGCGTTCCCAGGCGTCCTGGCACATGTCTTCCAGGTAGGGCTTCCATACGGAATCCTTCTTGATGACCTGGGACTTCAGGTAGCCCACCAACTCCTCGGTAGGCACTTCGATAGAAAGGCGGAGCACCTTTTCCTTTTCGCCACGACGGAGCGCCAGCATACGGTGGCTCGGAATCTTGGAAACGGGTTCGCTGAAGTCGTAGTAGTCCTTGAACTTGGTCTCCTGCTTTTCGAAATCCTTCTTGACCTTGCTGACCATGACGCCCTTCTTTTCCATCTGGGCGCGGAGGTACTGGCGAAATTCCGTGTTGTCGGCCACTTCTTCGGCCAAGATGTCGGCTGCACCCTTGAGGGCGGCCTTCGGGTCGGCCAGGCCCTTTTCTTCGGAGAGGTAGATGCGGGCGATTTCTTCGGCGGTATTGCTGGTGTCTTCCTGTTCCCACATCAGGCGGGCGAGCGGCTCCAGGCCAAGTTCCTTGGCGATGGTGGCGCGGGTACGCTTCTTGGGCTTGTAAGGGGCGTAAATGTCTTCAAGGAGGGTCTTGTCCTTGCAGGCCTCGATCTGGGCCTTCAGTTCGGGAGTAAGCTTGCCCTGTTCCTCGATGCTCTTGAGAATGGTTTCCTTGCGGTCGGTCAGTTCCTGCAGGTAGTCGCGACGGTGGCTGATGTCGCGGAGTTCAATTTCGTTCAGGGTTCCCGTCTGGTCCTTGCGGTAACGGGCGATAAAGGGGATAGTGCCCCCCTGGTCCATGAGTTCCAGGGCCTTGGCCACGCGCCAAGTTTCAAGTTTCAGCTCTTCAGCAATAATGGCAGAAAAATCCATAATTCATTTTCCGATTGGAGGGTCCTAGTCTTCCGAAAAGGCCCTAAGTTAAACAACCCGGCGGCGTCTGCCGCAGGGCACCCTCGCGGGTCTGTTGAATATAGTAAAAGGTCACCTCAAAAAGGGAATTTTTAGGCTCTAATGGCGGCCAGAAGGTCTCGGTTTCGGGGCCGAAGAAGTCCTGGACCTGGGGGCCGGCTGGCTGATGGAGCCTCCCTGGTTCCTGGAATCGTAACGACGGTTGTCGTAGCGTCTGGAATCGTCGTCGCTGTCCACGTAACGGGTCGGGAGCCTTTCCGGTTCAATACCGCCCGGGCCTGGAGCTAGCCGCCTTGCCGCAGGGGCCGAAGCAGGGCTAGCCGCAGGGTAAGACTGGGGTGCGGGCGCCGTCATCACCCGGGTGGCTGGTGCTGGAGCTACGCGTGTAGCCGGAGCAGGAGCAGTCGACATTCTGGCTCCAGAGGGAGCAGGCGCCACCCGTACCGCAGGAGCGGGAGCCACACGGCTAGCGGGCGCCGGAGCGGGCCTTCTCGGAGGCGGGCTGTTAAAGTGGTGGGGCGGACGGTAGCGCCTGGGGTGCCGGGGAATCGGCCGATGGGCATACCAGCGGGTATCCCGCACGTAGATAACGCGGGGGCCCCAGTCTATCCAGCAGGAACCCCAACCCCACTCGCCGAACCAGGTGCCCAGCCACACGCCGGAACCGTAATAGACACGGGTGTAGCCGTCATAACGCACGTAATAGACCACGCGGGGGTTATAGACCGGCACGTAAACGTATTCCTTCTGCACCGGGTAGATGGTGATGTTGTCGCCGGTTTCCACCTTCACCTGTTCATTTGTCTTCAGGTGTCCGTAGTCGTAGGCCTTCTGGCGCATGCGCTGCACCGCCTCCATCACGTCTTCTTTCTGGTTGGTGACTGCATCGCCCAGCTGGTCGGTCCAGGTGCGGTACTTGCTCATCATGGAAAGCACCGACGGAAACGGCAAAAGCGCCTGCACACTGGGGTCATAGGGCAAGTTCGCCTCCTCGATGGCGTTGGCGAGGGTCTCCCCCTTCAGGTTCTTGTGGGATTCCGCCCACAGGGCGGCGGGGGCAATCTGGTTTCCATAGGTGGAAGCGTCCAGCACCTGCACCAGCAGCGGGTCAGGGTAAAGGGCGATGTTTGCCACCAGGGTGTCCAGCTCCGAAGTAGAGTAGTTGGCCTGGGCAAAGCCCGAAACACCAAGGCAAAGGACCAGCGCGGTCATCACATTCAGCAATCTCGAAAACAACCTGTCCACGGGAACCTCCTTTGCAGTTCCCATTAAATATACAAATTTACACAGCTTTGAATGTCCATTTTTCTCTACCAAGCAGGAAGAGAATATCACAATCGGAACAAATCAATTTCTTCCCGAGTCAGTTCGCACATCGGCTTTCCGACTCTTTCCGCATAGCGGGACAATTCCAAAAGGTTGACATGCATCGACGGAGCATCCTTGTACGGATCGGGAACAGCCTTGTAGGCCTCCATCGATTCCGCCAAGATGACGGGTCCTTTAGTTCCATTCATAGGTGTATGTCTCCAAAAGATGTTTTGCCGCCTTTTCATTCACGAAAAAATGGTATTCGTGCAATGAACCCAAGAATATGGCTCCTAACACATCAATATAGTGATTTAGTAGTTCCTTGTTAAGGGCAAAACCATGAATCGCCCCTTGATATCCCCACTGAATTGACTTATCGGCAGCAATGGCGAACAAATGTCCACCGACCCCAACGTATTTTTGCGAACCGTTCAAATGCTTATTATTGCAAGGTGCTGTACAAGCCCAATGAATAAAAGACGCTACAGAATTTTTGTCATTTTTCACCCCTACAAGCCCCTGTATTTCGTTGTTTTCCTTCAGTGCAAGGGCGAAAATTTCGACATTGTCCGGAACTTCAATCCAGTTGATTCCCCAACCATTCTTTTCGTTGAATTTTTTCAGGAACGACCGGCTTTCTATCCTGAACACAACCGTTTCCTTTATTTCACCAGTTTCAGTATCCTTGAGGCATGGGACAATTTCGTCAAGCCAGATACCAACACCGCTAGTTTTCGCATCATTCATCTTCTACTCCTCCCCCGCAGACATGCTGAAACAGCGGGGCTTTATTCTTTGTCATCGCGAGCTAATTCTACTCACTTGCGCACTAAATATAGGCTGTCAGAAAGCCATTGTCAAGAGGTTTCTACGATTAATTTATCTGGGCGTTCCCCACTGGCGTGGGTCGGGCTATACTCGCTTCGCTCACGGAGCCTTGCAAGCAAGTCTCCGCCCCAAGGGGTAACTATCCCTAACGCAAAAAGTTTTCTTGAATAAAATCTTTTCTACATTCCGTGAAAATAGGACGTTTTTATGGAAAATACTTTTGCAGTGTTATCAATCGCATTCCAACTATCTGGAGCCGTTTTATTAACGATTAGATTTTGGGGTAAACTTAATGACGAAATTTTGCAGCAATACTTCAATTCGCCCGAAAGCATTTGTAGGGATGACGGAGAAGACGTTTTCCTACACAAAGAAAAAATTCAAAGGATTTTCAAAGGAATTTATCTTACAAGATTTTCCTTCGTTTATATCGTATTAGGCTACGCTCTAAGTGTTTTTGATATATCAATTTCAAGATGTTGTGCGATTCTGGTAATCTTACTTATATCTTTGACTCTAATTTTACTTGCACACATAGTTTGTATTTTTATATGTAAAGTTAAATATTCCACAGACTTAATAATTCCTTATGATGAAGCTGTGAAAAAAGGGAACGCAATTCAAGAGATGTCGCAAAAAGAAATCAACGACATGATAGATTCTTTGCAATGATGAATTTGTAGAGGAAAGAAAACCTTTCACGAACTAAAAAAATGTTGTTGTCAACGTCCCTATTTAAAGAGTGTAATCATCTTTGACGCAACGAATGGAGAACCCGAAGTAATTGAAGGCGTCGCCCAAATAGGCGTCATTGCCGTCGTAGAGCAGGTTCATACTATAGGCGTTGTCGTTACTCCACTTTGTAGAACTCCAGAAGTTTGCATCGTTGCCGTCGTCGTGAAAGTTTCCACCGTTGTCTCTGTAGCCAGCAGGGAGCGCTGAGAATCCAAAAGCATCCGTACCGTTACCACCGTTGTGCCATCCCGTCTGCGATTTGAGAGCCTTTGCAATGTTGTTCGGACCTCCTACATTTGTGAGTAGAGTATTCCATTCGGCATAAGATGGCAGGTGCCAGCCATTGGGACAAATTCCCTGTATTATCCCTTCGCCTAAATTACAATTCTTACCGTCACCGCATTCCTCCTCTGTCTTGCCCACGGCCGCAACCCAAGTATAAAGGCGGCCTGTCACGGCACAATTGGACGTTGTAGCACTATTCTCGGCTCCATAGCACCAACTGCGGCCATCAAGAGTTGCATCGTAGTAATTCAAGTTTTCTGCCATCCAAGTCTGTATGCCATCGCCCACGCCGATAGTCACTGTCCTATATGTCTGCCCTCCTCGTTCTGCAGTTTCCGTTATGAATCCATAGGTTATTGTCGTGTTGAAGCGAACTTCTTTCGGCACATCCCAGCTCCAATCCATCAAACTTACCCAGCCGTTTGCAGTGCAGTAGTACCTATTCTCGTTCCCATCCGTATCAGTTGCACCTTCTCTTTTTTTTGTGCAACCGTTATTCAATAAAGCATCGATATCATCTGCATAATTCCACAAGCCCACTTTTTCATCATACTTGTATTTCTCGGTTTTGGTCACATTGCCACTTTTGATTTCTCCATCTCGTCCTGCAATCCAATGATACGTATCGTATTCAATAGTAGCCGCTTTTACCCAAGCATTCAGTTTGCAAATATAATATGAGTTGTTGACTTTGCCTACAGAATCCTGTATAGCCGTCACGCATCCACCTAGCATTTTTTCAATATCACCAGCAACACGCCATGCAGTCGCATCAAATACATAAACTGCATCCGTTACAGAGCCTTTCCTGAGTTCTCCATCTACACCATTAGCCCAATCTGAGTTATTTACATAATCGTACGTATCATATTCCTGCACAGTTGCATTGCGCCAAACATTATGGGTTGTTTCAAAGATATAGTAAATGGTCGCATTCGTTTGCCCTACACGCACTTCACCATTAAATTTTCCGGCACCCCAAGTAGCGGTATCTTTTTCAATATCCTTTGCATCGCGCCATTTCCCGCTATCACAGATATACCATTTTTTGTTTTTTCCCTGCCCAATGGTATTCTGTCTAGCAGATGTACATCCTCCCAAGCCCAGGCTACAATCATAATAGTTTCCTTTCCGCCAGTCATTGTTTTCGTAGACATAACAAAATTTTCCGCAGGAATCACTCTCGGCAAAATAACAACCATAATTAAGAGAAGCAAGAGCATTTTCGTTATTTGTCCAAAAAATGCTTCCATGTGACTGGAATAATTCTCCGTAACGGGATTCACCATCGTTGCCAGAAGCCCAGTTATACGTGTCGCTTATGTAAACGGATGGCACAATCCAAGTTCCATCAACGCAAGTAAATAGTTCATCCTTATTTTTACTCAAAACATTACTATTCTTTTTGTTTTCACCCTCGCGATCAGAATTGCAGACGCCCAACTTGTAGTTCTGCCACCAGAAGTTATTCACGTACTTTTCAAAGTCGGGCACTCCGTTGGAAAGGCCCCAACTGGCAATATTGTTGCGGATGGTGGCGAGCCCGCCTTCTAAACTTTTGGCTGATGCCCAGTCGGCAATGACGGTCTTTGTTGCCTCGTCGTCCCAGGTTCCGTCCTGCTCGATGTCGGTAGCAAACTTGGTCAAGAGTTCCGTCAAATCGGCTTCGCTAAGGTCGCGAAGCATAAGCACACTGAAGGCGAGGAGAGCGGCGTTTTCATCGCCGCTGCTGAAGATGTCTAGGTCTTCGGAATTTTCAAAGTTGCCTTCGATTCCGAAGGCTTTCAGAATTTCCGATTCGGCCTGCTTCTTGGCATCAGAGACTCCGACCCCAGTCCCTACCAGGTAGAGGGCCCTTTCGTATTCCAAGTGGGTGAGCAGGTTGATGTTCACCTTTTCGCGGTCACTGAGATCCGTAAGGGCATTCAAGGTGATTGTCCCGTTGGACTTGCCTCCCGTAATTTCGTTACGAAAATAACCATTCGCTTCTAAAAGGGCGTACTGGCTTACAAGTGATACGCTGGGTACAGTAAACTTGCCATCATCACTAGCAATCTTTCCTGGGAAACTTTTGCCTGTGGAAACAAGACTCTCGCCGTCCATCTCGTAGAGCTTTACTGCGGATCCCTTTACGAAAGGCCCCTTCTGGGAAACTCCAGATACGGTCTTGTTTTCGATGGCGATAATGCCGGCGTCTTCTTCGGTGCCGCCAACCTTAGGGTCGTCGCCACAGGCGGCGAGAAGAACGACCACTGCAGCAAGGGGCAGGACCTTCCAAATTGACAGGAGATTCCCCCCGGAACTAGTCCGGGGCAGGCTCTTCAAGCCGGGAATGACAACATTGTTATCCTTATAGTTCATTTTTTCCTCCTTTTAGAAGAAGGGTGTTTTTTGTTTAAACTGTTCAAAGATCCCCGCCTGCGCGGGGATGACGAAGAAGGTCGCGGGGATGACGAAGAAGGCCACGAAGATGACATTCTTTCGGACAGGTCACTTCGGCTTTGCTTGTTTCGACTTTGCACAACACCGGCAGCAACCTTTACACTTTTTTTGTCTAACCTTTCCGTCATGGGAAACAGCTGCATGTTCAGGCGGTACACTTTTTCGACTACGGAATCGCTTTGTACCAACGCTACAATCCGGCGGCGGCATTCTGCAAGTTCCCTGACGACCTCGGCGTAGCACCTTTCGGACATTCCGAGAGTAAGGCCCGTCATATCCCTTTCCGCCTTCGGGTAGTCCAGGGCGGCAAGGGCAAGTTCACCCATCTGGCGCTGGAGTTCCGTGGCGGCCAGGGACTTCGCCGTAGAATTATCCATCTTCACAGACTTGGAACATTGCCTGTAATTGCCGTTCTTGTCTCTCGTCAATAAACCGTTTTTCACCAGGAACTTGAGGGCGTCGGAAACTTCGGTGGCAGAGAGTTCCGGCCTACAGGCCTTGGCCATGTCCATGGGGCGGGCGTGTGGCATGGCTGGCGCCAGTTCCCGCAGCAACACGTTCTTGTAGGAGTCGAAGAACTTGAAGGACTCCGCCCCCACCACCTCCACCTTGTTCTCTTCGGCGATGGCCACCATTTTTGCGAAGTTCTCGTGACGGGCGGACTCGGTCTTTGCGTGGGCGTAGGCGACCATGGCGCCAAAGTAATCCACCTCGTAACCCACAAGGTTCATGGCGGCGGCCACGCGGGCAACGGCAGATTCACTCAGGTTGAACTTGCCCTCGGCCACCTGTTTCAGGTACACGGGAGAACCGAAGCCGGCAAGTTTCGCGAATTCGCGCCAGGTAAAGGCCGAAGTACGCTTCTTGTAGGCGTAATAGTCAGCGATGTAGGCGCGATAGTCCTGGTATTCGGTGATGGGCCGCATACTAGGGAATATATGTTATTTTTTAATGAAATGCAATATTTGACAATACAAAAATGCCAATTTTTTTATAAATTTCTTTTTTTGAACAAAAATTCAGAAAAAAGACAATACAATTTAAAGAATTCCCAAATAAAAAGGTGATGCCGGGACAAACCCGCCATGACGTTGACGTGTGCCTTACGGGGTTTTACAGAAACCCTTGCGGCTCGGTAAAACCATTTCATGCAGGCACGATTGGTTTTACGCTCGCCTTATGGGGTGTTAGGGGTACAGCCCCTAGGAGAGGGGGTAGGCAAAGACTACAGGCTTTGCCGAGGGGGAGGCTTCCCCCTACGCCCCTTCTACGTACAACTTCTTCATCTCGTCGGAAATGGCCATAGGGCGGCCGCGGTTCAGGTCCACCAGCACCCACTGGGTCTCGGATTCGAAAATCACCTTGCCGTCGGACACCCGCTCGAACTTGCACTTTCGAATGGTGGCCACCTTGCCGTAGGCCGCCACCCAGGTGGTGCCCCTGATTTCGTCGCCCAGGAATGCCTGGTTCTTGTATTCGATGTGCTGCACGTGGATCATCCAGCCGGCGCCAAGGCTTCTCATGAGGGCGGTGCCGCCTACCAATTCGGAGTGGGCGATGGCGATGTCCTGAATCCACTGCACGGACCACACGTTGTTGAAATGGTGGTTGTCGTCAATCATCTCCGGCGTCACCTTGAACACCTGGGTGAACTGCATGGGGTTCACCGTCTCTTCCATCGCAATAGCCATAACGCCTCCCTAAAATCAAAAAACGGGCCATTTAAATATAGCAATACCCCACCTTTTTAGAAAAAACCAGCAAGAAAACGGATACTGCACAAATTGTCACCCTTTGACAAAAATTTTTGCTATATTTGGAGCAAAGGGCGGACCGGAGCCGCGAGTCCGGGCATTTCCCGCAAGAAATCTCGCGAAATTTCTTAAAATTGGCGAAAAAAGGCATTTTTTTAGTTTTGAAAAGGTAGATAATGGCTGTAAAGTACGACAAGGACAGCATCAAGACTCTAGATTGGTACGAACACATCAGGCTCCGCCCCGGTATGTACATCGGCAAGCTGGGCGACGGACAGAGCCCCGACGACGGCATCTACGTGCTCGCGAAGGAAGTTATCGACAACTCCATCGACGAGTTCGCCATGGGCGCGGGCAAAAAAATTGAAATCGACATGGAAGACCACAGCTGCCGCGTGCGCGACTACGGCCGCGGTATCCCGCTGGAGAAGGTCATCGACTGCGTGTCGAAGATGAATACGGGTGGCAAGTACGATTCCGAAGCCTTCCAGAAGTCTGTAGGCATGAACGGCGTGGGTACCAAGGCGGTGAACGCGCTCTCTACAAAGTTTATCGTGCAGAGTTTCCGCGACGGCAAGGTCAAGCGCGCCGAATTCAGCAAGGGCATTCTGGTGAAGGACTTCAAGATTCCCTCCACCACCGAGAAAAACGGCACCGAAATCTACTTCGAGCCCGATAACGACCTGTTCAAGAACTTCCGGTTCCTCCCCGCCTACATGGAAGAGAAAATCTGGAACTATGCCTACCTGAACAACGGGCTCACGCTGGTGATGAACGGGAAGGATTACAACAGCCCCAACGGCCTCCTGGACCTGCTCCACAGCCGTACCGACGACACCATCCGCTACCCGGTCATCCACTGCAAGGGCAAGGATATCGAGTTCGCCATCACCCACTCGAACCAGGAAGGCGAGCACTACTTCAGCTTCGTGAACGGCCAGCACACCACCCAGGGCGGTACCCACCAGGCGGCATTCCGCGAGGGCCTGGTGAAGGGCGTGCGCGACCATTTCAAGAAGGAATACGACGCATCCGACGTGCGCAACTGCATCGTGGGAGCCGTTTCCGTGCGCATCCAGGAACCGGTTTTCGAATCCCAGACCAAGACAAAGCTGGGCAGCACCACCACGGCCCCCAACGGCCCCGCACTCCGTACCTGGATTGTGGACTTTGTAGCCCGGGAACTGGACAATTACCTCCACAAGAACGAGGATACGGCCAAGAAGCTCCTGGAACGCATCAACCAGAACGAAAAGCGCCGCAAGGAACTGGCCGGCGTCAAGAAGCTCGCCAACGAGCGCGCCAAGAAGGCAAACCTCAACAACAAGAAGCTCCGCGACTGCAGCGTGCACCTCACCGATGCCAAGAACCCGCTCAAGAGCGAGACCATGATATTCATTACCGAGGGTAATTCCGCCTCCGGTACCATCACCACGGCCCGCAACCCCAAGACCCAGGCGGTGTTCAGCCTGCGCGGCAAGCCGAAGAACAGCTACGGCCTCTCCAAGAAGATCGTGTACGAGAACGAGGAATGGAACCTGCTGCAGGCCGCCCTCAACATCGAAAACGGGCTCGAGGACCTGCGCTACGACAAGGTGATTATCGCGACCGATGCCGACGTAGACGGCATGCACATCCGCCTTCTGGTGATGACGTTCTTCTTGCAGTACTTCCCGGAACTCGTGCAGGAGAAGCACCTCTACATATTGCAGGCGCCGCTCTTCCGCGTGCGCAACCGCAAGGACAAGAAGAAGACCTTCTACTGCTACGACGAAGAGGAACGCGACAAGGCCGCGAAGGAAATCAACAAGAAGGATTTGGAAATCACGCGCTTCAAAGGTCTCGGTGAAATGGACTCCGAGGACTTCAAGTTGCTTATCGGCGAAAACATGCACCTGGAGACCGTCACCATGCCAAGCGACGCCTCCCTGGGCAAGTTGCTGGAATACTACATGGGCAAGAACACCCAGGCCCGCCAGGACTACATCGTCGAAAACCTGAGAACCGAGGCGGTAGAGGAATTGTAACAGGTATGGGCTACGAGCTATGAGCACGGGCCTTCGGCCCTTTGAGCAAAGTAAGGCGCCACAGGCGCGATTATCTAAGCTCAAAGCGAAGCGACCTCACACCTCAAAGCGAAGCGACCTCAAGGCTAAATTATGGATGAAGAACAGAAAACTTTAGGACTTTCGAACGTAAACCACCTGGAAAAGCTTTACAACGGCTGGTTCCTGGACTACGCGAGCTATACGATTCTCGACCGCGCCGTGCCCTACTTCGAGGACGGCCTCAAGCCGGTGCAGCGCCGCATTCTC
>CALATK010000090.1 GCA_937891805.1 uncultured Fibrobacter sp. | reverse complement strand
CTGCTGTGGAAAGCGCCATCCGGGAGGGCTACATCCCCGTGGTCTCCACCGTGGCACAGGGCATGGACGCCGACACCGCCCGACACTACAACGGCAACCACTGGGCGGAATAAAAGCCTAATTCGTTGATTGTCAAGGGGTTACGGAATCGCCGTTTGGCGGACTGTAAAATCGGGGTATAAAGTGGCTGCTTCTAGGTGACCTTTTTTCATTTAATGAAAATTCGAAATTCCTTGAAAAACCCCGTTTTTTCTATCTTTTCAGCCGAATTTTATGAGGAAACCCTTATGACTGATGTGGCAGAAAAGCCGAATTTCATAACGTCCTCCCTTGACTTTTTGGTCAACTGGGGCCGTACGAATTCCCTTTGGCCGTTCCCCTACGGTACGGCCTGTTGCGCGATTGAGTTTATGAGTACAGAGGTGGGCCGTTACGACCTTTCCCGTATCGGTTCGGAATACGTGCGCTTTACCCCGCGCCAGTCCGACGTGCTTCTGGTGTCCGGGACCATTACCTACAAGCAGGCCCCCATCCTCAAGCGCATCTACGAGCAGATGGCCGAACCCCGCTGGGTGATTGCCATGGGTGCCTGCGCCTGTTCCGGCGGATTTTACGACTGCTACTGCACCGTGCCGGGTATCGACCACATCATTCCCGTCGATGTGTATATCGGTGGCTGTCCCAGCCGCCCGGAGGCCTTCTTCGACGCCATGTTCGACCTGCAAAAGAAGATCAAGGATGAGTCCTACATGAAACAGCGCACCGAGCGGGTCAAGGAACAGCTGGAAATGATCAAGGCGAAGACCGCCGAGGCTAAGGAAGAGGCCCGCGAGTTTGCCCACGAGAAGGTTGCCGAGTTCAAGGAACTGGTGGCCGAAAAAGAAAAAGAGTTTGTTGAACAGACCCAGTTCTGGAAGAGGTAGAAGATGGTGAACGTAGATGAAATCTTCTCCGTCTTGGAGGAAAAGTTTGGTGCGACGAAGGAGTCCAAGGACAAGTGGACGGTGACGGCGGTTGTGCCTGCCGCCTATCTGCACAATGCGGTCCAGTTCCTTCGCGACGAGTCGGCTATCAAGTTCGAGATGCTGGTAGATATCGCCGGTGTCGATTACCTGACTTACCCGAATCACGAAGGACCCCGCTTTGCGGTGGACTACGCCTTCAAGAGCATGTCCACTCCCGGTGCCCGGATTCGTCTGAAGGTGCAGGTTCCCGAAGCCGACCTGAATGTCCCCACCCTTACGGACTTGTATGCCAACGCCAACTGGTACGAGCGCGAAGTGTTCGACCAGTTCGGGATTGTGTTCACGGGCCATCCGGACCTCCGCCGCCTGTTGAACCATGTGGAATTTGTGGGCCATCCGCTCCGCAAGGATTACCCTGCCCAGAAGCGCCAGTGGCTCTCTACCAACGACTACTTGCTCCCGGCCCTGGAAAAGCGTCTGGAAGTCCTGGGTTACAGGGTAGTCCAGCGCAGTAAGGAAGTGGAAACTGTGGATAACGAATTTTTGGAAGGGAGTATCAAAGAATGATTGTACTGGATCATAGAGGCAAGAGACAGAGCCTGATGCCCCTGAACGTGGGCCCGAGCCACCCGGCCACTCACGGATGCTTGCGTTTCTTGGCGGCCCTGGACGGCGAAACCATCGTTGCAAGCGTCGAAGAAATCGGCTACCTCCACCGCGGGTTCGAGAAGATGGTGGAACGGGGCACTTGGCAGCAGGTGATTCCTTATACCGACCGATTGAACTATTGTTCCGCTATCATGAACAATATCGCCTACTGCCGTGCGGTAGAGAACATGTTCGGCGTGGAAATCACGGAACGCTGCAAGGTGCTCCGCGTGATTGTGAACGAACTTGCTCGTATCAACGACCACTTTGTGTGTGTGGCGGCTGCCTTCCAGGACTTGGGCGGAACCACTCCGTTCATGTATGCCTTTAACCCCCGCGAAGAAATCATGTGCATCTGGGAAAAGCTCACCGGTGCGCGCCTGACCAACAGCTACTCCCGTATCGGTGGTCTTTCTCGCGACAGCTACGACGGCTTTGAGCAGGATGTCCTTGCGGCCCTTGATTCTACCGAGAAGGCCCTGAAGGATTTGCATGCCTGCTTGGACCGTAACCGCATCTTCTTGGACCGTACCGTTGGCATCGGCAAGATTTCTGCAGAGCGTGCCATCAGCTACGGCTGGACAGGCCCCTGCCTCCGCGCCTGCGGCGTGGCAGCAGACCTGCGCAAGGACGAACCCTACTACGACTACGAGACCTACGACTGGGATGTGGTGGTCGGCACTCAGGGCGACTGCAACGACCGTCTGCAGGTCCGCCTCGCCGAAATCGAAGAGTCCATGAAGATTGTGCGCCAGGCCCTGAAGCGCCTTACGCCAGGGCCCATCGACATTGTCGATCCACGCATCCGCGTGCCCTCGCACAAGCTGGCCTACCAGGATATGGAAGGCCTGATTGGCCGCTTCAAGAGCGTCTATGAAGGCATCCGCGTGCCCGAAGGGGAATACTACTGCGGGTCCGAATGCGCCAACGGCGAACTCGGCTTCACCATCATTTCTGACGGCAGTGGCCACCCCTACCGCATCAAGGTGCGTCCGCCTTGCCTTACGCAGTTTGCCGCATTCCACGAACTTGTGGAAGGCGGTCAGCTGGCTGACTCCATGGCCGTACTTTCGGGCCTCAACATTATCGCTGGAGAACTTGACCGATGAGAGAACATATCCAAGGTGCTGTTCAGTTTGTCTCCAATAACCGCCTGAAGTTTGATAGGCCCGCACAGCCCATCGAAGCCCTGCCCGATCCGGGCCAGACCTTCGGTTACGTGAACAAGGCCGTTCCCCAGCCATCTCCCAAGGAAGTGCTTGCAAAGCTCGACACTCCCGAAATCAAGGAGCGCTGCGCCGACCTGCTGAGCCGCTATCCGGTGGGGCAGGGGGCTTTGCTCGAAGTGCTCTGGCTTGTGCAGGGCGTGTTCGGCTGGGTGCCTACCGAAGGTATCCGCTGGGCGGCAAATGTTTGCGGTTGCGCCCCTGCCCATGCGTTGGGCGTTGCCACCTTCTATACCATGTACAACCACGCTCCCAAGGGCAAGTTCCTGCTGCAGTTCTGCCGTAACATCAGTTGCACCATCAAGGGCGCTCCGAGCCTGATTGCCTATGTGGAAAAGGCCTTGAACATCAAGACCGGCGAAACTACACCTGATGGACTTTTCACCATTCTCCAGGTAGAATGCCTGGGCAGCTGCGGCAACGGCCCCATGATGCTGGTGAACGACGATTTCGCCACCGACGTGGAAGGGGACCAGCTGGTGATGAAACCGGGTACCACCCTTACCACCGACAGCATTGACCGTATTCTCAAGTGGTGCTATGCTCACGAAGACAACATGCCCAAGCACGATGTGTTGGGCGGTATCGTCAAGGGTCACAGCGGACACCCTGGCGCTCCCGGCGCCAAGGCGAAGCCACAGGTGGCCGACTACGCTCCTCCTTCTCCGGTGCTGAACGTGAAGGCCGAAGCCGACGACGCTGGCGCCACCCTCACCTGGAAGGGGGCTCCCGAATTCACGAAGCTGGTGGTGGAAAAGAAGAACGGCTCCAAGTGGGAAGCCGTGGGCGAGCCCGGCGTGAAGGACAAGAGTTTCCTCGACGCAAGCGGCAAGGTGGGCGATGTGTATCGCATGATTGCCACTTCCGGCGAACGCACGGCGAAACCTTCCAAGGAAGCAACCGCTACTCAGAAGCCCGCGCCGGTAGAGGAGGCTAAGTAATTATGGCTGAATGTGTAAAAGTTTGTACAGCGAATTTCGGCAAGGGCGCCCAGGACATCGAAGTCTATAAGAAGCTGGGCGGCTACGCCAATATTTCCGAAAAGCTCTTCAACATGAGCCAGTTCGAACTCATCGACTACGTGCAGCGCTCTAACCTGCGCGGCCGTGGCGGTGCAGGGTTCCCCACGGGCATGAAATGGAGTTTTGTTCCCCGCAATTCCGCCAAGCCCGTGTATATCGTGGTGAACGCCGACGAAGGCGAAGGCGGAACTTTCAAGGATCATTTCTTGATGCTGGAAGACCCCCACCGTCTTATCGAAGGCCTGATTATCGCCGGTTGGGCGCTGGGCAGCCGTGCGGCCTACATCTATTGCCGTGGCGAATTTTTGCCCTGCATCGAAAGCATCAACAAGGCCTTGAACCAGGCATACGCCGCCGGTTACCTGGGCGAAAACATTATGGGCACCAAGTTCTGCTTCGACATCTTTGTTCATCGCGGAGCGGGCGCCTACATCTGCGGTGAAGAAACCGCACTTATCAACTCCCTCGAAGGCCAGAAGGGTCAGCCCCGTCTGAAGCCGCCTTTCCCGGCGGTGAGCGGCGCCTGGAAGAGCCCCACCTGCGTGAACAACGTGGAGACCATCATGGCCCTTCCGTGGATTCTGAGCCACGAACCCGAAGAATAC
>CALATK010000089.1 GCA_937891805.1 uncultured Fibrobacter sp. | reverse complement strand
AGCTTGCCATGGTCGCCCTGGAGATGATCCACACCTTCTCCCTCATTCACGACGACCTGCCCTGTATCGACAACGACGACTTCCGCAGGGGCAAGCCCACCAGCCACAAGCAGTTTGGCGAGGCTACGGCCGTAATGGCAGGAGATGCCCTTTGCGTGCTCGCTTTTGAACTCATGGGCAAGACGGGAAACGCCCGTGCAATCGAAGTCCTTGCACACCTGCTCAGCACCTACGGCCTTATCGGCGGCGAAATGATCGACATCGAGTGCGAAGGCAAGGAAGTAGACCTGGAAACGGTGGACTACATCCATTACCACAAGACGGCGGCCCTTATCGAGGCGGCCTTGCAGGTAGGCGCCATGCTTGCCGGTGCAAGCGATGCCGACATCCAGGTCATCCGCAGGTATGGCAAGTCCATCGGGCTTGCGTTCCAGATTGTGGACGATATCCTGGACATTGTCTCCACTACCGAAGAACTGGGCAAGGATGCTGGTTCCGACATCGAGAAGGGCAAGGCCACCTACCCCTCCGTGGTGGGGCTTGACCGCTCCAGGGAAAAGGCCAAGGAACTCTTCGAAGAGTCCATCAAGTCTCTGGATTCCCTTTCCTGCGATACCGAAATCCTTCGGGCCATAGCCGCATTCATTATCACCCGGGTTAAGTAATGGAACTGAAAAACATAAAGTCTCCCGAGGACATCAAGCATTGTTCTGTGGAGGAACTTTATAACCTGGCGTCCCAGGTACGCGAGACCATCATTGGCCAGGTGGCCAAGCATGGCGGCCACTTGGCGTCTAGCCTCGGGGTGGTAGAACTGACCATTGCCCTCCATTACGTGTTCAACGCTCCCGAAGACAAGATTGTCTGGGACGTAGGGCACCAGGCCTATGTGCACAAGCTTTTGACGGGCCGCTACGACCGGTTCGACACGCTCCGCCAGCAGGGCGGCATTTCCGGATTTTTGAAACGCTGCGAAAGCGAGTACGACTGCTTTGGCGCAGGACATGCCACCACCTCCATTTCGGCGGCTCTTGGCTTTGCTGTGGCCCGCAACCACTTTAACCGCAAGAACAACGTGGTGGCTGTCATCGGTGACGGCTCCATGACCGGCGGTATGGCTTACGAGGCCCTGAACAACGCGGGTATTTCGAAGCAGAACATGACCATCATCTTGAACGATAACAAGATGAGCATCGCTCCCAATGTGGGCGGGTTCAGCAAGTACCTGAACCGCGTGATATCCGACCCGGTCTACAACAAGATGCGCTCCGATTTGGACCGCCTCATGACAAGGCTCCCCGGAGTGCTAGGGAGCAGGTTCCGCGATTTGTTCTTGCAGGTGGAAAACGCGGCGAAAAACGCCGTGAAGCCGGGGGCTTTCTTTGAAGACCTGGGTATTCGCTATTTCGGGCCTATCGACGGTCACGACATCAACGAACTGATCATGATTCTCGAGCGGGTCAAGTCCCAGCCGGGGCCTTGCCTGGTCCATGTTCTGACCGAGAAGGGCCGCGGGCTGAACGCCGCCGAGAAGAACCCCACCAAGTTCCACGGCACGGGCCCCTTCGACCCCGAAAGCGGGCTCCCCCTTTCGCCGGGCAGTCCGAACCCATCCCTTACCAGCGTGTTCGGAAAGACCCTGTTGGAACTTGTCCGTAAGGACAACCGCATTATCGGGATTACGGCCGCCATGCCTACGGGTTGCGGCCTGGACATTGTGGCCAAGGAACTGCCTGACCGGGTGATAGACGTGGGCATTGCCGAAGAGCATGCGGTGACCTTTGCCGCAGGCCTTGCCTGCGACGGAGTGGTGCCGGTGGTGGCTATCTATTCCAGCTTTATGCAGCGGGCCTACGACCAGATTATGCACGACGTAGCCCTGCAGAAACTGCACGTGGTGTTCGTGCTGGACCGCGCGGGACTCGTGGGCGCCGACGGGCCTACCCATCACGGGACCTTTGACCTGTCGTTCCTCCGCACGGTGCCGGGCATGACCATTCTTGCGCCCAGCGACGAAAACGAACTTCGGGATATGCTGAAGGCTTCCATCGACATGGAAGGCCCTGTGGCTATCCGTTACCCCCGCGGGACCGCCCTTGCCGAGAAAATGGCAGAGCCACCTGCGACAGTAGATGTGAAGCTCCCGAAGGTCTTGGAACAGGGCAAGGGCATTCTGCTTCTGGGTGCCGGGTTCATGACCAACGAACTGAAGAAGACGGCGAAGATTCTTCGCGAGCATGGGCATAACCCCACTCTCGTGGACGCCCGTCTGGTGAAGCCTCTGGACACCGAATGTTATCGGGGTCTGTTCGAAAGCCACGATACCATTGTCACTCTCGAGGACAACACTTTAATAGGCGGCTTTGGCTCTGCCGTGATGGAGCTCGCCGCGGATCTTGGATATTCAGGCAAGAAGTTCTTCCGGTTCGGAATCCCGGATAATTTCGTGGAGCAAGGTGAAATCAAGAACCTTTATAAACTCTTGAAAATCGATGGCGAATCTGTCGCCGAACAACTGATGGAAAAACTATGAGCGTAGAAAACAAGACCCCGCGTACCATAAGGAAAACTTTGGACCGCAAATTCGGCGTCAGCGAAAGCCGTGATGAACGCCGCCCCCGCCGCGAAGAAAGAACCGGCGATGATAGGGAATTTGGCCGTGGCCCTCGTGGTGACCGCCCCCGTGGACTTCGCGAAGACGGAAGCCTCCGTGAAGGCCGCACAGGGGAACGCCGTTTCGACCGCGAGCGCAAGCCCTTTGACCGCGAACGCCGTCCCCGTCGTTTTGACGACAGGCCCTTCGGCCGCTCCGAAAGGTTCGGTCATGACCGCCGCCGCGATGGAGACCGCCCTTTCCGCGGGTACGACAAGGCCGGTTTTGAAAAATCCAGCAGGCCCATTTACCGCCAGCGTCCGGAACAAAAGTCCGACGCCTTCCAGGACGAGAACCTGGACGAGTCCGTATTGGAAGCCCGCGCGGCCCAGGCGGAAACCGTAGAAGAAACCGCCGGCAATCCGCCCTGGTTCAAGAAGCTCCTGGCCCTCACCACAGAAAAGGGCCGCGAGCGCGAAGGCCGTTTCTTGGGCGAAGGCGTCCATGTGGTGACCGAGCTGGTGAAGAACCACCGGGAGCTGGTTATTGCCGTTTACGCCGTCGAAGGTTTCGAGGACCAGACATTGCTGGACCTCATCAACGAGGCAGGGATCACCCTCCATGACATGCCTGCCGACCAGATGAAGCAGATCAGCTCTACGGTGACTCCTCAGGGTATTATCGCCCATTGCCGTATTGCAAATACCAAGCCCAACTATGAATCCAGCCGCAGCGTGCTGACTCTTGTAGATGCGGTACAGGACCCGGGCAACTTGGGAACGCTGTTCCGCACGAGCCTCGGCTTCGGTTCTGACGGCATGATTCTTGGCCGCGGTACCGTGAGCCCCTTCAACCCCAAGGTGGTCCGCGGCTCATCGGGAACTTTCCTCCGCGTGCCTTTCGAATTTGACGTGGACTTGATTGACCAGATTAATTTCTTGCGCAGCAAGGGATACACGATTATTGCGACCGACCTGCATGCCAAGCAGTCCCTGCGCCAGATTCCGGAACGCAAGCTCCGCAAGATGGCTTTCTTGGTGGGTAACGAAGGTGCGGGTACCAACCCCTACTTTATCGAGCTTGCCGACGAGACGGTAAAGATTCCCATGAGCAGCGAACTGGAATCCCTGAACGTGGCGGTAGCCCACGGTATTCTCAGCTACGAGGCCGCCCAGATTCAAGAGGAGCTGAAGTAATGAACTTTCAGGCTCGTTTAGAAGAACGCATTGCCAAGTGCGGGAACCCGATTTGCCTGGGCATGGATCCTGTGCTCAAGCTGATTGACCCCTGCTGCCCCGATGGCTCTGCCGAAGACAAGATCAAGCGTTTCTATTCCGAAATTTTGGAATGCGCATTGAAGCGGGGCGTGCAGCCCGCCGTAGTCAAGCCCAACAGTGCCTACTACGAATGCGTGAGCGTGCAGGCCATGCTGGTGCTGCAACAGTTGATTGCCGATTACCGGAGCGCAGGCATTCCGGTGATTCTCGACGCCAAGCGCGGTGATATCGGCAAGTCCAGCGCCGCCTACGCCACCGCCGCCTACGATGTTTACAAGGCGGACGCCGTGACGGTTTCTCCTTGGATGGGCGCCGATTCCGTAGGGCCGTTTATCCGCAGTTCCGAAACGAACGCCGACGAACATGGCGCCTACGTGCTGCTTCGCACCAGCAACAAGGGCGCCCACGATTTTCAGGACCTGCCTGTGGTCCGTAGCGACGACCCTCGGGACAAGGCCGAAGCGTTTTATTCCGTAGCCGACAAGATTATGGAATGGGACGGAAACTTCGGATACCTGGGCGCAGTCGTCGGAGCCACCCATCCTGAAGAGCTTGAAAAGATAACGGCCTACACCGTAGCCCACAAGCACGAAATTCCCTTCCTGATTCCTGGCGTGTCCATTCCGGGCGTGCCCGGCGGTCAGGGCGGCGACGCCAAGACGGTACTTACCGCCATTGCCAACGGCGGCGGCAAACGCAAGTTCCATGTTCTCAACAGCAGTAGCGGCCTGAATTTTGCCTACCAGCGCACCGGCAACCCGGCGAACTTCGCAAGCGACTGCATCGACGCCCTCGAAAAACTCGCGGAGGCCTGCGATATTTAATTCAGATTTATGAATTCGGAATTAGGAATTGATTTTTCTAATTCCGAACTCCGAATCCCGAACTCCGAACTAACCATGCGTTTCCTTGCCATCATCATATTAGCCATAGTGGTCATTGCGACGGCCTTCCATTATGCGAAGCCGCTCCCTGGCACTAATTTCGACGAGTCGTTCTTGCCGAAGGCTAACTACGTGAGGTATATCGCCGCAGGGAACGACGCTTCGGTGGCAGGACTTTTCTGGATCAAGGGCCTTACGGAACTTGGGGACAGTTTCTTGAGTGGCAAGGAGTATGCTTACCTGAGCCACGTGGCGAACCTCTGCACAGAACTGGATAGCTTGTTTTACACTCCCTACTACTTTGTGAGCGCCATGACTCAGATGGATTCCAAGGACACCACCGATTATATCGTGATGGACAGGGCACTGAGAACTTATCCTCAATACTGGCGGTTGGCCGTGGCTCACGCCTTGCGGCTTTCCAAGAGCCCCTACCCCAACAAGACCAAGGCAGCAAATATTATGCGGCCTTATTTCGACAGTCCCGACACCACCATTCCGCCCCATATCCGCACCATTTACCGGACTTTTGAACTGGATACCATGCAGACGGAAACGGCTGTCGAAATGATACTGAACGACGTGATGCAGCCCCGTTTCAAGAAATTCCGGAGCAGTTTTTACAACAAAACTTTCCGAGTTCTCGGGTACCGTAGCTTAAGGCAAGGTGCGGATTCTACGGTGTACAACGATGTCCAAAACACTATCGACCTGTTTGCCGATGGCAAGATTTCTCCTGTCCAGGCATACAATCACTTATTGCAGCTGAAAAAGCCCGAAGAGGTGAAGCCCGCCGATTCAACGGCGGTGGATTCGACGAAAGCTGATTCTACGGTAATCAATGCCGTCGCAGCGGATACTGTCGCCGCTGCAACCGATACGACCAGCAACTAGCGGCATCTTGCAACCTACGGCTGAAGCCTCTTGCGGCCATCAGCCCTAACACCTACAATCTAAAACCTAACGCCTATTTTCCGCAGCGCTTGGCGTTGTTGGGCAGCCCCATCAGTTCAAAGGCGTTCTTGCAGCGGAGCCGCAGGTCGTCTTTTTCTTTTTGCGGAACTCCCTTGATTAAGGAACGTTCCCAGAGAATTGTGGCGGTCATGTAGGTGTAGTTGCTCTTGATGGATTTTTCTTCGGCCGTCTTGTATAGTTTTTCGGCTTCGGAGTCTCCCAATAGCCGTTTGACCTTTGCCGCAGTGTAGGCGTAAAAGCCTCCGTCCGTGTCGCTGTTCTTGCCCGTCATCTTGAGGGCGGCGTTGGCTTCGTCTTCGTGGCCCGCTCCAGCGTAGGCGATGGCGCATTCCGAATAGTAGGCGGCCTTCAGGGCTTCGTCTCGTTTCTTGATATCGCCGTCGTCAATGGAGCGACAAATCTTTTCGGCGTCGCCGTATTTTTCCCGGGCGTTGGCCAGGGCAACTTTCGACTGGTTGAGCATCAATGCGGAATTTTCGTCCAGGGCTTCGGGACGCACCACTTTCAGTAGGGAATCCGCGAAGTTCAGGTCCAGACTCATGATACGGACTCTCGCCATAGACAGCAAGACCCGTCCTTCGGAGGCCAAATCGGCTTCCTTGCGGCTTGCAAGCAGAGCTCGTTCCAGCTGGCCGTAACCTTTGGCGAATTTGCCGTTGGCTATGGACTTCTGGGCGCGAAAGGCCAGCGTCGAAGACTCGGAAGCGAAACTCATTCCCGAAAAAACAAGGACCAGGGCCAGGGCGAAGATTCTATTTACCATAGGGTCTCCACCATGTAGGGAATGCTGTCGCGGTTAGGCATGTTCCGGTTGATAATCCACATGTTGGAAATGCCTTCCATCAGCTCGTCCGCGTTTTCCAGGGTCTGTTCCGTAGATTCCATGAAGTCCGAAAGTCCGACGGTAATCTTTCCGAGTTCGGTAATCATGTCGTCTGCGCGACCCACCGTTCCTTCAAGTTTGCCCATGAGACCATCCACCTTTCCGGGCAGGGGCTTCAGCTCTTTCATTATGCCCGAGACATCGTTCATCATTCCGGAGACGTTACTCATCACGGTGTCCATCCGGTTCACAAGGGGCGGAACAGATAGCTGCAGCGTATCCATCAGGTCCGAAACCTTGTGTATTGCCCTTGTGCCGCTGAGGGTAATGTCGTCCAGGCGCACAAGCTGTCGGTTCAGGTTGTCGTAGAGGGTACGGGAGCCGAACAAGGCGCCGACGGTGGTCCCCGTATCCATGGCCATGGACACCAGGGTATCGGCAGCATCGATAAGCTGGTTCACGCGGCCCAGCAGTTCGTTGGCCGTCTCCAGCACGGTCTCGATGTCCTGTGCCTTGCCCGGCGGCAAAAAGTCCCCGTTTTCTAGTACACGCCCCTTTCCGCGCTTGACATCGATGTTGACCACACGGGCCGAAATCACGTTCTGGTCGCGGATGGCGTACACCTGGGCGCTGTCGGTAATCCAGTTCTGGAATTGCTTGCGGAGGGTGAATTCCATATAGACGCCGTCGCCCTCGATCTTCATGTCCGAAATCTGCCCCACATCTACACCGCTAATCTGCACGCGGGTGCCGGGCCTAAGACCCAGGGCCTTGTCGAAGGTACTGTGGAGCTTATACTCCTCCACGCCAATCATTCCGCTGGTAAAAAGCTTCGTATAGAGCACAAGCCCGAACACCATCACGGCAACCGTAAAGAAGATACCGACCAAAAGGCCGGACATCTCCATCCAGTTTATCTGCTTGATGGGCTTGAGCTTCATGAAAAAAAATATAGAAACAGGTTTGGCCAGTGTTTGGTGATTAATGACTGGTGATTAGGGTAATTTCTAACATCGGGCGCCTAGTTCTAGGACTCAATACCTAATTTTGGGTCATGAATTTCCTTGATTTTTTGAATAATTCAGTAACGCCCTACCATACGGTAGAGAACCTGAAACAGCTTTTGGAACCTGCTGGGGCCGAAATAAAGCTTTTTGAACGTGGCGGTGCGCTGATTGCGGTCCGTTTACCTCGAGCGGCAAGTGCAGAATCCAGGTTCAGGATTGCCCTTGCCCATACGGACTACCCGACGTTGAAAATCACCCCCAATCCGGACTGTTCGGCTGCGGGCGTACGGACCCTCCACCCCGAAGTTTACGGCAGTCCCATTCTCGCCAGCTGGCTGGACCGTGACCTAGGTTATGCCGGACTTTTGGCCTACGAACTGGAAGGCAAGGTACAGACAAAGTTGTTCCGTGGAAAAAAGCTGTTCCGCATTCCGCAGCTTGCGGTCCACTTAAACCGAAACGTCAACCAGGACGGCCTGAAGGTGAACCCCCAGACGGACTTGAACGCCTTGTGGACGGCCGTTGGCGGCAAGGAACGTTTCGTAGAGGCCTTGTCGGCTGAGCTTCCCCGTGGGGCGCGTCTTCTGGATTTCGACGTGCAGCTGTTCGACGCTCAAGCTGCACAGCCAGGCGGCTTTGAAGACGAATGGATTTATTCCGGCAGGCTCGACAACCTTTCCAGCTGCCACGCCATCGCAGAAGCCTTTGCCAAGGCGGAACCTTCGGAGAAGGATTTTCAGGTGGCTGCCTTCTTCAACAACGAAGAGGTGGGTTCCAACACCCGCGAAGGAGCCGCCGGTAATTTCCTGAAGAGTGTTTTGGATTCTTTAACTCCGAATTCCGAATTCCGAACTCCGAATTCACTCGCCCTTTCCATCGACATGGCTCACGCCTGTCACCCGAACTTTGTAGCCAAGCACGAGCCGAACCACGCCCCGGTTCTGGGCGGTGGAATTGTCCTCAAGGTCAATGCGCAAAAGCGTTACGCTAGCGATGTGTTCTCTAACGCCCAGTTCAAGCTGATTTGTGAACAAAATAACATTCCGTATCAGACGTTTGTCATGCGCAACGACATGCCCTGCGGCTCAACGGTAGGCCCTGCCGTTTCAGCAAGCCTCGGGATCCCGACAGTGGATATCGGCGAGCCTATGCTCAGCATGCACAGCATCCGCGAGATGACGGCAAAAAAAGACCACCAAGGCATGATTGCCCTGGTGTCTGCATTTTATTTGTAGGACTTGTTTACGAAAGCCATTTCAGCAGCCGAATGACGCCCATCTTGGCGCACTCGTTGTGCGCCGAGACGTTGGTGCGGTGTTCGATGGCCTTGCGGTTCTGGTGGTAGAATTCATAGGCGCGGAGCAGCATTTCTTCGTTGGTCTTTGTGGGCTGGAAGCCCAGTTCTTTCTTGATTTTTGACGTGTCGAAAACGAAGGTGCTGGCAATCATCTTGTACTGGTAGGGGCCGAGGGGCGAAATGCCGAGCTTGCTGGCGAGCTTCATGCAAGGGATAATAAACCATTTGGGGAAATGGGCCAGCCTGGATTTTGACTTGCCATGCTCGATGACGTAGCTGTACACCTCGTTGAAGGTCTTCACGTTGTCCGAGCCGATGTTGAATACGGTGGTCCCTTGGTAATTCAAGGCGCGTTCACAGGCGTTGGCCAAGTCCTTCGCGTAGATAAACTGGTAACGGTTGTTTCCGTCGCCTACCATCCAGAGTTTTCGGTTTTCGTCAATAAATTCAAAGAGGATGGAAAGCAGTCCGAGTCGGCCTTCGTCCATGATGGTAGGACAGCGGAAGATGACAGAGTTTAGCTTATCCTTGCGGGCGAAGAGAATCTTTTCCCCTTCCAGCTTGGACTTGCCGTAAATCTCGATGGGGTTCGGCTCTTCGGCCTCGGTAACGGGGTCGTCGAAGTTCTTTGCCCAGAGACAGTTTGAAGATGTGAATACAAATTTGTTTACATCGTGGCGGATACAGGCGTCGGCAATAATTTCTGTGCCATCTACGTTGGATGTCCACAGGTTGTTGATGCGCTTGCGGTCGTGGGCCAGCATGGCGGCCAGGTGGAACACGGCTTCGAACTGGTTTTCGCTGAATATCTTTTCAACCTGTTCCTTGTCACGAATATCGCCCAATATGCTGGTGAGGTTTTCGTGCTTGTCCGGGTCAGGGCATAGGTCGATGCTTACGCATTTGTGACCCTTTGCAAGGAGTTCTTTTTTTAGAATGGAACCGAAGAATCCGGCGCCACCGGTAATCAGGAAACAAGACATGACTAATAACCTATGTGTAGAATTACTTTGGGGGTAAAATTACTAACTTTTTTGGTATGGATTTCGAAAGTTCCGTGCTCGGAAAGATAAAATCGAAGATTCCCAGCCGAAGGGGAGTTGTAGGTCAGTTTTTGCGTTATTTCGTGACTGGCGGCCTTGCCTTTGTAGTAGATTTTGGGGCGTTTGCGATTGCCCTCTATTATTTTGATATTCATTATCTGATTTCAAACTTAATTGGTCTTGCGGCGGGGAATGTGGTCAACTACCTCCTGACTGTAAGGTGGGTGTTCAGCACGGAAAAGCGCAAGATGGAAAAGTATGTTTTTCTGGAAGTGGTTGTTTTTGTGCTGATTAGTCTCTTTGGGATGGGACTGAATGAATTGTTGATGTATGTGTTCGTCGGGGTGCTCCATATTCAGGAGATGGTATCCAAGGTAGGAGCGGCGATAATCGTACTTCTGTACAATTTCCTAGCAAGGAAGTTTATTCTTTTTAAATCGGGAAGCAAGAATCCTAATTCCCAAGGTACCCTATGAGTGAAGAAAAGAAAGTCGCCGTCATCGCGGGAGCTGGCCCTGCGGGTCTGACCGCAGCCCTGGAACTTTTGCGCACCACAGGTGTGAAACCTGTGATTTTTGAAGCCGAAGATGTTATCGGGGGCATTTCTCGCACCGCCCGTTATAACGGGAACCGCATGGACATAGGCGGCCACCGTTTCTTTAGCAAGAGCGATACGGTGATGGACTGGTGGCAGGGGATTTTGCCGTTGCAAGGCTCTGCCAGCAAGGACGACATCGCCATCGGACGCAGCGTACCGCTGGTGCAGGGCGGCCCCGATCCCGAAAAGACGGACTATGTGATGCTTTGTCGTAGCCGCCTCAGCCGTATTTTGTTCCTCCGCAAGCTTTTCGATTATCCGGTGAGTCTGAACGGCGACACCATCCGGAACCTCGGGCTCTGGCGTATGTTCAAGATAGGCATGAGTTACCTCAAGGTTCAGCTTTTGCCCGCCCGTAAAGAAAAGAGCCTGGAAGATTTCATGATTAACCGCTTTGGAGTGGAACTTTACCGCACCTTCTTTAGGGACTATACCGAAAAGGTGTGGGGTGTTCCCTGCAATAAAATCAGCCCCGACTGGGGTGGCCAGCGCATCAAGGGGCTTTCCATCACCAAGACCGTGGTGCATGCGCTCAAGCAGATTTTTGCGGGCAAGAAAAAGCCTGAAGCGGGTGCTGCCAATGGTGCGGACATCCGCCAGAAGGATACCGAGACGAGCCTGATAGGCCAGTTCCTCTATCCGAAATTTGGGCCGGGACAGCTTTGGGAAACGGTGGCCGAGAAGGTGCTGGAGAAAGGTGGCGAAATCCACATGAACTCGAAGGTGGTGGGCGTGAACCGCTCTACCGACGGCAAGCGTGTGGAAAGCGTTGTCGTGGACCGCGGGAATTCTATGGAAACGATTTCCTGTGACTATTTCCTCAGTACTATGCCGGTAAAAGAACTTGTGGCCGCCATGGACAACGGAAAAACGCCCGTGCCGGCAGAAGTCAAGCGCGTGGCTGAAGGTCTCGTGTACCGAGACTTCATCACAGTGGGGCTGCTCCTGGATAAGCTGCTTATCAAGAACCCTGCAAGGCCAGGCACTCCCGAAAGCAAGCTCAAGTTCGTGGCGGACAACTGGATCTATGTGCAGGAATCCGACGTGAAACTCGGCCGCATCCAGATTTTCAACAACTGGAGCCCCTACCTGGTGGCCGATCCCGAAAAGGTCTGGATCGGCCTCGAATACTTCGCCACCGAGGGCGACGAGATGTGGCGCATGCCCGATGCCGACTTTATCAAGTTCGCCATCGCCGAACTTGACAAGATAGACGTGGCAAGGCCAGCCGATGTCCGCGATTCCGTGGTGTTCCATATCAAGAAGGCCTACCCGGCTTATTTCGGTACCTATGGCGAATTTAACAAGATTCGTGAATATGTAGACCCGATAGAAAACCTGTTCCTGATGGGTCGTAACGGCATGCACAAGTACAACAATATGGATCACAGCATGCTTGCTGCCATGGAAGTGGTAAAGTGCATTCGTGAAAACTCCACCGACAAGACTGCCCTCTGGAGCGTGAATAGCGAAGAAGACTACCACGAAGGAAAGAAGGCCTAGATCGGTATTTTTAATGAAAAGAATCCTGAAATTTTTTAGGTGTCCGGAATTATATGTAACGCTTATACTGGTGCTGGTGTTGGTGGCACTGAAGGCTGCAGCTCCCGTCATCAAAAATGTCACTTTAGAAAGACAGAGTGAAACAAAAGAAGTTGTCCTCCCGATTCTTGAACGCATGGGTCAAGGGGAAGTTTTTTCTGTCAAGTTTGGATTGAATACGGGATGGTCTAAAGAATTGAGCCTTAAATTGGTTCCCGATGATTGCGTTCTGGATATGGCTATAAATGGTAAGTCCGTAGATCCTAAGCGCTTTCCCGGCTATTGTGATTGGGCTTCTGGATTCACGTTGACAAAACAAGATTTTGAAAAATATGCGGGATTGCAGAACGAATATAAATTTGACCTGAAAATCCGAAACAATGGGGGAGCGGCAGGTTTGTCTGCCCTGATGAAGGCCGGCTCTTTCGGTTCTCGGGCTCTTTCTATTGTCGCCGCGCTTCTTTTCGGGTTACTTGTTTTCTTGATCGGTTCTCGCTTCCGGCTACATAAGGGAATCCTGTTGATTTTCTTGTTGGGACTGGCTTTGAGAGGGGTTTATTTCCAGAATACCAGTTACAGCCAGCGAGCCTACGACGTAGATGGACATATTGAGTATGTAGGAATTGTGGCAGACGAGCACCGCATTCCGGACAATAAGGAATGTTGGACCTGCTACCACCCACCCCTTTATTACCTTTCGGCAATACCCTTCTGGGAAGCCTCTTTCCTGTTCGATTATTCCAAGCCCAGGGCGCTACAATGGTACAGTTTTATCATGTCGGCATTGGCCCTGATCTTTGGGCTATATTGCTTGCGCATGCTTTTGACGGGTGGAGGTTTTTGGCTTGCCGCTTTGCTTTGGACTTTCTGGCCGTCCCTTGTCATGATGTCTCCGAGGGTTACCAACGAAGCCATGTTTTGCATGGCGCATGTGATTTGTTTTTGGGCCATTTTGCGGTATATGGCTACAAAGAATGGCGCGTATGTGATTTTATCAGTGGCCCTTGCGACAATGGCCTATTGGGCAAAATCCACGGGAATCATTACCATCGCCATGCTCGGATTGATGTTCCTTGTCTATTTTGTTCCCAGCAGATTGCTGTCCTTTGAACGCAAGAAGAAATCGGAATATGTCGGCCTTGTACTGTTCTTGGCCCTTTGTGGCATCGTGGGAGGCCTTGTTCTGTTCAATCCCGATATTGTGGGCAACTCCAAGAATTTGAACAGCGCCTTGATTGTGGGTGCACAGCCGGGTAATATGCTTTATTTTGATTTGGAAAACTTCTTGACCCACCCTTACACTAGTGCCTGGGATGACAACATGGGTCGGCAGTATTTCTTGAATTATCTCGCAAAGACATCCCTTTTCGGGGAATTCCAGTTGCTGAAAACCACGGCAGGGAACTGGCTTGCAACCATTATCAGTATTTCGCTGTTGGGCCTTGTGGGATTTGCCCTAGTGGGGCTTTGGCGAATAAAGTGGAATGCCAAGACAATTCTTTCCCTTGCTCAGATAGTGATGTTTGTTGTGGCAGTGGCGGCATTAAGGCTGAAATACCCTTATTCGTGCAGTAATGATTTCCGCTTTATACTTCCAGTATTGATTCCCTGTATTTGTTTGTCGGTTGAAGGAATTTTTGCCGAGAATGGCTCTGTACGTCGCCGAGTTGCGGGCGTGTTCCTTGTGCTGATTTTTAGTGGTTGCTCGACAGCTCTAATGCTTTTGCTATAGATTGGTCGTATAAATCTCATTTTTGTATATTACCATTGCAAAGATGAAGGTTTGAAAATGCGATTGTTTTTGATACTGTTGTGTGTGCTGTCGGTGTCGCTTTTTGCGCGACCTATAAACGACGGCAATAAACTTTTTAAGAATGGCGACTATGCCGGTGCTTTGGAAAAGTATATGAAGGCCCGGGAAGCGGAACCTGCAAACCCGTTGTTGTTTTACAATATCGGCACTTGCCAGTACAAGTTGGGCAATTACGACGAGGCCAAGAAGGAATTGGAGAGCGCCGTGCGCATGCCCGACAAGAAAATGGCGGCCAAGGCGGCCTACAATCTGGCCAATACACACTTTCGCATAGGTGAAAAGTCTGCCGAAGGTAGCGAGCGCATTGCCGCCTGGCGTGAATCCGTCGCCTACTTGAAAAAGGCTATCGATCTGGACAACGGTTTTGAAAACGCCAAGAAGAACGTAGAAATCGTGCAGCGCAAGCTGAAAGAAGAACTGGACAAGCAAAAGCAGAACCAGGACCAGAATCAGGACCAGAACAACGATCAGAAACAGCCGCCCCTGAGCGAAAAGGCGAAGGAAGTTCTGGCCCGTGCATTGCAGCTTTGCAAGGACGGCAAGTATGCCGAAGGCAAGGAAATGCTGGAAAACCTGATTGCCGAAGACGAAACGGCTGGTCAGCTCAGCGGGCATGTGCAGCGCATTGACGACATTATCGAAATCAAGGCTGGCCGAAAGCCCAAGGCAAAGATTGACGCCAGCAACACCGACAACGACCTGGAGGTAATCTGATGATTATAATTCGGGGTTCGGAGTTCGGAGTTCGGAATTGTCATTGCGAAACGCATCATCCTGAGCGGCGAAACCGCGAAGGATCCAGTCATTCGTCACCCTGGATTCTATCGCTACGCTCCAGAATGACAGCAGCGATAGGGTCCATTGTTATGGTTTTGCTTTTGTCCGCAGCTGCCTTTGCCGCTCCCAAGTCGGCATCGGCCTACTACAGCGATGCGGCATTCCAGTATATTGAGAACCGCTTACCCTCTGCAGAAATTACCTGTAACGAAGGCCTGCAATACTACCCCAACGATCAAAAATTGCAGATGCTCCTGGACCGTATTCACGAGGCCAAGGACGAGCAGAAAAACGAAAACAAGAAGAACGACAAGAACCAGGATAACAACCAGGACCAGAATCAAGACCAAAACCAGGACCAGAACGGCGAAGGCAATTCCAGCGGTTCAGAAAGTTCCTCAAGCGCTTCCGATGAGCAGGACCAGAACGGCGGCGGCCAGTCCAGCAGCAGCCAGGAGGGCGGCAGCTCAGAAAGCAATAGCTCCGACAGTAACGGCGGTGCCGGCGAACAGCCGCAACCCGAGCAGCCCGAAGAAGGTTCAAGCGACAGCCAGGGCGATTCCTCTAACGATGGCGAAGAACCGGAAGAACAGCCCGTGCAGATGGGGGAGATGAGCCCGGAAGAAGCGGCACAGCTCCTGAAAGATTTTGACGAACAGAACGGCGAACGCAAACCCTGGAAGCCTATCCGCGGCCAGGCACGGCCAGCTAAGGACTGGTAAGGTGAGGGCCATTCCCAATGCCCTCCCGCACCTTCGCCGCTATAGACTTAAAGTCATTCTTTGCCTCGGTGGAATGTATCCTTCGGGGGCTTGACCCCTTAAAGGCAAAGCTGGTGGTGGCCGACGAGAGCCGTACCGAAAAGACCATCTGCCTTGCGGTGACGCCTGCGCTGAAAGCTTACGGGATTCCCGGACGGGCCCGGCTTTTCGAAGTGAACCAGAAGGTCCGGGAGGTGGAGCGACGCACCGGCGAGAAGGTGGAGTTCTTGATTGCGAAGCCCCAGATGGCCAGGTACGTGGAGTATTCCACGAAGGTGTACAACGTTTACCTCAAGTACGTAAGTGCCGAAGATATTCATTCTTATTCTATCGACGAATGTTTTCTGGACTTGACGAAGTATCTGAAGCTGTACAAGAAAACCGCTCGGGAACTGGTGAAGACCATCATCCAGGACGTGCTTGCCACCACGGGAATTACAGCCACAGGTGGCATCGGCACGAACCTTTACCTGTGCAAGATTGCCATGGACATCATGGCAAAGCATGTAGTGGCGGACAGCGACGGCGTGCGCATTGCGGAACTGGACGAGATGAGTTACCGTAGGCAACTGTGGGCCCACAAGCCCATTACCAGTTTTTGGCAGGTGGGCCGTGGCATCGCGGCCAGGCTGGAAAAATGTCACCTGAATCGGGGTCGGGGTATCCACACCATGGGAGATATCGCTCGGGTAAGCGTCAAGGAACCTGACGCCCTGTACAAGATGTTCGGCGTGAATGCGGAAATCCTGATAGACCACGCTTGGGGTTGGGAACCTTGCACTGTTGAAAGTGTAAAAGCATATAAACCTACATCTAATAGTACAAGTTCTGGACAAGTTTTACATTGTCCTTATGGATATGAAAAAACAAAACTAATAGTAAAAGAAATGACAGAACTATTAACTCTTGATTTAGTAAGAAAGGGATTAGTTACAAATCAAATAGTGCTAGAG
>CALATK010000088.1 GCA_937891805.1 uncultured Fibrobacter sp. | reverse complement strand
CAAGAGCTGCTGACCCGTCTGACCGCGGGCGTAGAACGTACGGGAAACCTGCGTACCACCGAAAGAGCGGTTGTCGAGGAGGCCACCGTATTCACGACCGAAGGGAACACCCTGGGCGACGCACTGGTCGATGATGAGGTTCGAGTTTTCGGCCAAGCGGTGCACGTTGGCTTCGCGAGCGCGGAAGTCACCGCCCTTCACGGTATCGTAGAACAGACGGTAAACGGAGTCGCCGTCGTTCTTGTAGTTCTTGGCAGCGTTGATACCACCCTGGGCAGCAATGGAGTGTGCGCGGCGGGGGCTATCCTGGATGCAGAAAGACTTGACATTGTAACCAAGTTCGGCGAGGGATGCAGCAGCAGAAGCACCGGCAAGGCCAGTACCAACCACGATCACCGTGAACTTACGCTTGTTGGCGGGGTTCACGAGCTTGAGTTCGAACTTGTGCTTGGTCCACTTTTCTTCGATGGAACCACCGGGGATTTTAGAATCAAGAATCATTAGTGGGCTCCTTAAAATTAAGCGTTAAAAGAAACTTCGACGGTGCCAACAGAAGGAACCACATAAGAAGTCTTGGCGGCTTCCTTGGCCTTCAGCTGCTGTTCGTACTGCGGCTGGAGGCTGCGGGACTTTTCGATAAGGGCCTGGGTCTCAGGCTGGTTGGCCAGGTAGAAGGCACCGGCGGCAGTGACGGCAAAGCCAAGAGCCACCACAATGCTGTAAAGGATGCCAGCAAGGTCAATGACCGGAGTCCATTTCTGGTGGGCAATGCCCATAGTCTGGAATGCAGAAGAAATAGCGTGGAACAGGTGCATGCCGATGACGAACATGCTAATCACGTAGAAGGCAGCCCAGGCCGGATTACCCAGCATCTGGATAGTGGTGAGCCACATGTCGCGGACGATTTCACCCTTGTCGTTCATGTACAGGTAGTGTTCGCCGAACTTGAGCATCATGAGGTGCTGGATGAGGAAGCCGAGAATGAAGAGACCGGACCAGATCATGGTGAAGGTGGCGAAGGTCTTCTTGCCCTTGCGGACATTGAGTTCGTAGTCGATACCGCCGCGGGCCTTCTTGTTTTCGATCTTCAGCTTGATGGCAAGGAAGATATGGAGGGCGAAGGCAGCCACCAGCACCAGTTCGACGAGGTAAATCATCTTGATGGGGAAGTGGAGCGGATTGAACCCGGTCAGGAACTCGGTGTAGGCGTTGTAGGACGCCTGAGCCGCAGCCTGATCGAAATTCAGAAGCTGGAAGTTACCACACATGTGGCCGAAGATGAACAGGGCGAGGAACGCACCAGTGCATCCCATGATCTGCTTCTTACCAATGGAAGAGGTAAGATACTTGATGATCCATTGCATTGAGTTGTGTCTCCTTGAGGGGTTGTTTAAACTTAGAGAACGCAGCAAGCCTTCAGAGAGGGCATTTCGTAAGCGTAGCGTTCGTCTTCCTTGAACCAGAAGTCCAGTTCGCGCTTGGCGGATTCAGGACTGTCGGAGCTGTGCACGACGTTTTCGGTCATGGAAGGGGCAAAATCGTAGCGGAGGGTACCGGGTTCCGCCTTAGCCGGATTGGTGGCACCGTTGATGGCGCGGACCTTGGCAATGGCATTTTCGCCGCCGAGGGCGAGCATCACGGAGGGGCCCTTGGTCATGTAGGCTTCGAGTTCCGGGAAGAATGGCTTTTCCACATGTTCGGCGTAGAAACCGCGAGCGTCGGCAGAGGTCATCTGGTGCATTTTCACGGCGCAGACGGAGAGGCCTGCAGCGATGTAACGGTCGATAATGCGTCCGATGAGGCCAGACTTGACCGCATTGGGCTTGATCATTGCGAATGTCATTTCCATAGTAGGTACCTTTTAGTTTAAGATGTGGGAAATATAGATATAATTCGGATTTCGGAATTCAGATTTCAGAATTATAAACGTCATTGCGGACGTAGCCGAAGTAATTCACTCCGAATTCCGAATTCTGAATTCTGAATTTACTCTTCTGCCTCTATCTTCTTCATCAGGTCGTCGGCCAGTTTTCCGTCACTTTTGATGTTTTCCACCAGCCAATCGACGGATTCCTTCAGTTCGCTCTTGGGGAACCTTTTTTGAAACTCCTCCAGCACCTCCAGAGCCCGATCATTGATTTTTAAATTTTCATTCAAAATAAAGCCCAGGCTGAACAAGACCTTTTCTGCCTCCGGTGCATCAGGCCAAATCTTCAAGAATGCTTCGAAACAAGCGGCAGACTCATTATACTTTTGGGCATCCGAATAAACCTGAGCCAAGCCGTATACGGCCATACGGAAAAGGGTATCCCTATCCGCAAACAAATTTACAACCTTCTGGTATGCAGAAATCGCCTCATCAAATTTTTGCTTTTTGGCCGCAGAATCTCCGCTTGCAAGAACGCCTTCTCCAGAAGTTATGGGAGCCAATTCCATTTTATCGCGGTCGTAGAAGAACACATTTGCTTTATTCCACGCTTCCATTTCAGAAAGGACCTTCGCATTTACCCGGGCACGAGAAGTCAGCACACCTGTAATCTGAGAGAGCGATTCTTCGAAAGACTTTCCCTTATAAATTGATTCTTTCCCATAATAGTATTCAAACTTCTTGAGATTCTCGGGAATTTGATTTTGTGTTGGTGCTGAAATTTGAGTCATCCTGTCGTAGCGATTACTAATAAATTCCACACGAGCCAAGCGCAACAATGCACGAAATTCCCAAGAATCATCTACTTTGTCGCGACGAGCTTTTTCTCCAATAGCATAAGCCTGGGCAAGCATATTGACTAAGTTATGGTGGGTATTCTTATTGTAAGGAATCCCTGGCTCTGCATCAAAAATTTTCAGCAAGTCCGCTTTCCTGTAGATAGGTTTTCCCCTTTCGGATATCAGAACTGTTGCCGGGTCAAGGCTTTCAACATCATCCGCATAGGCTGATTCAATCAGTTTTTCTACACGATCAAACGCTTTGGGCTCTGACGGCACAACAGATAACACATAAAAACAGTGATAAAGAGAATCCGCGAGAGAATGAATCGCAGAAGATATATATCCAGGTTTTTTCCCTTCCAATTCGAGCCACAAGGCCGGCATCATCCCAATTCCGTAAGGGAGCGCATAATTTTTCTTGACCTTGCCCACATAACCCATGCTATCAGAAGTTTCTTCTTTTTCACTAATGGTTGCAGCTACAGCCCTAAACGATTCCAAATCCTTGACATTTTCCATGGTCTTTACAAGCACGGCAGAATCCTTCATAGCCACATGATAAACTTCATAACCAGGAACAGTCATAAACTTATCCTTATTATCCTCGTAGTACTTATGGGGATCTTTCGGAGTCAACTTTTCAATCACCACATCTCCTAAATCACCTCCCATTTTCTGAATTTCCTCAGCTATTGATTCCCGGCGAAGAGTTACAAAATTCTGTTCAAGGATTTTCCTAAAATCCTCTTCCTTAGCTTTTTTTAATGCATTTCGCACTTTTAGTTTCAATGCAAAATAAGTGTATACCGAATCTTCCAAAACCCGGAAGCCACGTCCTGTACCAACCGCCATGGAGTCTGCAAGGAACAAGGCTTTAATAACGGAGCTATCCGCAAAGACACCCTTTTCTTTCCCCTGGTAGACAATAGTATGACGCATCAACGGTAAAGAATCTTCCGGAACAGCTGCATTAAACTTTGCAACCATATCCGCAACTGCAAGGGAATCTGCAACATAGAACAAAACTTCAACATTTGCCGGTTCATCTTTTTCTGGAAGTGTTTTTTGAATAAATCTTTTTAAAGAATCCTGATTTTGCGAAATGAAATAACGGCCAGCCACATCCCCTCGAACCTGGAGATAAGATACCGAGCTGTCAAATTCGTCCCGATGTTCCTTAAAATAATTTTTTAAATCTTCATCTGCATATCCCAATCTACCCATCAGGTGATCTCGGGTATAGACAATCGTAAGCAAACGATTGCGAACAATAGGTTCATAGGCTTTCCATGCAGAATCATAAGACTTAGATTCTCCATTTATTTTAGAAGCCTTAGCCAAAGAATACAAAAGACGTTCTGCAACAATTTTGTAATTGTCAGTCGACGGGACAGCCGAATTTTGCAAAGCCTGAAAATCTAAATCTTCGGCATAAAGTGTTTCACTACCAATTTTTGCAACAACAGCATCTTTACTTCCGACAGTATTGCAACTCATCAATAAAAAACAAAAAAACAGAAGAATCAGGGTATATATTTTTTTCATAGATAACCTCGCCCTGCAAATATAAGAAAAAAACTATTTTTCCATCGTGAAAAAAACGGAACTGCTACTCCCCGTAGGGACACGAGAAATGCTCACCGCCGCCGTCAACAATGGTGCCGATGCGGTGTATTTTGGAGTGCCCCACTGGAACGCCCGAGGTCGTACCGAAGATTTTACATTTGAAGTAAAAGATACCATTAAGTTATTAGGCGGTAAAGTAGGACACGTTGGTGTTGTAACAAAGGGCATGGTAAAAGTTGGTGAT
>CALATK010000087.1 GCA_937891805.1 uncultured Fibrobacter sp. | reverse complement strand
CACCTACGTGATTGAAGGCCCTGCAGGTTCTGGACTGGGATACCCGCGATATTTCTGGTCGGTACCGCTTTGATTTCTGGAACGGGTTCTTTGTGCAGCCCGGCGGCCGTTACCGCACGGGCGAGGGCGAAGACGACCAGGATTACGCTTTTGACGCCTACCTGTGGGAAGGTTCCCTACGCCTGGGCTATAACCGCAGAGATATGGTAGATGGGTTCGTGCAGTTCTCGGTTGTCCAGATGGAAAGCGGCGACGACCTGATTCCCTACCAGATGATGGACGGCTACAGCGATGGCCGCACCTACCGGCTGGAATCTTCCGTTTCTGTAGATATAAACGATTTTATTTCTTGCGGGCTGCGTTATGTGCTTAGGTTCGGTGACGCCGAAGAGAATATTTTCCAGAAGCTGACAACGGAAGCGAGGGCGTTCTTTTGAGGTGTGAGCAGTGAGGTATGAAGGTGTAAAAAGATGTCATCCAGAGCGCGAAGCGCGATGGATCCAGGCCAAAAGAACATTCGGGTTAGTCCTGTTTGTTCTTGCTTTGGCATCTTCTGCTTTTGCAGGGGAGGCGTCTTTGTGCCGTATCCACAAGGTGGTATGGGCCGGGGAACATTCCGCCTATGACGAAGCCCACTTGAATCTGGTAGAAGGTTCTCCTTGTGAATCTTGGAAAAATGCGGCGGCCCGCTTGACCCGGGACTACGAAGACCGTGGCTTTGCGGCTGTTCAGGTTGTAGGTAAAATGCATTACGGCATGGGTGGCGCTTCGGGTAAGGATACTCTGGGAATCTTGATGGTGGAACTGAAACGTGGGGCAGGTTACGTTTGGGCCGCCCCCGAGAACCTGGACTCTTCGGGCACGGACCCTGAAGTGTTCCGGAGGCTCAGCGGCATCGAAGAAGGCGCACCTGTTTCTTTGACGGACTTGGAGAGATCCGAGCGAAAGCTTGCCCGTCTCGGGTATTTTGAACAGACTGCTCCCGCAAGGTTGTTCCGGGACCCTGCAAGAAACAGGCTCGTGCCCGCCTTCAGCATGAGGGCGGCCCGGAATTCCGAGGCCGAAGGGCTCTTGAGCTACTCCAGCGAAGACAATCTGTGGGAAGGCCAGGTGAACGTGAAACTCTACAACATCCTGGGAACGGCCAGGGACTTGACCCTACAAGGATTTACGGGAGAAAGTTCCCGTCATCTGGATTTTATGTACAAGGAGCCCTGGATTTTCGGCACCCCCTGGAACATAGTTTTGCGGGGACAGTTTGACGAAGAAATTTATTCTGTGGAATCGGATTCCCTGGACGGAAAAATGAAGGATGTGACGGAGCGTATCGCCATGGGCGAAGTCGGCGTGACTCGGGATATCGGCTTTGACTGGAGCATCGGGATTTTCTTTGGCATGAGCGAAGACGACAAGCACACCACCTTCGAGGTGAATTATGTTTCTCTGGACCGGTTCGTGCTCCCGAGACGCGGACTTGAGATGCAGGGCTCTGCCACCTGGAAAATGGACCGCCCTGATTCCCTGGACAATTATCTGGAAAGCCATGGCAAGATTCTTTCCTATTACCCGCTGTTCGGCAATGTCATCACCCGCTTCACGGGGGCTGCCGGCGGAATTTTCCCCACAGATGTCGCTCTGAAACGTACCGACTATTTCGCTCTGGGTGGCATGGACAGCTTCAAGGGTATGGGTTACCGTTTTATGCGGAGCCGTGCCTACGGGTTTTCGGAACTGGCCCTGCTGTGGCAAGACGGCTACAACTTGAGTGTCGAGGCTTTTTACCAGCCAGGGCTGTACCGCGGGTTTGCTCCGGAGCACGGCTGGAAACGTGAGCAGGATTACGGCATCGCCTTTACGCAATACCGTGGCAACTGGAGCGTGAACCTGTACTATGCTCTACGAAACGGAGAAAATTACTTGGACGGAATTATCGGATTTGGATTGAAAACATTGTTCTAAGGGTTCAACCAGAGCTTCCCTGAAGGATTATTTTTTATACTTGGGTTTCTTGTAATGAGAGGTTTTGAATGATTGTATCTTGGATGACCACCAATAAGTGTAACCTGACCTGCAAACACTGCTATCAGGATGCCGGCGAAAACAAGTCTGCCGAACTCACGACGGCAGAGGCTTTGAAACTGATTGACGAGATTGCCAAGGCGGGATTCAAGATCATGATTTTCAGCGGTGGCGAACCCATGACCCGTCCGGATATCGTTGAGCTGGTCGCACACGCCTCGAGCAAGGGACTCCGGCCGGTGTTCGGTACCAACGGAACCCTCATCACGCACGATTTGGCCTTTAAGCTTAAGGCTGCCGGTGCCATGGCCATGGGCATCAGCATCGACAGCATTGACCCGAAACGCCACAACAATTTTCGAGGACTGCCTAACGCTTTCGAACTCACTATGGCTGGCATTGAAAACTGCAAGGCGGCAGGGCTTCCGTTCCAGATTCACACCACCATCATGGACTGGAACCAGAATGAAATTTTTGACATTATGGACTGGGTCAAAGAAATTGGTGCGGTAAACCACCAGATATTCTTCCTCATTCCCGTGGGTCGCGGAAAAGAAATAGAAGACCACGCCCTCCGTGTAGCCGAATACGAAAGCCTGCTTCGTCGCATTATGGAAAAGAGCCGCACGCTCGGCATCCCCGTCAAGCCTACTTGCGCTCCCCAGTTTTTGCGCATCGCCGACCAGCTGGACATCAAGACCCGCTACAGCCGGGGCTGCCTTGCGGGCATTGATTACTGCATCATAAGCCCTATAGGCAAGGTGCGCCCTTGTGCCTACATGATGGAAGAAGCGGGAGATGTTCACGATACTCCCTTTGACGAAATTTGGGCCAATGCGGATGTGTTCAAGAAACTTCGCACCAAGGCTTATTCTGGGGCTTGCGGCAAGTGCAAGTTCAACGACCGTTGCGGAGGTTGCAGGGCCCGTGCCGCCTACTACCACGATGGTGACTACATGCAAGAAGACAGCTACTGCGCTTACGGGAGAGGGCTGTGAGGTCGCACCTAAAGGTGCTTTGAGGTATGAGTGCGGGGCTAAAGCCCCTCCGAGGTATGAGGGTGCTCACTAGTTCTTTTTGAGGACCCCTTGCATTTGTGTTTAAAAAAATTTTTTTAATATGGATAACATGACCAACAAAAGTATTCAAGCTCCATACCTCGAAGCGAGTGAAACGAACGACCTCATGCCTCGTACCTCCGACGACGAACGCTATATGCGCATAGCTCTCCGGGAGGCCGAAAAGGCCTTTGACGAGGGGGAGATTCCCATCGGCTGCGTCATCGTGAAGGACGGGGTGGTCATTGGGAAGGGCCATAACCAGGTGGAAATGCTGAAAGACGCTACGGCCCATGCCGAGGTCCTTGCCATCGGCACAGCTTCGTCGAAGCTCGAAAACTGGCGCCTGGATGGTGCTATTTTGTATGTAACGCTGGAGCCGTGCCCCATGTGTGCGGGAGCCATCTTGAACAGTCGCGTTTCACGGGTGGTGTACGGTTCGCCGGACACCCGGTTTGGCGGTTGCGGCACCACGGTAGACGTGATTTCGGGGAACGCCCTGAAACGGGATGTCCAGGTGACGGGGGGGCTGCTTGCCGACGAGTGTCTGGGGCTTTTGAAGGCTTTTTTCCAGAAAATGCGCCTGGAGAAAGGCGATAGCGGCAATAAGGGTACGGGGCCTTCGGCTCAGTTATGAGTTTCTGGTTCTGAGTTTTCGCGTAATAAATGATAGTGTAGACGTCTAGAAACCCAAATTTCTAGCAACTATTTGCTACATTCAAGGTATGAATTTTGTAAAGTTTTCGGTCCTGTCCACGGCGCTCCTGTGGCTCTGTTCTTGCGATAGCAATAGCGTTTCTTTGGCTTTTAACACCCAGAATGCCCCGGTCCAGAAATTCACCCTGGAAGCGAGCCTCAACGTGTTTGCTCCCGAGGATTCCACCCACGAGGCCCCCGAGTCTATGGAAACCCGCCTGAACGCCCAGTCCACCCTGAGCCAGACGGTGGCATTCGACAACGGTTCCGCCCGTTTTGAGATGAAAATCGATACGGTGGACTACAAGAGTGACAAACGCTCCGTCGAGGAGTTCCGCTACATCGAAAAGTACCTGGCGTCCCAGCATTTCCAGTTCAAGATGATGGGTGACGGCTCCATGAGCGACCCCTCCGTAGAGGATCAGGCCCTGCAGCCAGGCACCGAGGAGCTGAACCTGATGAAGGTGTTCATGAAGATCCAGCCCGTGCTGCCCGGCAGCCCCGTGAAGTTGGGAGACGTGTGGGAGCGTTCCGTGGAGATTCCGGGTAACGGCGCAATGACAACTGTTTACAAGGCCTTCAAACTTGAGGATGTATTCGTGCATGACGGCGTGCAGATGGCGAAAATCAGTATGAACATTAAGTACAAGGAAATTCCGGACACCACCGCCAACGTGCGCATGGAGAGTAAGGGCTTTATCGTGGGCTCGGGCTCTATCCTGTTCGACATCACCCACGGGGTGGTGCAGTCCGGCAACCTGGAGATTTCGGGACACATCGACGTAAACGACGTGATTGCCGCCCAGTTGTTGCCCAATATGCACATTATCCAGAAAATCAAGCTGAGGGGTGAAATTGACCAGGCTAAGTAACATAGTCCTGCCGCTCCTTTCGGCGTTCGTGGCGGCCCTCGCGGGGGAGATGCCGTTTCCGCAGGTGGAAAACGGCAAGCTCCTTTTGCAGGAAAAGGATAGCCCCTATATCCTGGAACAGGGGGTTGTGCTTACTTCGTCGGATACATTTGCCGTGGAACCTGGGGTCACGGTCCTTATGGGCGAATACGCCAAGCTGATGCTCCGGGGCCCGGTGGACATCCGGGGTACAGAGGCCAAACCGATTGTCTTTAAAAGTGCAGACTCCAGTGAAAGCTGGAACGGCCTGCATATCATTTCGGGAAACGGCTCCTTTGAAATCAAGAACCTGATGGTGGAGAACGCCTTCCGCAATTCCGTGTTCCGCACCCGCGGAGTTTTCGAGAACGTACGTTTTGTGAATAACTACTACGGCCTGTGGGTAGATGACGTGCCCGAGCTTGTATTGTCCCATTGCGATTTCAACCGGAACCGTTTCGCCCTTTCTGTCCGGGGCGGCAAGGTGATATCCTTGGACAGCAAGATTTACAACAATGTCTACGGCCTGTTCCTTGAGGCAGGCGGGGATTTCCAGGGCGATATGGCCTTGATTAAAGGCAATCTGGAATCTGACGTGCGCAAGGAATCCGAAGAGCTGGCGGGCAGCCGCAAGCGGGTGAGCCGTAGTGTATGGCAGAGGATTGAAACGGGATTTTAAGGGGTAGCCAGTGGAAGATTCTTTTCGCCGCTCCATTCGCAAGATGACGGGGACAAGTATGCACTTGTCGGTGCATGCCGATCACCCTGCCATGGTGGCGACCCTTTCACAGTCCATGATGGTGACCTGGTCCATTGTGCTTTTCGAGCACCTGGACGCCCTTTTGAACAATAGGGAAGAGGCGGTTTCCAGCTCCGAACTGATAAGCTATAGTGCCACGGCCTGGAAACTCTGCGAGTCCTCTTTCCCCCAGATAGTGGCTGATGCGAGCAAGCTTTACTACGAGTTCCGCGCCAAGTGGATGCAGCGTTTTTCTACTGACGAGGTTTTGCGCTTGCTCTTGGAGGGTGGGGACTTTTTGCACCACGACGAGAACGGTTGGTGCCTTGCGGTCAAGAACAACAAGCAGGACATCAACGCCTTCTATTCGGCGACCATCCACCTGCTGGTAAGCGATGCCGAGCCCTTGTTCGTGCGTATGCACGGCCGCGTGATGCAGTTGCAGGAAAAACTCTGCAAGTACTGGCACGGCGAAAGTGCCGTGGATGCGGTGAGCAAGCTCTTGCCCTGCCTGGAAGAAGGCCTCCGTGAAAAAGAGAATGCCCTGGTGACATCCCTGCGCAGTTCCCTGAACACCCTGGCAAAAAAACGCTTTGCCGCCGCCTTCAATGTGAAGGGGACGCCCAAGTATTACCGCACGGCGGCAGGCTGTGCCCGCAACGTGGGCAGGCTCTGGAATCAGCACTACGCTTACGAAAACGGCTTTTTGGCCTTTACCGATGATTTTTGCGATTACGCTCGGGGCCTTACGCTCCAGGTGATTGACTGGTACCGCGACAAGTGGTCCCTGTTCTTGCGCGGGTTCAACCGCGGCCAGTTGAATTTATTTGAAACAAAAGGTGAACGATGAAGAACACTTTCAATTCCATTCTCCTGCTTACCCTGGTGGGCATTGGTGCCCTTGCCTGCGGAGCCGTGTACTTTGGCGCTCCGCTGTTCGGCTGGATTATCATGGCCGCCATTTTCGTGGTGTTCCTGGCGGAACAGTTCATGTCTATGGCCGCGGCCCGCAAGATTAGCGCCGAAGAGGAACAGATTGCCGCCTGCGAAAGCGGCAGGGGGTTCAGGGTGAGCGGTGACGGCGTGGTGGCTCGCCGCCTGGAGATGGCCCGTCATCTGGTAGAGAAGGGTATCCGAATCGATTCGCCTATCGCCTACGAGGTTCTTTCTAACAGTACGGGCCTGCCCGCTCCCCGCAGTTCTAGTGGTACGGTGATTTTGCTCGGCTTGATGGGTACGTTCTTCGGTCTTATGTATTCTGTGGCAACAGCCGGCGGTGCTATCGATAACTCTACGACCCAGGGGACTCTTGATACCATCCAGGTGCTGTTCCAGAACATGAAGGGCATTTTCGGGACCAGCCTTTGCGGTCTCTTTGCGGCCTTGGTGCTGAACGCGAGCCGTAGTCTGCTGCTCGGTGCCAGGGAGCGTTTCTTGGCCCGTTTGGACAGCCTCACTCTTGAATTGCAGGGCGAAGACGCTGCCGCTTCTGCCACCGATATGGAAAAGACGGAACTGGAACGCCTGTTCCTGTCTGTAGAGAAGAATCTGTCTGCCGTGGCCGCCTCTGTGCAGCAGGGGCTTGCAAAGACTGTGGAATCTTTGGAGAGTGCGGTGTCCAACTCCATGAATTCTGTTTCTGCGAAATTGGACGAAAAGCTTGGCGCTGTGGCCAGCACAACTGAAAAAGCAATGGGTTCGATTTCTACCAAGCTGGACGAAAAACTCGGTGCCGTAGCCAGCGCGACGGAAAACGCCATGAATGCCTCTTCGAAGAACATTGCAAGCGCCGTGGCCGAACAGGTCAAACAGTCTTCGGAACAGTGGAAGACCTTTATGGACAAGCTTTCGACGGAAGCCTCTGCCGGAGTCCAGTCCCAGAAAGAGGGCCTGGAAACCCTCAAGACGGTGGCGCTCCAGGTGGCCGAAAAGGCCCAGGCGGGTTCCGCCGAACTCAGCAAGTCCGTTTCCGAAAAGCTTTCGGCCCTTTCTTCCGACATTCTGGGTGCCTTCCAGAAACTTTCGGAATCTTCTGCCGTGCTGCTGGAGGCCCAGAAGGCCCTTACCGAAAGCATCGACAACCGGGTGGTCAAGGAGAAGGAAGCTACCGACGCCCTGGGTGGAAACCTGGTGGAGACCGCCGAACTGATGCGGGTGAACCAGAGCGAACTCAGCGCCAACCTGGAAATGCTCCGCGCAGGTCTGGAAACCATTCTGGAAAAACTTTCTGGCGACACCGCCGAGCACGAGGAAGAAGACAACTTTGTGGAACATCTGAACCAGTCCTTGGAAGCTTTCCACGAACGTGCCTCCGAAGTGCTTATGGAAAACGCCGTCAAGACCCAGGAAATCTTGCTGGAAGTCATGGAACAGGTCCAGCGAGCAAACCACAAGGCCGAGCAGCCTAAGGTGGAGGGCTAGTAGATGGGATTTCGTCGCGAAGACAATCACAATCCCTGGATGGCCTATACGGACCTGGGCGTGGCCCTGGTGTCCCTGTTTATCCTTGCCTTCGTGGCCATGGCCACCCTGAAGGAGCAGAAAGCGGAAGACCTGACCCGTACCGAAGAGGAAGTGCTCTCTTGCCAGGAGGAAATGCGGAAGATTGCGGCAGAACGCAACGCGCTCCTTTCCCAGAGCCTCAAGTCTTCTATCGAGCAGGGGCTTATCGCTCTCGAAGACGGCAAGATCCAGATTCAGGCCAGCTTCCTTTTCCCCATCAACGGGGCGAACCTGACCGCCGAAGGTATCAAGGTCATTGAAGGAATCAGCAAAGGACTTTTGGACGCCATGGCTCCGGGCGATGTAATCATGGTGAGCGGTTTTACCGACGACTTGCCGGTGAAAAACTCCCCGAATTTTTCTAACTGGAACCTTTCTACGGAACGTGCGGTAAGCGTGGTCAAGGCTCTTGTGGCCCAGGGGTTCCCGCCGGAGCGCCTCTTTGCGGCAGGCTTTGGCGAGCACCAGCCTAAGTATCCTAACGATAGCGAGGAACACCGCAGCTTGAACCGTCGTGTGGAAATTGGCGTGACCCCGCTCCAAATGACAGAAAAATGAATATCGAGAAATTGATAGAATTAAGCGTTTGACTCACAACTCATAACTCACAACTCGCAACTCATATGCAAACCCGTCTAGACACAATCCGCCAGAACATGGATGCTCTCCGCAAGAGCGGAAAGTTCCCTCATTGGCGT
>CALATK010000086.1 GCA_937891805.1 uncultured Fibrobacter sp. | reverse complement strand
CGGGAATGTCCGCCATGTTTATGAAGGTGCACTTGAACGGAAGCACGGACCCGTGAAAATATTTGGGGTATCCGTTTTCCAGTAGTTTTAGAGGATCCCAGTTATCGCGACCGTTGTAGAAGATAATCGCCATGGTGGGGAACCCGCTAAATGCGCGATTCTCCTCGTGTAGTCTCATGACGGAATGGACATAGCGGTCAATCTGTTCAAGGATTCCTACATCACGCCCGGACTTGTGCTCCAGCAAAATGCCCACCAGCACGGGGGCACCCGTGGCAACGTTCACGCGGAAAGCGATATCCGCCTCGCCTGTTTCATCTACTTCTGAATATGAGTCGGGGATCCGAATCAAGGTATCCAGGTTCACCACCGAGAGGAACTCGCTCAGTTCCCGGTTCACCTTCGCCGACAGTTCCAGCAGGTTCCTTGCGTGCGTGGTGTTTGAGAATAACCAGCGGAAGAATGGGTCGTGGCTGCGCTTTGCAGCACTTGTATTTTCGTTCATCATAGTTTCTCCTGGCCATACGCGGAGAACGACCGCAATGGCCTCGTTCATTTGGTAATAGGGGAATTCGGGCCGGAACGCCGGCCCATCTGGCAACTGGTTCAAAACCTCTTGAACCACAAAGAATCCCACTTGGGAAACCGGAGGGTAATATACAAAAAGAAAATTCTAAAAACCACAAGCGGCTCCCATCGGGAGCCGTTTTGATGTTTTACAAGCTTAGGAAACTACTTTCCCAGAATTGCTTCTTCGGAAAGGTTGAACCGTCGGGTCAAAATTTCTATGGAAACTCCGTCTTGGAGGAGCCCCCTGGCGGTATTTAACTTGTCTTCGTTGGCTTTTGCTTCGGCATCGGCCCTGGCTTTTTGCTGCTCATCAACAAGTGCATCGGCGACTCGTTGACGGATAACATCGCCGGCACTGACGAACCCGTATTTTTGTCCTATGCTCTTGAAGGCCATGCTCAACTCCTTTAGAACGCCTTGGTCAACGTACTCCTTTAAATATAAACTCATTTTGGCTTTTTGCCAATGTTGCCATTTTTCCATATTGAGCAAAAATTACCTAAAATAGGTTGCCTAAAATAGGCAATTTTGTCAAAATTTCATTTCGCCCTACAGCAGATAATCCATCCGTATATTCCGCATGCTTTCAAATAGGTTCGCCTTGAGGGTGGAATTGCCCTTGGTAAGGCTCTTGATTTCTTCGCGGATGGATTTACGGTGGCTGGCCTTGGAAAATTCGCAGGTGCAGGTGAACTTGCGAATGTCGGCGTCTTCGGCGTATTCGATAATCTCCGATTCTTCACAGTAGCAAAGCGGCCGGATGACGCTTACCGGGTATTTTTCGTAGGGCACCATGGGCGGCATGCCGCTGAATTCGCCCTTGTAGAGCATGTTCATCAGCAGGGTCTCTACGATGTCGTCCATGTGGTGACCCAGCGCAATCTTGTTGTAGCCGTTTTCGCGGGCGAACTTGATAAGCTCGGTGCGGCGCTGGGTGCTGCACCAGTAGCAGTTCAGCTTGCGGCCTTCCTTGAGCCGGCCTTCTACCGCCACGTCCTTGAAGTAGAAGGGAATCTGCGGATATTGCTGCGCCATCCGTTCCAGAAATTCCCGGGGGGCCTTGTCCGCAAAGTCGCTCTGGATATGGATGGCCCCGATTTCGCAGTCGGGCAAGAACTTTCCCATGCGGGCGGCCAGTTCCATCAGGAGCACGCTGGAATCCTTGCCGCCACTGACGGCAACCAGCACCTTGTCGCCGTTTTCAATCAAGTTGAAATCGTGCAATGCCTTGGTAATCTTTTTGCTGATACGTTTGCGGATGGCGTTGGACATATATTTCACATTAAAAAAGGGCTCGCTTGTGCGACACCCCTTTTTTAGTTTGTTTGCACCTTGCGGTTAGTCGTCGGTCAGGTGGGTGGGCATCAGCAAGAAGCTGAAGTTCAGGCCTTCGCCAACGGGCTCGATGATGCAGGCGCCAATGGGGTTGTTCATCTTCATCACCGTTTCTTCGGACTTGCACATGCTGAAGATTTCAGAAATGTAGCGTCCGTCAAAGCCGATGCTGAAGGAGCCTTCGCCGTTGTGGGTCACGGAGAGGGCTTCGCGGGAATCGCCGCCCACATCCGGGTCGCTTGCGCTGAGTTCCAGGTTGTTGCCTTCGAACTGCAGGCGCACCTTGTGGGTGCGGGCGTTGGCCATAGAAATCACGCTGCGCATTTTGTTCAGGAACTCTACGGTGTTCAGCTGCACGGTGCGTTCAAAGTTCTGGGGAATCACCGCACGGTAGTTGGGGTACGGTCCTTCGTAGAGCTTGGAAATCACCTGGATAGATTCGGTGCTGAACAAAATGTGGGTAGAGGATGCGCGGGCCTCAATGGTGGCGTCGGCCTTGGCCATGTGCAGAATCTGTTCCAGGGGCTTGCGGGGGACGATGACGCCATTGCTCAGGCTTGCGCCTTCTTGCTCGATGGCGGCACGGCCCAGACGGTGACCGTCGGTTGCAATCATGGAGACCTTGCCGTCGCCCGCTTCCAGGAAGATGCCGTTCAGGCTTAAGCGGGTGGAGTCGGTAGAGGTGGCGAACTTGGTCTTTTCGACCAGGAATTCCAGTTCGCTCTTGGCAAAGTTCAGAGTTTCGCCCTCGTTCACTTCGGGGAACGGCGGGAAATCGCTGGCGTCGAAACCGGTGATGCTTGCCTGGCCCTTTTCGCTCCAGCGGATCTTGGCGAGGTAGTTTTCCACATCTACGCTTACGGTAGTGATGCTCGGATCTACGAGGCTCTTCACCAGTTCCAGAAGCTTGCGGGCGTTGATGACCACGGAACCGTCGCGTTCACCTTCGACTTCCACCTTGACCCTGATGCCCAGGTCCAGATCCGTCGCGCTCACCTCGAGGACATTGCCTTCGAGCCTGAGGGCGAAGTTGTTGAGAATCTGGATAGTGGACTTGTTCGGCACCGCGTTGACGGCGGCGCTAAGAGCGTCCAGGAATACAGCTTTTTGGATTTGGAATTTCATAGATTAGGCACCCCTTTGAATGATAGTCGTTCCGACGAAAAATACCACAGCGATTACGGCCAGGGCCACAATGACCCACTTGTTCATGGAATTGGACTTTTTAGGCGTGAAATTCCTTGCATTCTGCATAGCACGCCTACGATCTCTCCGGCTCATAAAAAATCTCCATTGTTTTATGGAGTAAAAACTACTATTTTAAGAGTGAAAAAAGGAACGCTTATGGATAAAACAGTGCTAAATAAGCTGAAAAACCATGCCATGGGGTTTGCCTCCGCGACCCTGGTCCGTGTTGAACTGGCAACCGAAGAAAGCCGACTCAAGACCAAGTTCCAGGCCCTGGGGCAAAAGCTCTACGGCGCCGTGCAAGACGACCTTCTGAAGGCCATCAAGGACGACCCGTCGGTGGTGGAAATTATCGGCGGCATCGAAGAAAGCCAGAAAAAGATTGCCGAACTGGAAAAGAAGCTTTCCAAGGAATCTGCGGGGAAGAGTGAAAAAGCTTGAGGTTCATGTTTTCCCGAGCAAGACCTCGGCGCCCAAGAACTACAAGATTTCCCTGACCAGGGTAATCGTGATGGTGGTTCTCCTGGCTTGCGCCATTCTCGGGTTTGTGCTGTTCTCGCCCCAGAAGATTGTGGCGAACCTCTCCGACGGAAACGTGCTTTCGGTGTACCGCCAGAACATGGCCATCAAGAAGGAGATTAAGGATATCCGCCAATCGGTGGACGAGTCCATCCTCAAGGCCGAAGAGACCCGGCTCTTGCGGGACAGCACCGTAAGCCTCAGCGGGCTCGGGTTCACCCTGGAAGAATCCGGCCGGGACATGCGTTCGGGTAGCGAACGCAAGAGCCTTGCCGAAATCGAGAAGACCTTCAGGCGCCTGCTTGCCCGGCTGGAGCAGGATTCCGTAACGGCGGCTATGGTGCCTGTGCTGCACCCCTTCAAGAACAACCATGCCGTCAAGAACCGTTTCGAGATGATTTACGACCATTTTACCGAGCAGGAACTGCCCCATCGGGGCATTGACTACGTGGCTGCCGTGGGCGATACCGTAGTGGCCACCGGTGCGGGCGTCGTGGCCGAAGTCCGCAACCATCGCGGGTTCGGGCTTTCCATGAAGATTGAGCATATGCCGGGCATCAAGACGTTCTATGCCCACCTGGGGCAGGCCCTGGTGCAGCCGGGCATGCGCGTTCGGCGCGGGCAGCCCATCGCCATCATCGGCGAGAGCGGCACGGAGTCCAGCGTGGCGCTCCATTACGAAATCCGCCTGGACGGCACTCCCATAAACCCGGAAGACTACTTCATAACGAAACAGTGATATGAAAGTAATGAGTTATCAGTAGTCAGTTATGAGTTTTATAGCCACACCTCGCACTCCACATTACACATCTCTCATCTCCCTAGATCCTAGCCTCTAGATCCTAGCCCCTAGATCCTAAATCCTAACCCCTATCCCCTAACAACCCATGACTCCTTTCGAACAGAACATCATCGCCCTCGTGTGGGATTGTGACAAGACCCTCATCAGCAGTTACATGCAAGAGCCGCTGTTCCGCCATTACAACGTAGATGGCGGCAAGTTCTGGCGGGAGGTAAACTCCCTCCGCGAATACTACGGCCGTAGCGGCGTGCATGTGAATCCGGACACCAGTTACCTGAACCACGTGCTGACCTACGTGAAGCAGGGGCTGTTCAAGGGCCTTTCGAACAAACTATTGCATCAGTTCGGAAGAGAGCTTGTATTCTATCCGGGGCTTCCGGAATTTTTCGGGAACATCAAGGGGCTTGTGGAATCGGACCCGAAATACAAGGCCTTCGATATCAAGCTGGAGCATTACGTGGTGAGCACGGGTTTTGCGGAAACTATCCGGGGGAGCGCCATTGCCCCCTTCGTGGATGGAATTTTCGGATGCGAGTTTATCGAGACGCCGGCTCTCCCCGGTTTTGATACGGATGCGTCAAAGACTGGTACCGCTCCTGCCGAAGGAGAAATCAGCCAGGTGGCCTGCGCCCTGGACAATACTTCCAAGACCCGCTACCTTTTTGAAATCAACAAGGGGAGCAACAAGTATCCCGACGATATCGATGTGAATTCCACCATCGCCCGGGGCGACCGTCGCGTGCCCTTCGAGAACATGCTCTACATTGCCGACGGGCCTTCGGATGTGCCCGCTTTCAGCATCTTGAATTACAATGGCGGCTCTACCTTTGCGGTTTACCCGAAAGGGGACGTGAAGGCTTTCCGCCAGGTGGAAAAGATGCGCCAGGACAGCCGCGTGCAGATGTTTGGGGAGGCGGACTATACCGAAGGTTCTCAGTCGTGGTTGTGGCTCACCGAAAAGGTCCGTTCCATCGCTGACAAGATTGTGGAGTCCAAGCAGGCGGCCATCAAGAACAGCGTCAGCGCCCCTCCGGGCCATTTGAGCTAGAATCTAGCCCCTAGATCCTAGATCCTAGCCCCTAACTTCTATTCCTCTCGCACCAGGCGTCCTTTCAGGTCGAAAAATTTCTTGCTCCGAGAATTGATTCTGGAGCGGTTCACGGGGTTTGACTTTTTCCAGATAGCCTGGGACTCTACTTGATTGACGACTTCTGATGAACTGGAGCTATGTTCTTCGGGGGTTTCTATTTCGGCGTTGTCTTTCGGCGCGGGTTCGTTGTAGAGTGCCAGAATTTCGCTTTCGGAAAGAGCACGGCTGTAGATTCTCAGGTCGTCGATGCAGCCCTGGAAATAGCTCCACTTGGAGCGGGTCCCGAGCCTGAGGGGAGCCGTCCCGTTTTGGACCTGCACGCCGTAGGTCTTGTCGTATAAATCGTCCTGGTCTTTCTGGACACCATTTTTGAACAAAGTAATCTTGTTGGATTCTATGTCGTAGCGTGCCACAAAATGGATCCATTCCTTTTCTTGGATTTCTTCTTGCACGTAGCTTCCGGAACCGAGGCCGCCTTCTAGATTGAAGGCGTAGGCGGACATCCTGTTTGGCCTGTTTTCTTGGCCTTGGGCAAGGTCCCTGTTGTACATGCGGAACACCCATTCATGTTGGTGGGGCTCCCCCTTGCCCATCCAGTGCACGTAGCCGCCGGCTTCTGCATTCTGGAAGTTCAGCACTTCGGGGCTGACCCACACCGAAACCGTCAGGGCGCCTGTGGTGGAAATGCTGAAAACGTCGTTGTCCGGAATTTCCAGGTAGGCTCCGTTGCCGTCAAAGGCGACACAGGAATTCTCGTTGCCGAAGCGATCCGTGGAAAATGTGGCTCCGTGGTTTTCGGCGGTGGCGATTTCTGTGCCGGCATTGTTTTCGAAAGTGCCGTTGAACGGGTAATACGCCACAAGCCCTTCGGAAGGGATTGCGGCGGATTCTTCGGCTGCAACCGCGGTGGAAATCATTGCCGCCAGATAAAGAAATTTATGGAACACTGCAAAACGACCCATCGTGAATAATGATATAAAATCTAATCCGTTTCGTCAGGTTCATTGGCGAGGTCTGTGAAAAAAAACTTTTTACTCGTTTCAAAGGCAATTTTTCTTGCAAAAATACGTCTATACACGTAGGGACCATAAGGAGGTTTTAAAAACACCCCTTGACATTATGTCAAATCTGATATATATTTATGAACCAGAACTACAAACCCATAGCATGGCTACATGAGCAACCTCAAACGCCACCTTTATCGCAAAAAGCAAGGATTGAGACAGGATACTTATTACGGTTATTGCAATCAGGAATGAAATTGTCATTGCCGCAAAGCCGACCTATGCCTTCTATAGGAGCACATTGTCATGAATTGCGTATCAATGATGAGGATAAGACATGGAGACTTTTTTATCGGATTGATGTGGATGCAATTGTCGTAATTTTATGGACAGAAAAGAAAACGAACAAGACGCCTGATGAAGTTTTGGAACTTTGTCGCAAGCGCTTGAAATCTTATGACTCGAGGGACTAAAAATGGATAAACAGAAAAAAGAGCGTCTGGAGAAAAAAGGCTGGATAGTTGGTGATGTGGACGATTTTTTGGGATTAAGTCCTGCCGAAATGGCAATTGTTGAAATGAAGGTTGCTTTGGCAAAGGCTCTTGTCAACAAGCGGAAAAATTGCGGAAAAACTCAGGTTTTGGCGGCTGTCCTTGCGAATACAAGCCAGTCTCGATATGCAAAGGTTGAACATGCTGATGCAAGTGTTTCGCTGGAGCTGATGATCAAGATGTTCTTTGCCCTTGGGGCAAACAAGAGAGAATTGTTGAAGGTTCTGTCTGCCGCATAACAAGTTCGGGGCAAAATACCCGTTTTTGCCCTGCAATCCCTAACCCCTAACCCCTAGATCCTAATCTCTTATTATATATTTTAGGTCCCTAGACCTTGTTTTGGTGGGTGGGCGGTACTTTCCGTCAAGAAACCGGCGGGGTTCGGAGGCGCTCCATACTTTTGGAGGGCCTTTTAGGGGTTTGTCTAATCGATTTTGCTTTACTTTTAGGAGTTTTATGGCAAATAAGTGTAAGCGCGGAATCCTGATTAGCAAGACACCTTACGAGAAGCGCATCGCCATCATGGAAGACGGCGAACTTGCGGAATTGGTCGTGGAAAGCGTGTCTTCTACCAGGGCCCTGGGCAGTATATATAAGGGTGTCGTTCAGAAGGTGCTTCCCGCCTTGAAGGCCGCGTTTATCGATATCGGTCTCGAGAAGGCAGGGTTCCTGCACCAGGACGACGCCATGGACAGGAACGAGCTGTTGCGCCGGGAATACGGCGACGACGGCGACGAGGAAGGCGCTTCCAAGGAAATCTCCATCGACGAGATTCTCCAGGAAGGCCAGGAAATTATGGTCCAGGTGGTGAAGGAACCTATCAGCACCAAGGGTGCCCGTCTGACGACTCATCTGAGTTTTGCAGGCCGGTTCCTGGTGTGCATGCCGGGTACCAACTTCGTGGGCGTGTCCAAGCGCGAGCGCGACCATGCCAAGCGTCGGGAATTCCAGAAGGTGGTCCGCCGCTTGAAAGCCCGCGACGTGGGCTATATCGTGCGCACCAACGGGCTGAACGAGTCCGAATTCGAAATCCAGAAGCAGATGCGTGAACTGGAGAGCAAGTGGGAACAGACGAAGTACAACTTCGAGACCATGCCCGCCGAGACCTGCATCTACGAGGAGTCGGATTCTATCGAGCAGACGGTCCGCGAATACTTTGGTGAGAACACGGACTACGTGTACATTGACAATCGGGACGAATATTTTGCCCTTCGCGACTACCTGAAGGTGCTGTCTCCGGACAAGCTGGACAAGGTGAAGCTCTGGAGCAGTAACGAGAGCCTGTTCGAGTACTTCAAGATTGAAAACGATTACGCCCGCTCCCTGCAGCGCCAGGTACCGCTCCCCCGCGGAGGAAACCTGGTCATCGAGCAGACCGAGGCCCTGGTGTCCATCGACGTGAACACCGGTCCGAAGGTCCACGGCAAGGACCAGAGCAAGATCATCCTCGAGACCAACATCGACGCCTGCCACGAGATTGCAAAGCAGCTCCGGCTTCGCGACGTGGGCGGTCTTATCATTATCGACTTCATCGATATGGAGACCGACGAGGACCGCGAAAAGGTTTACCAGGAATTCCGCAAGGCGATTCGCCGGGACAAGGCGCCTATCAGCCCCGCTCCCATTAGCCAGTTCGGCCTGATGGAAGTGACCCGCAAGCGCGTGCGCGTGAACCTGATGACCGAGAAGACGGAAATCTGCCCGGTGTGCCACGGCGGTGGCCGCATTGCCACGCTGGAATCTACCTTGGGCATGATCGACCGCTGGATGGCCCGCGCCCACGGCAAGGGAAAACTGAAGGAAGTGACCCTGGTGGTGAGCAGCCCCCTGGTGGACGTGTTCTGCAAGGACATGGCCCGTATGTTCCATTACCTGGAATACAAGCACAGCATGAAAATCGACCTGGTGGAAGACGAACATGCTCACGTGAACCAGTTCTGGATGTACGACAAGGCGGGCGAGGATATTACGGACCTTTACAATTTCGCGTAAGGTCAACCGCCTCGAAACTGTGAATATGAGCCTTGCGGCTTTGCCGCAGGGCTTTTTTTATCTTAATTTTTAGGCGTTCAATTTTAAGGGCGCCCGTTGGCGCCGAAAAACGGAGATTGTTATGAATAGAGTAATTCTGGTTGCCGCTGCCGCCGCTGAGATGGCCGCGAAGGTAAAAGAAGTTGTGGACGCCGCCGCTGCCGCTGGCGTCAAGACCGCCGTGTATAAGCCCTGCGCAAATGGTGCCGAGGCGGCGGCGGAACTGAAGGAACACCGTTCCGCCGTGCTGATGGAGAAGATTGCCGCCGACTTCTTGCAGAAGGACTTTGCTTCTGTGGATACCGTGGTGGTGGAAGGTGCACAAGGCATGAACGACGTGCTGGCTCACAAGTTCAACGACGACCTCGCCACCGCCCTGGACGCGAAGGTCTATTGCAATGGCGAAGATGCCGACCTGTTCTGCCCGAACCGTATAATGCATTGCCCCAAGTGCCTCGCGAAGGAATTTGCCGCCCCCACTGCCGAACGCAAGACCAGCCAGGCCATGTTCCGTGCAGGCTTGCTCCTGAAGGCCTCAAAGGCGAAGAAGCGCATTGTGCTGCCCGAAGGTTCCGAGCCCCGCACCGTGCAGGCCGCAAAGCTGGTCATTGACCGCAAGATCGCCGTACCTGTGCTGGTGGGCAAGAAGGACGAAATTTTCAAGGTGGCCAAGGAACAAGGCGTTTCCCTCCCTGCCGATATCGAAATTATTGAACCGACGGCTGAACTTGCTGAAAAGTACGTGCCCACTCTGGTGGAACTCCGCAAGTCCAAGGGTATGACCGAAGAACAGGCCCGTGCGGCCCTCGCCGACAACGTGATGCTTGCCACCATGATGCTCAAGATGGGCGAAGTGGATGGTCTCGTTTCTGGCGCTATCCATTCTACCGCAGACACGCTCCGCCCTGCCCTGCAGGTCATCAAGTGCGCTCCCGGCGTCAAGTCCGTAAGCTCCGTGTTCTTCATGTGCATGCCCGGCAAGACCTATATCTACGGTGACTGCGCGATTAACCTGAACCCCACCGCCGAAGAGCTGGCTGGCATTGCCATGCAGTGCGACGACACCGCCAAGGCCTTCGGGCTGCCCAGCCGTGTGGCTATGCTGAGCTACAGCACCATGAACAGCGGAAAGGGTCCGGACGCCGACTTGGTGCGCGAAGCTACCAAGTTGGTCAAGGAAGCTCGCCCCGAGATGCTGGTGGATGGCCCGCTGCAGTATGATGCCGCTACCGTCGAAAGCGTCGGCTCTCTGAAGGCCCCCGGAAGTTCTGTGGCCGGCAAGGCAACCGTGTTCGTGTTCCCCAGCCTTTCTGCCGGTAACATCGGTTACAAGGCCGTGCAGCGTAGCGCCCACGGCACTATCGCCATTGGTCCTATGCTCCAGGGTCTTGCCAAGCCGGTGAACGACCTCTCCCGTGGCGCCCTGGTAGAAGACATTGTCTATACGATTGCGCTGACTGCCGTTCAGGCGGGGTAATGATAATAAGGGAGGGCAAAGCCCTCCCTAACACCCTCCCGGCACGACCGAACTCGCTGTTTTTGGAATCAAGATTCGCGAAGCGAGTTCAATCGTGGGCGTCTTCGGCGCAACAATTACTTTATTCGTAATTAATTTATTCGTGTTTCGTAGCAGATTCTTCTGCAGCCTCTTCGCCGTGATGGGGCTTGGAGACAAGGCTCATGTAGATGGTGCCGAGAATCGCCGCGCTAAAGCTGCCCAGCAAAATGCCGAGCTTTGCAGAATCCTGACGGTCGCCTACATCAAAGGCAAGGCCCGCCACAAACAGCGCCATGGTAAAGCCGATACCCGCCAGCATACCGCCACCCCAAAGAACCTTCCAGGAGTAGCTGGGCCGCTTGGAAATGCCAATCTTTACAGAAAGCAGGCTGAACAGGAAAATACCGATGGGCTTGCCGAACACGAGGGCCAAGGCCACCGCACCCATCACGGGGACTTCTACACCGCCCAGCTTGATTTCTACGCCGGCGTTACTTAATGCAAACAACGGCATGATAAAGAAGTTCACCCAGGGCACCAGAGGCTTGAACAGAAGCTCCTGCATGGAAATGCTTTCGCGGGCGCCACGCCTGAGCATGGTGAACACCTCGTACTGTTCGTTCCTGTCCTTGACTTCGCCCGAAAGCTTGCCGCCAATGCTCCCGGCAAACTGGGCCAGCTTGCCCTTGGCAAGAACTGCCTTCGCAGGCACAGAAAGGCCCAGCAACACACCCGCGATGGTGGGGTGCACACCGCTCTTGACAAAGAATGCCCAGACCGCAACACCGACAACGAGGAACAACAGCATGTTGCGAACCCCGATGCGGAAGAACACATTGATCAGGGCCAACAGGGCAAAGCCCATGCCCAGGGCCGCAAAGTTGATTCCGTCACCACTGGGGTAACCGATAGCAATCACAAGGATAGCGCCGATATCGTCGGCAATAGCGAGAGTCAAAATCATCACGCGCAAAGCATGTGGCACCTTCTTGCCGAGAATCGCCATACAGCCCACCACGAAGGCGATATCGGTAGCCGTAGGGATTCCCCAGCCGTGTCCCGCACCTGCAGGACAAAGAGCCAGGTAAATCAACGCGGGGAACAACATACCGCCCGCCGCAGCAATGATGGGCAGACTCGCCGCCTTGGGGTCGTGCAGTTCACCGTAGGCAATCTCCCCCTTCACCTCGAGACCGATGTTGAAGAAGAAGATGGTCATCAGCGCATCGTTGATAAACCAATGCAGGTCTGCCGCCCCCACCCAGCTGCCGATGGTCAGGGCAAAGGGCAGGTGCCAGACATGATGATAACTCTCCGGGCTCAAGTTCGCCCACAGAAGTGCAGCGACGGTCATGATGATAAGGACGATACCGCCCGTGGTTTCCACCTTCATCAGGCGTTCCATGGGCGTGATGATTTTCCGGATAGGGGTATCCGGGAACAATTCCTCAATCTTATCGCTGCTTGTTACTTTTGCGGACATAAATACCTATGAGCCGTTGAATGGATTAAAAAAACTGGGGCGGCCAACGGGGGTTCTTGGAGGACATGTCGATCTTGTAGAAGTCCTTCTCAAAACGTCCGTCGTCCAGACCGTACATCTGCATCACGTGGCGGGCAATCCACTTGCCGAGCTTCATCACGGTGAGCTTCTTGCGGAGGCGGCCCTGGCAATCGCGGTTCATGATGTCGGGCAGAGTAGACGTGGTAAGGATTTCGTCGATGGCCGGACTGTTCAGCTTTTCGCGGGCCTCGGGGCTCGTGTGGAAGTGGGTCACGCCGAAGCACACGCGGTTGGGATTTCCCTTCTTGATGTGTTCGCAGCACTGCACGATCGTTGTACCGGTGCGGACCATGTCGTCGAACACGATCACGTCCTTGCCCTGGATTTCCTCGATGCTGATGTCGGAGAGTTCCGGGTTGAAGGTCATGGAAATTTCACGTTCGCCGGTACGGACCTTGTCCATCACCACGCGCTTGCATTCGGGCAGGTCCAGCGCTTCGTAGACGGCGTTCATGAACGGGCGTGCGCCCTTGTCCGGGGAGACGATGACAAGATTATTGCCGTCCTTGCCGGTCTGCACAAAATTGCTGTTCTTGATGTAGTGGGCGTAGACGTCCGTCGGGATGAGGTTATGGAAATTGTCCTTGCCGAAGATGTCGGCAAAAAGGTTCTGCACCTTCACGCTGTGGTTGTGTACCGTCACCACGGCATCGACGCCGGACTTCTTCAGGAGCTCCGCATAGAGAAGGCTCGTGAAGGCCTGGCCGTCGAACTTCTTCAAGTCGATGTCCGGGCGGTCCTTTTCCAGTTCGCCTACGCGGTGGGGCCCGCGGTCCTGGGCGCTGTAGAACAGGTCCGGCTCGACCAACACAACCTGTTCGGCTCCATTGTCTTTTGCGGCACGGGCCAGAATGCAGTTGCGCATGGCATAGTCGTTACGGCTGCGTTCATGGTTCGAGACCGAGCAAATCAAGACAATCTTCCCTTCCAGGCGGCGGCCGATATGTTCCATATCGTCCACGTCCAGGCCGTAGCGGGGGCAGAATTCGGAGTTTGCGAAGGTCTTCAGGGAGACCACGTCGGAAATATCTTCACGGAGACCGATATACTGGGCCATGTCGATGGCAAAGGGGTCGTCGGTGAAGTTGCCGGTCACGATAAAACGATCAGACATAATTACGCCTTGATGTTGGAGTTGATGCATTGGGTAGTGGAAATATAAAATTTTTAGAACCTTCTCACTACAAGGATTTCAAAAGCGGACACGAATTTCTCCTCGAGATGCCCGCCAAAGGCAATGAGGGAATACCCGCACTTGAGGACCACGTTCCACGACCATTTTTCGCCGATGTAGCCCAGGGCGGTTTTCATGTCGGCTTCGGGCAACAGCAGGTTCCCGTCGTCGGCGTGCTCGCGACCATAGGCCACGCCCACGACGCCCCAGAGATTCCAGAAATACCCGTTGCCGTAGACAAAGGTGTAGGTGTATCCCATGTCTCCCCAAAAACTGGTAATATCCCGCTTGTTATCTTCGTAGCCCAGTACGCCGTCGTTGTCCTCGGCGTAATTGTGCTGCAGGCGCCCGCCGATAACCATGCTCCCCGCCGAACTTTTCTGGCGGCGGTCCAGAAAGTAGGCGCTCCTGGGGGCAAACCTGCCGCCTGCGGTAGCCATCCAGAGTATGGAAAAGTACATGTCGAACACCGTAAGGTCTATAAAACTGTCATCGTCGCTGTCTTCCAGGTTCTGGGAAAAACCGCTGTAATAGCGAACTTTAGCGGTAAGCCACCAGTCCCCCGGAAAAAGGTCCAGGCCGGTCTCGAAGGTCTTGGAGTCGGAATGCCCTTTGCTGGTGGAAAAGGGAAGACCGTACTTGAAGTCGAAGGAAATATCCCAGGAAGTGCCGAACAGGGTAAACAGGCTGTCGTAACCGAAACCGATACCTACGTCCACAGGCCGGTTAGACGAGAGGGGCTCGTCACCGTAGGCGGTGTTCTTGATCATCATGAAGTTGTAGTCGCACAAAAAGCGGAGCGAAATCCGCTCCCGGAATTTCGAGACGGCCGGCTCGTCGGGTTCCTGCGGTTCGGCACTGGCAGGTGCCGAAAAGACAGAACACGCCAAGATCAAGAGCGGCAAAATTCTTGTCAAAAAAAGCTTCATCAGAGGCCTACGGGCACAAATATAGAAGTATAAAATCTATCAACAAGGCATCATCGAGTCATTTTTTTGGTCTTTGCCTTCCTTGTCACGTGTTTATATATTGTTAATTATGCGTTATTTAATTGTGACGGTTTTTTACAAGATAATTTCCAATTCAAACAGATTATTCACAAAATCCATATTTGTTTCACGTGAAACATTTGTTTTGGCAGTCAAATTATCCCCATTTGTGGAAAACCTGTGGGATATTATTCATATTCTATCCACAAAAATAAATGTCTAACCAATTGGCTAGACATTATTGTTTATATTTTGTTTAGAAATTTTATCAACATTCCGAGTCATTTTCCGGGCAATTATCCGCAAAAAAATTGGAACGCGGAATCTAGAAAAATCCAAACTTAAAATTTCACGGTGCGGGGTGCCGCCGTGAAACTGTAGAACGTGGCAGTCGCGTCCTTGAAGTAGAGGGTCTCGGTATTGTCGTCATCGGGGGAATACATGGACTTGAGCTCGGGGTAGTGTTCCAGCATGTCCACCTTCGGTTCACGACGGTCGTCGCGGACCAGGGTACCGGCAACGCGGATCCACTTGGAACCGGTCTTGTCCATGGCACAGATTTCCACCTTGCCGTTTTTCTGGATCTGCTTGGAGCAGTCCTTGGACTTGCCCGTCTGGATATAGAGCTTGCCCTCGAAAATGTTGGCGGTGCCAAACGGGCGGACGCGGGGTTGATCATTATCTACCGTCGCCAAAAAGTAGGCGCCGGCATCCTTGAGAAATTTTACGACTTCTTCCATAGTTTTGTTTAGGGGTTAGGGGTTAGGGGTTAGGATCTAGGGGCTAGGATCTAGGATTTAGGGATTAGGGTTTGAGGGTTCCCAGAAGTGTCATCCTGAGTGCCCTGTAAGGGCACGAAGGATCCAGCCCAGAGAAAAAGGTAGAAGGTGGTTGGGTAATAGTGAATGAGGAATGCAAAGTGTGAGATTAGTAATGAGTTTTCAGTTATGAGTTGTGAGTTCTTATATTCGCGCCTCTGGCGCCAAATTATATACTGAGGACTGATAACTGACTACTGATAACTCACAACTAATTCCCGATGAACTCCTCCTTATATATTCTTTCCATCTCCTCGCTGAAACAGCAGAAGATGACTTTCTTGACTCTTTGGGCCGGAAAAATCCGGACCGTTTTCACGGCAATCTTGGTGGCCGCCTCCCAGGGGTAATCGTAAACACCGGTGGAAATGGCGGGGAAGGCAACCGTTTCGCAGCCATTTTCTTCGGCCAGGTCAAGGCAGCTTTTGTAGCAGGATTCCAGCAGTTCGGGTTCGCCGTGCAGGCCGTCCCGATAGATAGGGCCCGGAGTATGGATGACGAACCTGGCCGGAAGCTTGAACCCCGGAGTGATTTTCGCCTTGCCCGTCTCGCAACCGTTCAGGGGTATGCAAGCTCCCAAAAGTTCCGGACCTGCCGCCCGGTGGATGGCACCGTCCACACCCCCGCCACCCAAAAGGGAACAGTTCGCCGCATTCACGATGGCATCGACTTGCAGCTTCGTGATGTCGCCCCGGATAATTTCAATCTCGATCATGTTGGACCTCTGAAAGAAAATATATAAAAGTTTTGAGTGGTGAGTTATGAGTTGTGAGTTGTGAGTGGTGGGTTGTGAGTTGTGAGGTTCGAGGAATGTCATCCCCGACTTGGTCGGGGTCACCTTCCTGGCCCTTCGTGCTATCCCGGCATCCGCCGGGATGACATTCTGCGGACGTTGGCGATTGCACCAGAAAGCAAGGCAGTAAGGAAGCAATCGCAACTTGCTGCACCTCGGAAATGTCGATAAATAAATTTATCGCCGTTTCCTCGGTTTGCAAACGTTTCACGTGAAACATTACTCACGGACGGCCAGGGGATACTCCTCGATAGCGGTCTGTTTTTCCCCTAAAGCCTCCCACTCCAGGATGATATTACAGACCGTAGCGTCCCCTTTCTCCAACTTGTAACTGCAAACGTTATCCCCAAGACCATATTCCGTACAGACCAGGGTATCGCCCATAAAACACTCCTGCATGAACCGGACCTTAATGGACTTGATGGTATTGTCAAACCCAAAGGTCTCCGAATGACATGCCACCGCCAAGTTTAAATAAGTCCTATTGTTCACATGACGGTTGAAATCGATGTCGCCCATATTCACCTGATGGGTCAGCGTATGCAGTACATTTCCAGAATCGTTCCATCCGAACTTTTCATGGGGGCCCACAGCCAATTCTTCAATCACATCCATCTTGCCGTCAAGCAGGGCCGTGGAATATGGACGATGACGGTTCTTGTCCATCACCACCCAGCAACTGTTTCCCCTGGCAAAAATCTTTCCGCGATAGCTCATGGTAAAGTCGCAAAAAATCTTGATTCTGGACTTTTCCGAAATCCACAGGTCCACCTGGAAACTTTCGGACCAGAAGGGAAGGTCGCCCTCGAAACGGATATCTATTTCAGAAATAATCCAGTACAAGCCTCTGTCCACGATATCGAAAGCGGCAAGAAACTTGCTCGCCGCATAACGGGCAAAACAATCCTCGAAATAGGCCAAGGCCGACATGGGAACCATCCGGTAGCTCAAATCCATATCGTGGCCAGTCACATAATAACTCTGGGAAAACTTCTGCACCTCAAACCTCCAAAAGTACGACAATCCCAATTTAGAATTATCCCTTCGCACGCTTCTCTTCTTTATTTCTTATAAAAAAGTCTGCAAAAAAAATCGCCACCTATTATAATATAGTGTCGGGCGTTCCCCCTCGAACCACGGACCACCCCGAAGGAGAGGGGTCGGGCCATACTCGCTTCGCTCCCCGAGCCACAGCAAAAAAAATGTTCAACCACCGGCATGACTTTTGCCGGGTCTCGGCCCTACGGGTCACTGTCCCTAACGCGTGATTAGGGGTTAGGATCTAGGGGGTAGGATCTAGAGAAGTGTGGAATGCGAGGTTCGGGGCGTGGTCATAAACGTTGTCATCCTCGCTGTCATTCTGGAGCGCAGCGATAGAATCACGAGGAT
>CALATK010000085.1 GCA_937891805.1 uncultured Fibrobacter sp. | reverse complement strand
CCGAAGCCCGCGAACTTTCCAAGGTCTATGACACCGAAATCGTGATGAAGGCCCAGAAGTTCGCCGAGAAGCAGGCCTACGAAGAAACGGACAAGACCACCTTCCAGGCCATGGAAGCTTTCGTGCACAACCTGAACTCCATGCACAGCCGCGCCGGCGCCCAGACGCCGTTCTCTAGCATCAACTACGGCATGTGCACCGAGCCCGAAGCCCGCATGGTCATGCGCAACCTGCTGCTCACCACCGACGAGGGCCTGGGCGGCGGCGAGACGGCCATTTTCCCCATCCAGATTTTCCGCGTCAAGGAAGGCATCAGCCTGAATCCTGGCGACCCCAACTACGACCTGTTCAAGCTGGCCTGCAAGGTGAGCGCGAAGCGCCTGTTCCCCAACTTCAGCTTCCAGGATGCCCCGTACAACCTGCAGTACTACAAGCCGGGTCACCCCGAAACGGAAATCTCTTACATGGGTTGCCGTACCCGCGTGATCGGCAACAACTACGACCCGACCCGCGAAATCAGCTTCGGCCGTGGCAACCTGAGCTTCACTTCTATCAACCTGCCCCGTATCGCCATCAAGATGAAGTCCGTGGACCTGTTCTTCAAGGAACTGGACCGCATGCTGCAACTGGTGAGCGACCAGCTTATGGAACGCTTTGCTGTGCAGAGCCGCCGCAAGGTCAAGAACTTCCCCTTCCTCATGGGACAGGGCGTGTGGATCGATTCCGAAAAGCTGGGCTGGGAAGACACCGTGGGCGAAGTCATCAAGCACGGCACCCTTTCCATCGGTTTCATCGGCCTTGCCGAAACCCTGGTGGCCCTTACCGGCAAGCACCACGGCGAATCCGAGGCTTCCCAGGAACTGGGCCTCAAGATTATCGGCCACATGCGTGAATTCTGCGACAAGGAATCCAAGCGCCTTGGCCTGAACTTCAGTTTGCTGGCTACACCTGCCGAAGGCCTTTCCGGTCGTTTCGTGCGCATGGACAAGAAGAAGTTCGGCATTATCCCGGGCGTTACCGACCGCGATTACTACACCAACTCCTTCCACGTGCCGGTGTACTACAAGATTTCGGCTTTCAAGAAGATTTCTCTGGAAGCCCCGTACCACGCTCTCACCAACGCTGGCCACATCAGCTACGTGGAACTGGATGGCGACCCGAGCCAGAACCTGGATGCCTTCGAGAAGATCGTGCACCACATGGCAAAATCCGGCATCGGTTACGGAAGCATCAACCACCCGGTGGACCGCGACCCGGTTTGCGGATTCGTGGGTGTTATCGGAGACTGCTGCCCCCGCTGCGGACGTAGCGAAGGTCACGCCATTTCCGAGGCCAAGATCGAGGAACTGCGCAAGCTTTACCCGGGTATGCCTGCGTTCAAGGGAATTAGATAAATTCAGATTTTAGATTTCGGAGTTCGGAATTTGATGAATGAAAATAATTCTGAAATCTGAAATCCGAAATCATAATTAACATAAGGAGGACAACATGTCTGAAAAAGAACTGAGCAAGTATGGCGAGGGTGTGGGTTTCGAACGCATCCGCCGCATCACCGGTTACCTGGTAGGTACCATCGACCGTTTCAACAACGCCAAGCGCGCCGAAGTGAACGACCGCGTAAAGCACGGGGTGTAATACGGAACAGCAAACTCCGAGACTCCGCATTGCGGGAATCGAGCCGGAATCCTTTGTGGACGGGCCCGGTATCCGCATGACGGTTTTCACCCAGGGCTGCCACCATCATTGCCCCGGTTGCCAGAACCCGCAGACCCACGACTTTGCAGGCGGGCACTTTATCGACATCGAAGAGATTCTTGCGATGATCGACGAGAACCCCCTGCTGGATGGTGTCACTTTCAGCGGTGGCGACCCTATGGAGCAATCGGCGGCCCTGATCCCGCTGGCCCGCGAAATCAAGGAACGGGGTATGAACCTGATTATCTACACGGGTTATACCTACGAACGCCTCATGGAACTGAAGGACGAGCGTCCGGACTTTTTCGAGTTGCTCACCTTTGCCGACATCTTGATTGACGGCCCCTTCGTGATGGCGAAGCGTTCCCTGGAACTTAAGTTCCGCGGCTCCAGCAACCAGCGCATCATCGACGTGCCCGAAAGCCTTGCCCAGGGCCGTGTGGTGTTGCACCAGATCCAGCTGGACGAAATGGCGAAGCGGGAACCGCTTGCCGTCAAGTGCGCCGTTTAGCCCAGCGCCACTGTCACCCCGGCCGCTCAACTTGTCATCCCCGCGCAGGCGGGGATCTGCTGTCAGTTAGCCCAGCGCCAGTTTCCAGGCCAACAGGTACAGGCCGTAATACATCAATAGACCAACACCGTCTGCGCTCGAAAGGGGAGTCCCCCAGCGCAGGCTCTTTTTTTTCGGAATGAACCCGCAGAACAGCCCCGCCACGAACCCGTAGGCGTGTCCCAGGATGTCGGCGTTTTCGCCAAGCCCGAGAAATACCGCCAGCGATGCCGCCCCGCACAGGGGCGCGAACCTGCGGAGCATCCCGTGGCTCTCCTTGGGCATCAGCCGGAACTCGATGACCGAAAGGCATCCGATGGCGGCGAACACGAAGGTGGAAAAACCCAGGGAGCGAAAGTCCGTCTGTACCGTGGCCGACACACAGAGGTTTGCCACGGCGGCGGCCACGGCGATAAAGGGCGCAAGCCTGAGGAGCGGGATACGGAAGGTAATCATGTTCATCACGATGTATCCGCAAAGCAGGTTCGACGCCAAATGCCTGGCGTCTCCGTGCAGGGTCTGTGCGGTAAGGCTTCGCCACCATTCCCCCTTCAGGACCTTGGCCGCGTCGGAGACTCCTTCGCTGTGGAGGTTTATTTTGTCCGTGAATTGCAGCAGTGTTACGAGAATGGGGGCAAGCAGCACCCACAGGGGTTGCAGGCTGAAACTCAGCGGTATGGGCGGGTTCTCCTCCTTCGGGGGATTTTCCCTGTGGTACAGTTCCAGTTGCAGCCTTGCCGCACCCTCCATCTCAGGCACAATGAAAATCTGGAACGGTCCTTCTTCCGAACACACAAGCCTGTGCTCGATCCCCTGGGACAAAAGCACCAGGCTGTCGTCCCGCACCTGCCGGAAAGTCCCTTCGGATACCTGCACCGTCTCGGGGTATTCGGGCGTTTCCTGCTGTTCCGCAGGCGGCACAGGCACCTCCGGCGAGGGCGTCGACTTGCTTCCGGGCATGTCCGGAGCTGTTTTTTCAGGAGGCTTGCGCATATAGCGGGGCCTAAGCGGCGACATCAGGCGTGGCATGCAATCCTCCTCGGGTGAACATCGGGAATATACAAAAATTTTATTGGGCGTTCCCCCGGCCCCTTTGCTGGCGTTGAAGGGCCGGGGTCGGGCTCTGCTCGCCTTCGGCTCGTCAAGCCGCTACGCGTCTTGCCACCGTGGCTCACGGTGCGACGATCCCTAACGCAAAAGCATGTGGGGAGCGTAAACCTATTTTTACGCATTTGTGCGGTTTTTAAGGTATTCCAAGATTTACTGATAAATAGAAATCGCCCCAAAGGCGGTTAAAAATGGCAGCAGGCAGCCCGAATTCATGAATGAATCCAGAATGGCGCGAAAAATCAGTGCTATATTTATGGAGACATAATGAATTAGAGTAGAATCTTGTTCCTGTATTGAAAAGTCTGGTAAACTTGAAGTTAGCAGGGAACAGGGCGATACTCGCACCCTATGGTGCGGGTCGTCTGTTGCTTATTGCTAACAGGTTTACCAGAGCCTTCAATACATAAGCCTTGCGACTTCGCACCTTTTTTATTTCCAAAAAATTGTGCGAATCGCAAAAATGGCGCTGTCACGCTGTTAAAGGTCACTGAGCTTGCCGAAGGGACCTTGGATTGCTGGTGGTTGAACAATTTGCTGCTTGCAAACAAACCGCTTTTGCGGAAAGGATGGGAAAATGAAACAAATAATTCTTGTGGTTCTTTTAGCTTGGTGTTCTGCGGCGTTGGCAGAACAATGTTATTTCCAAACTCGGCGGACTAGCTATGATTCCGGGACATCTGTAAAAAAGATCTCATGTCAGACTGCTAAAAAATGTGTTCAGGATATTCGTTTTTACAACAATAATAATGCCGATAATTATGTTCGTTATTATGAGCAAAATATTGGAAAAGAAGGGAACCTCGTTGTTGAGAATGATGGTGAAATTACAATTATGAAATTTTACTACGCATTGGGAGAATATAGGTATTATGGAGGTATTACTTATCGAGGTTCTAATGTGATAAATTGCGGGACAACAACCAGCACAGGATATTGTGATGATTTTGAATACTCTGATTTTGCAAACTATTTTCGAGATTTTCTGAATTCTTCAGCTAGAAAGAAAAGTCATAGATAAAAGGAGATGAAAAATGAAAAAAATGCTGATTATCATATCGCTTTTACTGCTTTGGCAGATACAAGTTCAAGCGGCATCTTGTCCATTATCTAGTTATGAAAGTAGACTAGAATATAGATACAGCAATAGTTTCTGGTTGATATGTGACTATCAAAATGGAAGGTTGGCGTCTCGGTTTCAACATAATGGCAGTGAAACGGAATCAATAGATTACTATTCAAACGGAATACCGCGGGAATATAATCTGCGAACTACGAATATGGGTGGAGGTCTCTACGCAGAAAACAAGAAATATAACCAATCGGGGATGATGATAGGCCATTCTTTGATAAGTGGCAACTATGGTTATGATTGTTCTTATGCGGGAAATTCTCGTTTAAAGTGTATAAGTTTCGAAAATGGGGTTAGTTATTACGCTTCTGTAGAGTACGCTTCTCAATATGAAGGTAACTGATTTTGATGAAAGTCGGTATACAAAATATAAATAGATGTAAATTTGAAGCACTCGTCAAATTTTTTTGAGTTTCTCTGCCTACGGCATTTCTTGCACGCTGGCGATTGCCCTGATGATTCTTGCAGGAACACCGTTTTGGCGGGCAAGTCTTGGCCACTGGCGAACGGCATCTTCGACTTCGTGTAGAATTTTTTTGTAGCGGCCCTGCCTGAGCCCTGCGAATTTTGCCACGGCCTTGAAATCGTCCAGTGTAAAGCCGTCACGCTTGCCGTTGAAGGTCATCTGGTGTGACCCGGTCCATGCCCCTTGCGGGTTGTAGGCATAGGTCATGTCGAATGCGGGGGCGAGGGCCCATGTTCCCTGCTTGTCCATCAGGAACCCGATGTTCTTGGCGTGATCGTCCTGGTTGCGGGCGCAAATGTTGAAAACCGCCCGGCGGTACATTTCTTCTAGGGCGTCGTAGCCCAGGCCTAGCCGCTTGATAACGTTTAGTGCCTGCTCGTAGCTGTAGGCCCCCGGCATATTGAAGTCGTAGTGGGCAAGGCCGCAAAGGGACTGATAATGCAGTTTTTTGCCGCCTGCCAGCCTGTCGAACCGACGTGTCATAAAGTGCCTGTGCCCCGCGCTTTCGTAGAGCCTGCATTCTGTCATGTGGATGCCTGCAAGTTTCACCATTTGCGAGTAGGTGTATTCTATGGCGCCGTAACCGAACAGGTCTGCGTTTTCCTTGTCGCCGTTATGCTCCACGTCATCGAGTTTCAACAGCCAGTATCCAAAATCCGGTTCGGCCTCCACCTGCCCGGAGCGCATTTCGCCGGTGGTTTCGTTGTAGGCCACCAGGATTTTTGCCCGGGCGCCCCCCGCAGAAGTTCCGACCTTGAGAATTTCCTCGAAAGACCGGTTGTTCTTTTTGCTGAGCCTTTTTGTGGAAAAGCGCTTACGCCGGTTCAGAATTTCGGCGGCGAAAGCTCGCAGGCTTTCCACGTCAATGGAATCGTCTGTGCGGGAATCGGGCCCCTGTAGGGGTGAAAATTCCAGAGCCCCCATGCCGCGGTTTCCGGTGTAGCACAGGCGTTCTAGGGCGGTAAAACTTTCGGGAGTGCGCCCCTGCCGCAGCAGCCAGGAGTCTATGACCTTGTTGCCGAACTTGTCGGGGAGGCTGTCGGCAAAAAGTCCGGGCAATCCGTGGAATGTCCCTGACAGTTGCGGGAAACTGTAGATCCGCCTGGATACGGGCATCACGAGGGGCGAGGGTTCGATTCCCGCTCCAATAAAGGGCTCGGCGTATTCGAAGCGGGCGACGGAGTCGCCTTCCAGCATGGAAATCGCACCGATGGTCGTTCCCCAGAGTTTTACCTGTACCGCAATCATCTTGAACCGTTACTTGTCTTCTTCCCAGACCCAGGGCTTCTTTTTGCCGGAATTTGGTGTTGCGGAATAATTGGCGCCGGTGTCGAAGATGACGTTGGCTCCAGATTTTTTCTTGTGGGGGGAGCCCGCCCGCTGCCGGGGCTTTATTTTTCCCATTTGCAGGATTTGCATGGGCGATGGAGAATCGTCGGGGAAAATGGCCAGGAAGGTTTCCAGCATGCCGCAGGCCCGCAGCACCTTGACCAGGTTCAGTATTTGCACGGAATCACCACGTTCGATTCGCTCTACCGTTCCCTTGCTGACTCCGGCCATTTGGGCAAGCTTTGCTTGAGTCCAATTGTTCCTGACGCGGAAAGCCGCCATGCGCTTGCCGAGCAGGGCAAGTGCGGATTCGTCGGTCTGTGCAGAGTACATGGCCATAGCTCCTCCTATAATCTTGTTTTAAATATAATAAAATTCTTAAAAATGTGCAAATATTTTTCATTAAATATAATGAAAAATTGGCGAAAAATAGTATTATTTCTTAAAATTTAGTGAAATAAATTTTAATGTTTTGAGGGGGAAAGGTGCGCTAATGAAAATATGAGCGGGAAAAGGGAATACTCAGCATCGGAGACTCGCCTTGCGAGCCGATGCTTCGCCCTACGGGCTTGAGGCTTGCGCCTCAAGTGCTGAAATTTTTCAATTATGTTCACTTCGTTCTCATATGAAAAATTTCAGTCGCACCCTCTTCTCGGCTCCGAGTCCCTTTTTATCCCGACGCATAAAAAAAGAAAACCACCCAAATGGGTGGTTTTTCTTTTTTCGAGCGGGAAAAGGGACTCGGACCCTCGACCCCGACCTTGGCAAGGTCGTGCTCTACCAACTGAGCTATTCCCGCGGGGTGAGACCAATTATAGCTTAAGGATTTTAGATTGTCAAGGGCTTTTGCAGGGAAAAAATCAAAATTTCGTGCTTTTTTCCCCTCAATTCGAAGATTCCCTCTTTTTTGGCGATATAGCCGTGGGGGATAGGCTTGGGCAATTCCTGGAAATATTCCTCCGAAATCAGGAATTCCTGCCCCAGCTTGGTGCAGAGCCCCTGGATTCTGGCGGTGGTGTTCAGCACGTCCCCGTGGTAGGCCATTTCGCTCCCGAAGTTGCCAACTTCCGTAGAAATGACCTTCCCGCAGTGGATTCCGGCCTTGAACTGGGGCGTTACCCCGAATTTTTTCATGAATTTGGCGCTTTTCCCGGCGATACATTCCGAAAAATCGTAAAAACAGTCCACCGGCCGAGCCTTTTTGCGGCAGGCGGACATTTTCCAGGTCAAAAAGGCCCCGTCCCCTGCAATCTGGTAGATTTCGCCCCTGTTTTCTTCACAACAGTTGGAAAGCAGGCTGTAGTAGTCCTTCAAAAAGCTGCTGTACTTCACGTGGCCCAGTTCTTCGGCCAGTGAGGTGGAATGCCTCAGGTCGATGAACATGAAGACCCGTTCTTCTTCCTTGGGTTCCTGGGACTTGCCGAGGAAGGTATTCCAGAAGACCCGTGGACCGAATTTCTTGTGTACGGAGCGCAGTGCCGTAATGAGGTAGGCCGCAAAGAAGTACAAAATAACCTGGACCCGCACCTCGTGGGACATTAGGTTGTCCTTGATGGAGGCTAGCGAGACCTCGTTGACAAGCCCTTCTTCGGCATTGGACTGGAACAGCAGTATGCACAAGATAATGCTTGCGTGTATGGCGGCGATAAAGTAGAAGGTCCGTACCAGCAGGGCCTTCCACACGGGCCTGCAATCCCGCTCGTCTTTCAGGATAATGACGTCGTATATCCCATGAGAAAGCCCCATGAACAGGGAGAACTGCAGCATAAGCAGGAGTGGCTCTATGGACAAGTCCCCCTGGTCACGGTACATCTCCAGCATAGAAATGCCGATGGCTACACCCATCCAGCAGAGCACGTAAAAACATACGGCCCTGAACTTTCGCTGTGTCTGTCGGGTAATAGCCATAGGTTTAGTGGATAAAGAGGGGAAGCGCCCAAATCATGGCGATGAGGATGATATCCTTGTAGGATTCACCCATCAGGAGGGTAGAGGACAAAAAGAAAATGATGGTCGCAAGGGTCAGGAACACCCACAGGGGCGCCCTTTTTTTCAAAAAACTCTTGATTTTGTCTTTTGTTTCCTTGTCCATCGAATAAATCCCGAAAACAGTAATCAGTCATCAGTTATGAGTTTTCAGTTATAGAAGAAGCACCTCGAACCTCACCACTCACCACTCACCACTCATAACTCATAACTCATAACTCATAACTCATAACTAATTTACATTATTTTCCCCTGTGGGCAACAACTATAATGTATTTTTAAGAAATGCTGGGTCTCTATATCCATATCCCCTTTTGTGAAAAAATCTGCGATTATTGTGATTTTTTCACTATCCAGGGGCCGGATCGGCTTCACGGGGAGTATCTGGGCCTGCTTTCGCAGGAAATTTCTGCCTTTTCGGAACGGCACCCAGGAGCTTTAGAACAGGTGGAAACCCTTTATTTGGGTGGCGGAACTCCGTCTATCCTGTCTCCGGAGAAACTGGCTCGGCTTTTTTCCATATTGGACGGTGCCGGAGTGCCTCTTCGGCGGTTGAAGGAATCCACCATGGAATTCAATCCGGAATCTTGCGACCAGGAGCGGCTAGCCGTAGCGCTGGAAAACGGCGTTACCCGGGCAAGCCTCGGCCTGCAGACCTTTAGGCCGGAACTTTTGCAGGCGGTGGGCCGCAGGCACACGCCGGAGGCGGGCCTTGCCGCCCTGGAGCTCCTCTTGTCCCAAGAAAACTTGCGAGTTACGGCAGACTTGATGTTCAATCTGCCGGGGCAGACGGTGTCGCAATTTTTGGAAGACCTGGACAGATTGTCGGCCTACCCGCTGGGCCATATCAGTTTTTACGGCCTTAAGGTAGACCCCCGCACAAGGCTCGGCCACCGCCTAGAAAAAGGCGAGCTGCAGGTGGACGAGGACCTGTACGGTGACATGTACCGTGAAGGGGTCAAGCTTCTCAACACTAGGGGCTTTGAACGTTATGAGGTGTCCAACTTTGCCCGTCAGGGAGAGGAATGCCTTCACAACCTGAATTACTGGCGCCGGGGTGAATACCTTGCCTTTGGCCCTTCGGCCAACGGCTTTTTTGAAGGAATCCGGTTCCACGCGCCCGACCGTTATCCGGAGTGGCGCCGCTATGTACAGGCGGGCTGCCCGGAAAGCCAGCTGTCGAAAGACCCTATCGGCCACGACGAGCAGGTGGCGGAACTTATCCAGCTTTCATTACGAACAAAGTACGGACTGGACATAGACGCCTTGCAACATCTGGGCGTTCGCCTCTCGGAAAAATCAGTTTCCCGCTGGATGGAACGGGGCTTCTTGAAACGGCAGGGGCCGCACCTTGTGCTCGAAGGCGACGGCTGGCTCTTTATGGACACCGTAGTGGCCGATTTATATTCCAACTTGGAATAATTCGCCTTGAATTCGGATTCTAGAAAAGTGTGATTTAGGCCTCAAATCGGGCCGTGTCCTCGGCAAAAAAAATACCCTCGCCCATAAAAAAACATATCTTTAGAGATGTAAGTGCCCAAGCTTGTAATTGGGCGTGTTTGTTGTTGCGCAAAAAGAGCGAGGATGGTATGTTGGCAAAACGACAAAATGGGTTGTTCCTATTTGTAAGCACCCTGCTGCTGATGGCGGCATGGGGTTTTGCCGGCGTGAACTATAGTGGAGACTGCATTAACGATGCTAAGCCGGATTCCCGCTGCGTTTACCTGCCCCTGGATGTGGGACAGATGATAGGGCTCTATGTAGAAGATCCTCCAAAAAGCGGGAATCGCCTTAAAAATGCGCCCTTGTACGTTTATGCCCCCAATGCGGGATCCGATACCATTGTGTTTACGGTGGGAAGTGATGTCGTCGCCAACGGCCAGATGTTCACTTCTGACAATAATGGCTACGTGGTCACCGGTGTAACGGGGCATTGGACCGTTTCCAACGCCCCTCTAGGGGTTTCCGTCAACTCATCCATGCAGGATGTCAATGTCATCTATGTCTACAACTTCTACGTGCCGGAGTTCCAATTCTGCGAAGATGCCGACTGCAAGGAGGTTATCTCCGATATTTCGAACATCCAGCTGAACGTGGGTGATACGCTGCCGGTTTATGTTCAGTCGGTAATACCCCTTGGCCCCTCGAAAGGCAAGCTGGATACTCTTGCCAAGGATTTGCAATACTTCCTTTCCTCAAAGCACGAAGACCTAAAGTTCTTGACGCCGGCAAAAACGCCTATGGGCCATGGGACGATCAATGGGACGAAATACTATATAGGTCAGCTTTCCGAGTCCAGGTCGTCTTTCCTGGTGACATCGGACAAGGCTATTTCCGATGTGAATTTTACCCTGGAATCTTCTATCTACAACCCGAAGCCAGATAGTACGGTTTTCCGCGTCAAGGAAGAGTTCCCCGGCAACCTGCAGTTTGTGAATTACGGACTGCCCTCCCTGGACAGCGCCTTCATTTACGATACCGACGGCGACGGTGTGGGCGATAGCATTGCGGCCTACTTTAATGGCCAGATGAACGGGGTTTCTCTGGAGAATTTCCAGTATAACTGGCCCACGGGCGGTGACTACACGGATTTCAGCGGGGACTTTACTCTGGACGGTCACCTGGCTGAGCTCACCGGCGTAAAGACTACGATTCCCGATGGCGATGGCCAGGGGAACCTGAAGGTGGATGCCTCGTCTACGGTGTCTGGTGCCAACGGAAACCTTTCTACCGCTATTCAGGACCGCATTGGCCCGGTTATCCAGACGGCAACCCTTGAACCGGGTGACGGTGACTATGATTATGTGATTCTCAGCTTCAACAAACCTCTGGATACGTCTTGGACTTCGGGTAGCGGTTTCCTCCTGGATGGGATCCCCCTGTCCATGACGGCGGTAGAGAAAGGCGTCGATGGAAACGACCGCATTTGGAAGTTCAAGGTGCCCAAGAATTCCGTCCAGGTGGGAGGCGAGTTGGAACTGGCCACCTCTTGCGCCAAGGACAAGTGCCCCGACGGGCTTATCAAGGCTGCCGACGGCAACAAGACGGGCAAGAACAACCCCGTGAAGATTACCAATTCGGGCAAGAACTACGTGGATGACGAACGGAACGGCTTCTACGACAAAAACGGTGACGGCCGTATGGACAGTGCCACGGTGGCCTTCAAGGAACCCATTTCCAAGAAGGACCTGGAAGAGATGGAAGTGGTGCTGTACTGGATGGATAATCAGGGCAACGTGCTGGAAATCAAGCCCGACCTGACGGACACCAACTTCGTGAAGCTTTCCAAGGATGGTCTAGTGCTCTCCATTACGGTGGATACCACCAAGTTCGACGTGCAGCGGATGCTCACCTATGTGGATACTACCGGCATCGATGTGGATAGCCTCAAGTACGGCTTTGCCAAGGTCACAAAGCCTGTGGTCCAGGCGGACGGCACCACCAAGATGGAAACCTACGATTGCACCATGCACGACCGCATGTCTCCCGTGATTTCGGGAACCTTCCTGGAGCCGGAGTCCTTCCAGAAGATGGAAGCCGACGTGCTGACCATCTCCTTCTCTGAACCTGTGGACAAGAAGGCTTTGGAGGACTTGACGGCCCTGTCCGAATGCTTCAAGTTTAAGGTGGACGGAGAATGGGTGTCTATTCCCTTCAGTTCTCTGGAATGGAGCAAGGACGGCAAGTCCGTAAAGCTCCACCTGGAAAACGGCGTGCCCCTTGCGGAGCGCTTGAACCCGGCGGATTCCATAAAGTTTGACTTTGACAAGGCAAAGATTACCGACCTGGATGGCAATGGCGTGTCTCCCAATTCCCAGCCGACGATGGTCAAGGGCGACCCCCGCGGGCTGATGCAGTCCACATCTCTTGCCAGTCTGGACCGCGCAGTTCTGTTGGCGGACAAGGCGGCCTTTACGGAACGTTTTGTCAATGCCGACGAGCCTATGGACGAAGAGATGAAAAAGTCCCTCGGAGTCCTGATGGACATCAGTTTTGCGACCGTCATGGGCGAGGATTCTACGGGAGTTTCCCAGATGAACTTGGACGATGTGGGCCTCTCATGGGAACTGAAAGTGTTTACCAACCTGGGCGCCTATGTGGGTGGCGCTTCGAATAAAATAAAGTGTAGTGACAAGGCTTTTGAAGGCAACTGCTTTGAGCATGCCAAGAAGATGTATGTGCGCTGGAACATGCGCTCTAGCGAAGGCCGTAAGGTCGGTGTAGGTGTTTATGTTGCGCAGTTCAAGATCAATGTTTACGGCGCAAAGGACAATTTTAAAGTTGAAAGGATTTACAACTGGGGCATCCGTGCTGGCAAGGGCGGAATGAGCCTTGGGGACTAAAACCTTTCAGAGGGTAGTGCTATGAAAAAGATGGCAAGAAACTTGACAACGGCGATTCTCTCGGCTGTGACGTTTGCGCTTGCCGGAGTCGCAACTCCGACGGGGGCCCCGGAAAACCCGGCGACGGGTATCTGGATTCAGCAGATTGGTGAAATCGTGGAACAGCCTTCCACGAACGCTACTCTTTATTATACCAAATATATTGGCGATGATCGCGTCAAGAGTATCGACTACTTCTATGATGGACTGGGATACCTGAGACTGTTGAACAAGAAGGATCTATGCCATTCGAACGGAGCCGATGGCATTATGCATCATCCTGATGGAGATTTGATTGTAGCTGGCCAGGGTGCCAGGCTCCATAAGGTAAAAAAGAATAGCGGAAGCACCAATGCCAACACCTGTGTGGCAAAGACCTCCCCTGCGAACTACAAGACGGAAAATTCGGGAACGGGAAGTACCCAGGGCTACTGGCACGTGATGGTGGACCCGAACCACAAGTTTGTTTGGGCCGACGGTATGCCGGGGCCCCTGGTTCGCTATGCTTTGGATAACAAGAATGACAAAGGTTTGTCCAATGTGGGTTATCAGGTGGAACTGAGAACGCCCGCCAAGGAACCCTACAAGAGCCTGCCGGACCGCAACAAGAATATTAAGCAGGTTACTACTGTGATATGGGACGGCGAAGGCAATGCCTTTTATACCTATTCAAACTATGCAGGCGGCGGATGTGAAACGGACCTGAATGGTGTTGCTTGTAGCGAATCCCTGAAAAAACAGTGGAGGGCGGGCTCTCACTTCGGTTATTTTACGGATACTACATGGAAAAAGATCAACAGTGCCGCAGATTCGGCGAAATACTTGGGGCACGTAGGGGATTCCGTGGTCATTGGCCTTGGGAAAATAACCCTTATTGATTCCCTGGAAGGAGCCCATGGCGGAACGTACGACCCCTATTCAAACACCATCTTTATCTTTGGCGGTTCTAAAATTGTGCAGATTGAACCCTACAGGGAAGGAGGCCAGATGAAGGCTAGGGTGCTTGCCGAAATTAACCTGCGCACCTTCTTTTTCCCGGAAGACACGACCCACCTTTCTGGTCCCCGTACTCCCTCCTGCAGGCAGAAAGCCGACCCTACGACAGGTGAATGGGGCAATTCCGGTCAATCCGGCTATTGCGATGGTGGTACAAACAGAAATGGGGCCACTCCCACGGTGGGTTGGCGCCTGGACCAGGGAACGGTCGATGGTCATGGCCACCTGTTTGTGGCCAGCAATACGGGGCATGTTATCTTTATTGACTATGCGGCAAATCCGCAACGTCTTATCGATAACAATGTGCTTGCCCACATGCAGTGGATAGATAACTTCCTAGACGATTTGGCTCCTTTGGACAAAATTAAAATCGCCCGTTCTAGCGCAAGTACCATTGGCGATGTTTCTTCAAGTAGTTGGGAAAGACTCAGTTCACAAGAAGAATGGAATGAATCTTCTAGCAGTAAACAGTCGTCTAGCAGCCAGGGAACATCTTCTAACAGTGAAGGGTCGTCCGGTAGTGAGGATTCTTCTAGTAGCACGGATTCTTCGGATAGCAACGATTCTTCTTCCGGCAGCGAAGGATCTTCTGGTAGTGGGGACTCTTCTAGTAGCACGGGTTCTTCGGATAGCAATGATTCTTCTTCCGGCAGCGAAGGATCTTCTGGTAGTGGGGACTCTTCTAGTAGCACAGGTTCTTCGGATAGTAATGGTTCTTCTTCCAACAGCGGAGGCTCCTCCGGTAGCACGGGCTCTTCTGGCAGCAACGGCTCCAGCAGCAGCCAGGGCGGTGGTGGAGAACTGTTCAGCAGTTCTTCCAGCAGTGACGAAGGCAGTGGCGGAGGAATTCTGTTTAGCAGCAGTACTGGAAACTACAGCCCCAATGGTGGCGGTGAGGATTTCGGGTATAGCTCAGCTGGCGGTGGATATGTCAACCCGTCTTGGGACGATTATGACAAGGGCGATTCTGTAGTCCAGAATGCGGGTGTTCTGGTGCCTGCCGACGACAAGAAGCCCGGTGACCCCGGTACGGTGACTATCGGTGAGAATGTGTACTATGTGGACAACAACCCCACGGATATCTCCTTGGACTTCCGTCAGAACGCCAATATCGATTCGGCCAAGGTCGGAGATGTGGTGGCTATAACACTGAGTGCGGACAAGGTGAAGGAATACTTCGGTGACCATGTGGATTCCCTTACGTTCACCACTCCGTCGGGACTTATCCTGATAGACCCCAACAACCCGGCTCCGGGCGATTCCATCAAGGTCAATGCCGACGGCAGCGTCACGATTTATGTGACCGCCTATGACCCCGTACGCAATGGAGAAATCTACATCACCAACGAAGTAGGTCAGCTTGTAGTGATAGACAATATCAACTTCTTTGCGGTGGTTCCCGAAGGCAAGATTGCTCTAATCAAGGACTCCGGCGAGCTAGACGGCCAGCTGGATTACGTGGAAATCCTGTTACAGGATACGTTGTCCAAATTTGTAGACGTGGTGTCCGTTTCCCTGGTGGTCAACGGCACGACCATGAATCCGGCGACGGTACCGACCCTCAACGGAGAACGGAACAGGATTATCCTGAACGACGTTTCCGACCTAGTATTCCCCGATGAAATCGACCAGAGTTCTTATGCTCAGATTGTCTATAAGGACAAACAGAATGGGGCAACCTACGTGCGTCAAGTGCCCCTGGTGGAACTGGGAACCAATATCATCAAGGCGGCACACGCCATTAGGGATACTACCAAGGGTGGCCTGGATTCCCTGTTCGTGGAATTCAACGTAGACATTATCCCCCTTGACTTGAGCTACCCGGAGATGCTGATTGCCCTGAAACAGAAGGGCAAGGAGATATTCTTCGGCCTTGGCCAGGTCTCCAAGGTCTACCTGCCCTCGAAGAATATCGTCATCTTTGTGGGTGAGAACCTTAAACTTCAGGGGAACATGAAGGACAGCGTGTCCCTGTATCCCAACGTGACCTTCAGCAACGCTCCGTTCATCACGTCCGATGAATATGACCGCCATGTCCCCGTGACGGTGGTGGATCGCCTGCCGGCGGTAAAGGCGGTGGAATACTGGGATACGGATTACGACGGAGTCATGGACCAGGTGGTCGTCAACTATTCCGCGCCTCTGAAGCAGGAGGATTTGGAAAAACTCCACATGACCTTCCCCTGGTATAGCGACCGTGGATTACTAGTTCAGTTGCAGGCTCAGCCTTCGTATCTGAAGCTAGATCCCAAGGATCCGACCAAGGTGATTTGGGATGTATACTCCCCGTCACCATTGGCCAAGGGAGTTACCAGTATCAGTGAGTCTTTGCCGCCGGCAACAGTGTACACCTATTATCCGGTCTTTGATGAGATTTTCGTTAACGAAGATCCTGTCCGAGTTACGGATAAGATGTCTCCGGTTATTGCAGGGGCAACCCTCAATTATGGCAAAAAGGCAGACACTTTGGCAGTTGCTTTCTCCGAGCCCATCAAAAAAGTAGATGGCAGGGATTATTTCCGTTACATTCACGGTAAGGATACTCTGGATCTGATTCCCTCGTCGATTTCTTGGTCCGAAGATGGCATGATTGCAACATTGATTCTGGATGCAGGCCAGGTGACTGTGATGCCGGGTGACTCCCTGATGGTGGTCCGCGGTAGCAAGGGTGCAATTCAGGACAACTTCGGCAACATCGCCGGAGACGACCCGTCGCCGGTGATTATCGGAGGCCTCTTGAACCACTTGGTGGAATCTACCAAGATGGGAACCTTCGACGACAAGGACGAAATCCTGCATACCATGAGTTCCGTGAACCTGCGCTATGTGCCTAGCTCCACCACCAAGGAAGACTTGGAAAAGGAAGGGGCCTTGGGCCACCTGGTTCAGCTAGGTGAACGGTTCGTGCCGCAGTTGCTTGACCGTGCACAGATAGCTGCTGATGGTTCTGTGGATCCTTCTGTGTTGGATTCCCTGGACCCGGAAAAGGTGTTCATCTCCTTCGTGGTGAACTACTTCGACCATCTGGGACAATATGTGAACGATACTGTCATCACGGTGCCTTGTAACAGTCCGAAGTTTGGCGGAAACTGCTTGAATTCCGACCAGAAGGTGTTCGTGAACTGGAACTTCAAGGACCATAACGGGCGCTTCGTGGGAACAGGCGTCTATACGGTTCAGTTCAAGATGGTAGTTCGCTATGCCAAGAGAAAGATTGAAGAAGAAATCAAGGACAAGTGGGGCGTCCGCCGCAAGAAGAAAAAATAGGGCGTAATCTTCAAATGAAAAATGCCGGGTGTCTGCCCGGCATTTTTGTATAAAATGTTAATCGTGACCTGACTCTGGGAAAGGGGTCCAGGGGGCAAAGCCCCTTGCGTCGTATGGCAGCGATTTACTTATTAATCGCTGCCAAGAAAGCGTCTTTCTTTTCTTGCAGGAATTCCTTGCTGTTGTACTTGCGGATACGGCGGAGCGCCTGGTCACGCAGCTGACGGACGCGCTCGTGGGAAATGTTCATGGATTCGCCCACTTCGCGTAACGTCTGGGGAGCTTCCTGGTTGATACCGAAAATGCCGGTAATGACCTTCGCTTCGCGCTCCGGGAGCTGTTCCATCAGGTCGCGGGCGAGGCTCTCTACACTCTGGATTTCGGAATCGGCCTCAGGGTTGGACGCACCGTTGTCGGG
>CALATK010000084.1 GCA_937891805.1 uncultured Fibrobacter sp. | reverse complement strand
TCGATACGAACCTGCTGGAAGCCCACTACCTTAGCCGCGGTAACGTGCTCCGCGTGATTCAGGCCCTCATTGCCGCCAACAAGGCCAACATCAAGCTGGACTTCAAGGAAGCCGCCGCCATCGACCTGGCCGGCCGTAACGTGCTGGAAGCCGTGCAGATGTCCGTGAACCCGAAGGTGATTACCACCCCGAAAGTCTCTGCAGTGGCTCTCGACGGTATCCAGCTGCATGCCATTACCCGTATTACCGTGCGCGCCAGCATCCAGAAACTCGTCGGTGGTGCCGGCGAAGAGACGGTTATCGCCCGCGTTGGCGAAGGCATCGTGTCTTCCATCGGTTCTGCAATAAGCCACAAGGAAGTGCTGGAAAATCCGAACATGATTTCCAAGAAGGTGCTTGCCTCCGGTCTCGACGCCGGAACCGCTTTCGAAATTCTCTCCATCGACATCGCCGACGTAGATGTGGGCCAGAACATCGGCGCCATCCTTGAAACCGACCGTGCCGAGGCAGACAAGAAGATTGCACAGGCCAAGGCAGAAGAACGCCGTGCCATGGCATACGCCGCCGAACAGGAAATGAAGGCGAAGGTTATGGAAATGAAGGCGAAACTGGTGGAGGCCGAAGCCCAGATCCCCATGGCCATGGCAACTGCTCTTCGCGATGGCAAGCTCGGCGTGATGGACTACTACAACCTGAAGAACATCGAAGCCGACACCCAGATGAGGAAGGAAATCGGAGCTGGCGGCGAAGCCGCCAAGTAGTTATGAGTTGTGAGTTATGAGTTGTGAGTTGTGAGTTGTGAGGTAATTGTGCAGGATTTTCAATCTCTTGAAATTTGGAAAAAAAGTCACTCGCTGGTTTTGTCCATTTACAAAATCACCGAAAATGACTTTCCTAAAAGCGTGTTGTTCACCCTGACCACGCAAATAAGACGAGCGGCATCGTCCATTCCGACAAACATTGCAGAAGGTTGTGGAAGGCGAACAAATAAAGATTTTGCACATTTCATCCAAATGGCAATAGGCTCATCATCTGAAGTAGAATACCAGCTCATTTTGGCCAAAGATTTAAAATATATAACCGAGGAAACTTGGAAATCACTAAGCAAGAACATCACCGAAATCAGAAAAATGATGCTTTCTTTTAACAAAAAACTCAGCACTCATAACTGACAACTGATAACTATTATGGAAGGACTACTCATCCTCATAGGCATCTGGGTTCTGGATGTCGTCATCAAGAAGGTTGCAGCCAGCAGAAACAAGCGGCAACAGCAGCCGACCCAGTACCAGCCGGAAGATGACGGCAGCGAATACGAACCGCAAGACGAAACGCAGGAGCAGCGTCCCCCGCGTTCCCTGCAGGATTTGATCCGGCAGTTCGAAGACGCCCAGAGGCAGGCGACTCAAGGCAATATCGAGCCGCCCACTCCCCCGGTGCAACGCAAACATTCTGAGCAACTGACCCTTCGCGACATCGCAGAAGTTGTCATCGATGTTGATTTTGTCAACCTGGAATTTTTAATGGATTCCTTTGACGTTGACGAAAACACCGCCGCCGAAATGCTGATGGACCTGCAGGCCCACCACATCGTGGGTCACGACATGGGCGAAGGAGATTGCGACGTTCTGGTGCATGACATCGAAGAACTGGACAACTTGCTCAACCGAGAACAACGCACCGCCCAGGAACAAGAAGATTCCCGAAAGAACGAAATCGATGCCGCGCACGAAGAAGCCCGTCGTCAGGAACTTGAACGCCAGCAGAAACTGAACGCCCTGGAAGAACGGGCCAAGTCCGCCCGGGAATCTGCCGCTGCGTTTACAGGCGAAGGTTATGCGGACTCCACAGGCGACAGCGAAACCGCCCAAATGCTCCGCAAGCCCGCCGTATCCACAAGGAACATCGCCGATGTGCGCAAGGGATTCATCTGGGCAAAAGTCCTGGACGAGCCCCGCTTCAAGCGCCGCTGGAGCGCACAGTACAGGTAACCGTTCGCGCCAAAAACATCAAAAGCCGCGCCCCTGTTGGCACGGCTTTTTCGTTTCTACGCTACAACCTACCGCATGTCCGCAACGCAGCGCACGTACAGTCCCTTGCGGACACTCTCGTCGGTGCGGTTGATGCTCCGGGCCTCGCGTCTAAATTCCCAGGAACGGCCCGTATTGCGCTTAATAGAGGTTGCAGACCAGTAGTGGCCGGTATTGGTCCCGTCGCAATACTGGTCCCAATCCTTGCAGCCGCCCACACCCATACTGTTCCAGTCCCACTGGGAGCGTTCCTTCTGGAAATCCCGCCACTCGCCGTCGTCGGGCAAATGCCAGCCCTTGGGGCAGGCCTTCTTGGCTTCGCTGTGGGTATAGAACCGTCCGTATTTCTTGCACAGATCCATATCTTCTAGCAGGCACTGGGTCTTGGCGTCCGTCAGCCCGTAGCGGATATTCTGCACCATCCAGATCTTGTCGCCCACGATTTTCACCTTGTACTGTCTTTCGTCGCGAGTATCCGTCATGAGCATGTCATCTTTGGAGATGTTCTTTTCGGCAAGCAGGTCCCGTTCTGTTACACAACGCACGGCCACCACGGATTCCTTGGGCAGGTTCACCTTCTGGAAACTCCCGCGTTTCAGGTCCAGCATCAGCGCCTGTATGCCCGACTTTCCGGCATCCCCCGCTATGGCGAAGTAGGCCGCATCTTTCCCCTGGACCTTCGGGTTCTTCTTGGACATGTCGTAATAACCACGGGTGTTCCCAGCAAAAGCCTTGGCATTCTGTTTTTTACGGGGCCCCATGAACTTGTCTTCGGCAAGGTCGTTCCATTCCTTCAAATCCGGGAGATGAGTCCCTGCGGGGCAAAGCCCGGACCAGGATTCCTTCTTGTAGAAACTGACCTTCGCCCGGTCCTTAAAATCGGGCTTGCCGTCTAAAGAAACATTGCTCGTAAACCAGTTTAGCTTTCCGGAGGGCATCATCTTGTAGGTGCGTCCGTCGCGGCTGTCCTTGACCGAAGTGGCACAGGCAAAAGCAACAGAAAAAACCACTAAAACGGACAGGCGAACCCAAATTCTCATCATAAACAACCTCAATTCCACCTACAAATATATATCCCAAATTAAAAAACGAAACTTACAATAAAATGTTATATGCGGATTGTAAGGCCTGCCGCCCCAGGGTACACCCAAAGGGAGAACCTTTCGTCCCGCTTTTTATGGATTTCGATTACCGCAAGACTCACGCCCGTACCCACCAGGGCCCCCACCACCACGTCCGTGGGGTAGTGCTTGCCTGCCGCTATCCGCAAAACCCCTTCCAGGGCCGCCGCCGAAAGCGCCCCTGCCCACACCACGCCCCTGAAGGGCGACTGAGGGTACATTTCGCTGAACCACTCCCCGGTAAACACCGCCACCGTAAAGGCCGCCGAAGCGTGGCCGCTATAAAAGCTCCCGTAGGCCTCGGCATCCGCCTTTTCCACCAGCTCCTGCACGTGGTTTTCGCCAAAAATGTCAATGGGCAGTTCGGCGCTCAGCCGCACCGTTTCCACCGTTTGGGTCTTGCAGGCGGCACACAGCTGCACCTCTTCGGGCCGGCGGCCTGCCGCGCGGGCGGCATCGGCCATCTTCAGCCGAATGGCGGCGATCGCCTCCTCCATCCGCTGCTTGTGTTCCTGTTGGGTCATGGGTCAATCCTCCTCGGTATAGCGGGCACGCTCGCCGCCGATCAGCTTGGGGCGGGTATAGGCGGCCGTGCCATGGGCACTGCACACCTTAT
>CALATK010000083.1 GCA_937891805.1 uncultured Fibrobacter sp. | reverse complement strand
CACAATTGAAATAGCAGCTGGACATGAAACAGCAACTGTTAAGATCAATAAAGCACCTAACAGTGTTGTTAATCCAACAATTAATGGCTGGACATATGGAGAAGCTATTAATAATCCAACAGCTTCTGCTAAATCTAATTTATTAGTATCTAGACTTAATGTTGTGTGATCGCCTGTTATATATCCTGAATCAAATGCTGTACCCTCTACAACAAGTAATAAATCATCATCATTATTAAAGTTACTTGTTGAACCGTGTGCTACATCAAGATTCATTATTTCTACTTTCTCCAAGATGAACTATGGGAAAAATATGAAAATATTATAAACAAAATCAGACATAATATAGAATTAACTGAAAGAGAAGCATTGGACATGGCTTTTGTACCGAAATTCATTTCCAAAAAATATGCACCGGAAGTTACTGAAACACTGATTAAGAAATTCAATGATGCAAAAATTGAAGATGAGCTTTTAAAATTAGACATTGGAGCTATTTTAACTGGAATGGTATTGAAACACTTTAAAAGTAATGAAAAACAAAGCAGATTGATAGGAATGATTAATATGAGACACTTTGAAAGCGAAATACAAAAACTAGTTTACGACGAATATGGTGAAGAACTAGACAAAAAAGATGAAACAATTGAAAAACAATCAAAAGAACTAAAAAAACAATCAAAACAAATAAATAAACTTAAGCAAAATAAACAGGAATTCAAGAAAAAACTTAAGCAATTAGCAGAATTAGATGATTTAAACTCACATGAAGGCGGAAATATTCTTGAATACCTGAACAATTTTGTTAGTATTTAAACAATATACTACCAAAATTAAAAAAAAGTAAAAAAAAGAGCTATAAGTTATTTAAATAGTCAATTATTGTTAACTTTTAAAAAGTATACAATAATATAATTTATAAGTTATTTATAGCTTCAGTAATTAATTGAATGGTATATTCAATATCATCCATACTGCATACACTTACTGGAGTGTGTATGTAACGGGTTGGTACAGATAAAACACCGGTTGGAATTCCTTCACGGGTTAAGTGAATTGCAGTTCCGTCAGTTGTTCCACCATCACTTACTTCCAATTGATATGGAATTTCGTTTTCATCTCCAGCTTTAATTAACATATCTTTTACAGACTGCTGGGTTAAAATACCTCTTCCGCTTGCATCTGCAAGGATAATAGCAGGACCTTTACCCATTACAACAGGTGCCTCTTCAGGCTTGATTCCTGGGTGATCTCCTGATAAAGTTACATCAAGTGCAATAGCCAAATCAGGATTTAATTTAAAAGCAGAAGTTTTAGCTCCTTTTAAACCTACTTCCTCTTGAACGGTTCCTACACCATAAACGGTAGCTCTGGTATCTACTCTTTTTAAAACTTCCATCATCACATAGCAGCCTACACGGTTGTCTAAAGCTTTACCCATGATTAAGTTGTTTGGATATTCTTCAAAGAGTGAATTGAAGGTCATTTTATCTCCAATTCTGACCATTTTTTCGGCATCTTCCCTGGACGGGATGGCCTCGCAATCGGGATGGGAGTGGTAGAATCCGACGATTTCAAGCCCGCTTCCTTCGATTTCCCGTTCCACCTGGTAAAGAAACAGCGGGTCCGCCTCGAAGCGGGTGGATTTCTGCTCTCCCTGAACCAGGTTGGGGGCTTCGCGGGTTTCTAGAATCTCAATTTCGCCTTTCCCGCTATTTTTGGCGGTTTTTCCGAGCAAAATACCGCAACATTCACCTGGATAGGCGGCTTTTGCGGCCTCCTCCATTTGACAAGACGAGATTTTGTTCAGATTGATTTCCATAAAAAACGAAAAGAAGTGCCCCCGGGGCAGGATTTCGGTAAAACCCCAGGGGCACCATTGTACGGAGCTCTTTAGCCGATTACGAGACCTTCGTTCGTGGCAATATCACCTTCAATGTGGAAAGAGTTCAGCACCGGATGCTCACGGTCCATGAGCGAAAGAATCAAGTAGCTCGCCCTGGAATCGTAGGCAAGACGCTTGTCTTCTTCCGACGGGCGCGAAGGGGATTCCGGATGAGAATGCCAGTTACCCAGCGGCGAAAGGCCGTTTGCACGCATGTCCTTGATGGCGGCAAGCTGTTCCTTGGGGTCCAGCGAAAAATGCTCGTTGGAATGGTCGATATTCGTGAGCAGGTAGACCTTCTCGATATGCTTGTCGCTACCTTCGATGCGCCCCGCAATCAGCCCGCAGGCCTCTTCGGGGAGGTTCTTTTCGGCATGCGCGAGGATTTTTTCGTAGTTATCTTTTGAAATGGAAATCATTGAAAACCTCTAGGCATAAAGTCGCAGCAAGTGGTTAGTGATTAGTGGTTGGTGGCTAGGATATGCAAAAAAGGACATCTTGATATCAGCGTTCCTGTTTACGGCCTGACGGCCTAACCACTGTTTACTAACCACTGCATACTAACCACTTTCTAGTGCTTCAAATCGCAAACCGCCTGTTCGTAGTCGATGAGCTGGGTGATGGTCGGGTGCGTGCCGCAAACAGCGCAGTCTTCGGTATGCGTCGGGAGTTTCACCTTGCGGAATTCCATGGTGAGCGCATTGTAGGTGAGCAGGTAGCCCGTAAGCAGGTTGCCCACGCCGAGAATGTACTTGACCGCTTCCATCGCCTGAAGGCTTCCGATAACGCCGCCCATGGCGCCAATCACGCCCGCCTGCTTGCAGGTCGGCACGGCATCTTTCGGAGGGGGTTCCTTGAATACGCAGCGGTAGCAAGGCCCCTGGCCCGGAACATACGTCATGAGCTGTCCCTGGAAGCGGATGATTCCCGCATGGGAGAAAGGTTTCTTCGCCATCACGCAAGCATCGTTGATGAGGAACTTTGCCGGGAAATTGTCCGTGCCGTCGATAATAAAATCGTAATCCTTGATGAGGTCGAGGATGTTGTCGCTGGTGACGAAGGTGTGGTAGGTAATGACCTTCACATCGGGGTTCATCGCTTCCATCGTCTCTTTCGCGGACTGCACCTTGGGCTTGCCCACATCGGCCGTAGCGTGGATAATCTGGCGCTGCAGATTGGAAAGGTCCACTACGTCGGCATCGGCAATACCGATGGTGCCCACGCCCGCGGCGGCAAGGTACATGGCTACAGGGGCTCCGAGACCACCCGCACCGATTACCAGCACCTTCGCGTTCAGGAGCTTCTTCTGGCCCTTCGCGCCGACTTCCTTGAGAATAATGTGGCGGGAGGAGCGCTCCAGCTGTTCGTTAGTAAATGCCATTAGCAGCCGCCTCCCATGAAGTAGAGGAACTCGACGCTGTCGCCGTCCTTGAGCACGGCCTTGTCAAAGGCCCCGCCCTCGACAAATTCCTCGTTTACCGAAACCGTCACGTAAAGCGGGTTGTCAATCTTCTCGGCTTCAATCAGTTCTGCGACGGTGAGGCCGTCCTTGTATTCTTTCTGGTTTCCTGCAACAGTAATAATCATTTTATACTCCTTGGGGGCGCGCCCCGCAATTTAATCTCCGACCTTCTTCACAATGAGCGTGAAGGTGCCGTCCTGGTTGTCGTCGAGTTTCAAGATTTCGTGTCCCTCTTCCTTGATGCTGCGCGGCACGTTCTGCACCGGTTCGCCGTCGTTCAGGCGGATAGAAAGGATTTGACCTTCTTCCAGTTCCTCGAGGGCGACCTTCGCCTTCACGAAAGTAGTCGGGCACACGACATCGGTAATGTCGATGGTATCGTCAATTTTGAATTCTTCAGCCATTGTAAACCTCCGTAATTTTCTTCGCAAAGACATCGCGACCGATGCGGTCGATAGTGTACTTGAAGCGTTCGCCGGGTTTCGCGTTCTCGGCAAAGAACGTGATGGCCGCATCGCAGATGTCCAGCAGTTTTTGCTTGTCTTCGATGAAGGGGATAATCGTTTCGCCCTTGTTGATGTTGTTGCCGAAAAGACCGCCGAAGGACACGATATAGCCGTGGGTATCTTCCCAGGCGTCCGTCGGGCAAGACTTGTAGCAGCGACCGCAGAAATTGCACTGCGATTCGTCGAAGATGACCTTCTTGTTTTCGACCTTGATGGCTCCCTTGCGGCAAGTCTTTGCGCAAAGCCCGCAACCGATGCACTTGTCTTCAAGCCACTTGACCTTGATGGCACCCTTGATGCCCACGTCGTTTTCTTCGGCCTTGAGGCAGTTGTTCTGGCAACCGGTCACGCCGAACTTGAACTTGTGCGGGAGTTCGCGGGCAAAATAGCGGTCGTCGAGTTCCTTTGCAAGCGCGTAGGTGTCGATGCAGCCGCTCGGGCAAACCGCTTCGCCCTGGCACGCCGTGATGGTGCGCACGCGCGGTCCGCAAACGCCCGGTTCCACGCCGCCTTCGGCCAGGGCAGCCTTCACGTCTTCTACGTTTTCCAGCTTGATGAACGGGATTTCGACGCTCTGCCTGGAGGTCAAATGAGCGTAACCTTCACCGTATTTTTCGGCGACTTCCGCGATTTTAGCGAGCTGGGTAGCGGTCAGGTTTCCGCCCACGACGCGCACGCGAAGCGAGAAGTTGTTCTTCTGCTTCTGGCGCATCCAACCGCCCTTTTTAAGAGTTGCATAATCCGTTGCCATATTTTTGTGTCTCCGTTTTTTTCATGCCCGCGAAGGCGGGCATCTCCGTTTAAATATTCTTAATCGCCTGTTCGAAATCTTCTTTCAAATCCTCGATGTCCTCAATCCCGATGCTCACGCGAATCGTCCCTTCGAAAATTCCCGCATGTTCCTTCTGTTCCTTGGAACTGTGCGTAAAGATGGTGCTTTCCGGGTGAATCACCAGCGTGCGGATATCGCCGATATTGGTGGCGATGGTCGCATACTTGAGTCCGTTAATCAGCTTGAACGCCCTTTCCTTGGTGCCCGCGTCAATCGTGAGGATTGCGCCACCCCTGCCGCCAAGTTGCTTCTGCACCAGGTCGTAATAGGGGCTGCTTTTCAGGGCCGGATAGTTGACAGAAACGCCATCAAAACCCTGCAAAAATTCCGAGAGTTGCAGCGCATTGCTGCACAGGCGATCCATGCGGAGTCCGAGTGTTTCAAGCCCGAGCGAATTCAGGAAAGAGGTCGCCGGGGCAACGCAGCAACCCACGTTACGCCAGATTCCGTTGCGCAGTTTCGCGATGTAGGCGAACTTGCCAAAACGCCTGTATTCTTCCAGGCCCTTGTAGCGGGCGTAATCCCAAGGGAAGTTCCCGCTATCGACAATGAGGCCGCTAATCGCAGAACCGCTGCCGTTAATGTACTTCGAAGACGAATGCACAACGATGTCGGCACCGAAATCGAAGGGATGCACAAGGTACGGGGTCGCCGTCGTGCTATCGACAATGAACGGGACACCGCCCTCGTGGGCAGCATCCGCTACGGCCTTCAAGTCAACAACGTTCAGTTTCGGGTTCCCGATAAGCTCGGTAAACACCGCCTTTGTCTTTTCGTTCAGCTGTTCGCGGACACTTTCAGCAGTCACTTCGGTAACGAACCGCGTCGTGATGCCGAACGCTTCCAGGTCGTGGAACAGGTCGATAGTGCCGCCAAAGAGCCCGGCACTCGCAATCACTTCGTCGCCCGCGTGCAAAATGTTCAAAAGCGAGATAGTCACTGCCGCCATGCCCGAAGAGCAGGCCACCGCGCCGATACCCTTCTCGAGTGATGCAATTCGGCGTTCAAAGGAATCGTTCGTGGGGTTCGCGATGCGCGTATATGCAAATCCCGGAGCCTTGTTGTTGAATACGGCTTCGAGTTTTTCGGCGGAATCCTGCGAAAAGGCGCTCACCTGGTAAATGGGCGCAAGCGTAGAACCGCTACATCGGTCGCTACCGAAATTCTGGTGCAATAAAGCAGTATTGAAATCCATTCAGAATGTCTCCGTACAATTTCCGTCCGCAGCCAAATATAGAACGGGATTTCACCCCCGTCCAATACTTATTTTTTATGCGGAATTATCATTTTTTTCTATAGCGAAACCGCATCCGTTCGTTAAATCACCACCACAGGATCGCGTAGGGACTTGTTTTCGAGCAGGGTCGCGGTGTCGCCCTGGGTCACGAACATGCGGTAGATAAACACGTCCACGGCTTCGCCTACATCGATTCTCGGCTGGTCGAAAGACCGGCGGGCCGTAAGCAAGACCCCGTTCACGCGGACGCGCAGTTCAATACCGTAGCCGCGGAAATCCACTTCTTCCACAACGCCTTCTTCAGCGGAACTCTTGTATTTCTGCACTTCGTTTTTCTTGGTGACCTTCACGAATTCTGGGCGCACAATCGCATTCTCCGCATTTTCAAGGATGTCGAAACGGCGGAAATGGCTGTAGTCCTTGAAAATGCTGGGCTGGCCGAAGAACGATGCCGTAAAGGCGGTTTTCGGGCTGCTGTAAACCTCGTAGGGAGTGCCCACCTGCTCGATGCGGCCCCTGTTCGTGATGATGATTTCGTCGGCCACTTCGATGGCCTCGTCCTGGTCGTGGGTCACGAAAATGCTCGTGACGCCGAGCTTCTGTATCATGCCCTTGAGCCAACTGCGCAGTTCCTGGCGCACCTTCGCATCGATAGCCGCAAAAGGTTCATCAAGGAGCAAAAGCTGCGGGTTGGGAGCGAGCGCCCGCGCAAAGGCTACACGCTGGCGCTGCCCGCCCGAAAGTTCGCTGGGGTAACGTTTTTCGAGCCCGGAAAGGCCCACCAGTTCCAAGAGTTCGTGGACACGTTCCTTGATTTCGTTGGCCGGTTTCTTCGCAATCTTGAGGCCAAAAGCCACGTTATCAAAGACCGTCATGTAACGGAACAGGGCGTAACTCTGGAATACGAACCCGATGCCGCGCTTGCTTGCGGGCACATTGTTGATGACCTTCCCGTTGATGATGATTTCGCCGCTGTCCGGGTTCTCGAGCCCTGCAATCATGCGGAGAATCGTCGTCTTGCCCGAACCGCTCGGGCCCAGAAGGCCAATGAGTTTCCCCTTCTCGATGCCGACAGTCACATCGTCCGAGGCCTTGAAATTTCCGAAATGCTTGTTGATATGTTTGAGTTCGACGTACATAAAATCTCCTTTCAAGGCTATTTCTTTCTTCCCTTATGTTCAATGACGCTTCGAGCAACCAGAATGAGAATGGCAAGCATCACCAGTATCGACGCCACCGCAAACGCAGGCACGTACTGGAACTCGTTAAAAAGGATTTCCACATGGAGCGGGAGCGTGTTCGTCTTTCCGCGCAAGTGGCCCGAAATGACAGACACAGCACCGAATTCGCCCATGGCACGCGCCGCACAAAGCACCACGCCGTAAAGGAACGCCCACTTGATATGCGGGAAGGTAATGCGCCTAAAAATCGTGAAACCCTTCGCTCCCATCAGTGCCGCAGCCTCCTCCTCGTCGGTTCCCTGCGATTCCAGCACCGGAATCAGTTCGCGGGAAATGAACGGGAACGTCACGAAAATTGTCGCGAGCACGATTCCCGGCACTGCAAAGACAATCTTGATGTCGGCATCCTGCAACAGCGGGAAAATCGGGCTCTGGCGGCCGAACGTGAGCAAGAAAATGAGACCCGCGATAATCGGCGAAACCGTCACCGGCAAGTCGATGAGCGTCGCGAGAATCTTTTTCCCCTTGAACTTGAACTTCGTGAGGCTCCATGCGGCACACAAGCCAAAGACCGTGTTGATGGCGACCGCAAAGAACGACGCCTCCAGCGTCAAGAGAATCGCCTTGATGGTGTAATCGTCGGCAACCGCCTTGCTGTACACCGCAAAGCCCTGCTTAAAGGCCTCGGTAATCACCGTAATCAGCGGGAGGATAAGCATCAAGAAGACGAAAAGTAGGCTAATGCCGATCAGCGAATACCTGACCAGCTTGGAACCTTTCGTATCGCGATGTAGCCCGTTCTGCGTAACAGCACTCATTAGCTACCTCCCTTGAGAATCTTGGCGTTCCTGTTCTGCACCACGTTCACCAGGAACAGTGTGATGAACGACGCCACCAGCATCACGAGGGCAATCGTCGTCGCGCTGGAATAGTCGTATTCCTGAAGTTCCGACATGATAATGAGCGGTGCAATTTCGGTTTCGAAGGGCATGTTGCCAGCGATAAACACGACGCTACCGTATTCGCCTAGGCAGCGCCCGAAAGCGAGCCCGAAACCCGTGAAGATGGCGGGAATCAGCTCCGGCAAAATGACCTTCCAGAAAATCCGCGTGCGGCTTGCGCCCAGCACTCCCGCGGCCTCTTCGTAGGCGGGGTCCAGTTTTTCAAGCACCGGTTGCACCGCGCGAACTACGAACGGAATGCCGATAAACACCAGCGCTACCGTGATGCCGATGCGCGTAAACGCAATCTTGATTCCGAAATTCGCAAAAAAGCATCCAAGTAATTTATTGCCCCGTCTTGTGCGGGGCTTCGCTTTTGTG
>CALATK010000082.1 GCA_937891805.1 uncultured Fibrobacter sp. | reverse complement strand
CTGGAAACCGGCGGCAGGGTGCTGCTCCCCGGAAACCGGGACGAATTTTCCCTGGAAGAAGGCGAAATCCTGGACGTGTTCGTCTATATGGACAGCGAAGACCGCCCTATCGCTACGCTCCAGAAGCCTTATGCCCAGGCCGGAGAATTCGCCGTGCTGGAAGTCAAGGATGTAAACCGCGTAGGAGCGTTCCTGGACTGGGGGCTGAACAAGGACCTGTTCTTGCCCTACAAGCAACAGCTGGGAGAACTCCAGCGGGGCGACCGCTGTGTGGTTTACATCTTGCTGGACGACAAGAGCAACCGCCTGGTGGCTACCGAAAAAATCAAGAGTTTTATCGATACCGACACCTCTGAACTCCATGTGGGAGAGCGAGTGGAACTGGCCGCCTACGAAGTCACGCCGGACTACGTAGACTTTCTGGTGAACTACCGCTACACGGGGCGCCTCATGGTCACGCCCGGCACCAAACGCATCTACATCGGCGACACCATGCCGGGCTACATCCAGCGGTTCACCAGCGACGGTAAGATTACCCTGAATCTTTCGCCCGTAGGCTACAAGGGGCTCATGAAAAGCGACAGCCCGAACGCAGTGCTCCGGAAGCTCTCCGAAGCGGGCGGGTTCCTGCCCTACGGCGACCACACCGACCCGGAAACCATCCAGAAGGAATTCGGCATGTCCAAAAAGACCTTCAAGAAAATTCTCGGGACCCTCTACCGCGAAGGAAAAATCCTGATCCAGGACGACGGCATCCGCCTTCCTTAAAACGCGGCATTTTCAAGAAGAAGCTATTTCAGGCGGGCCTTCAGGTCCGCTATTTCTTTTTGGGACAGTCCCAGTTTTTCCAGGTACTGTTCCGTGGCCTTGGCCAAGTCAACATTTTCGAAGTCATCAATATCCACGCCCGCATCGGAGTAGGCCATTTTCATATTGCGGACAATCAGGGCCCGGAACCAATCCAGCTGCGACTCCGTAAGGCGCTGCTGCTTGCCGTGCACCACGTTATAGTAGTTGTCGTAGGTCTTCACGTAGTCCTTCTCCACTTCTTCGGCAGAAGCTCCCATCAAGGCTTCCAGCACGGCGCTCACAAAGCCCGCACGGTCCTTGCCCATCTGGCAGTGCACCAGATAAGGGGAATCGTTTTCCAACATGAACCGCAGGCCCTTTACCAGACCTTCCTTAAAGAGGTTGGTGGTGAACGACGCCGGCAGAGACAGGTAAACCACTTTTTGTGTAGCGTAGTAGGACTTGTCAAAGCCCTCATAGGCCTTTGCTCCCTTGTCCGTGTCCGTCAAGTTGATGAAGGTGGCCACCTTGGCCGCCTTGGCCAAAGAATCAGCGTATGTATTGCGGCCATCCACCGGGTCGATAGGGCTAGAAGAACGGTAGAGCACGCCCTTCCCCATTCCCGTGGTGGCAATTTCCCTGAAGTTGGCAAAATCCGCCACGGACAGGTCCGGATAGTTATCCATGACCAGCCCGTAGTTCTGGAATTCCAGCATTTCAAGGTTTTCCTTGAAGCCGCCCTTGTCCTTCAGGGCAACATTCACCTCGATGGGCAACTTGACGTCTTTCAGTCGGTAGGGGTATTCCGAACCTGCGGGGGCATTTTCTGCTATGCCAAGGGCAACGGCAAGCTGCCCAAAGTTGATGCCCAGAGTCACGTGGGGCTTACCCGACACCACACGCAGCAACAGTTCCCCGGGAGAAACGGCATCATAGTCCGGCACAACGGGAACTTCCAGAGTGTCGTAACCGACCACCATCACCGCCACAATGTCCCCCAGTTCAAATACCGCAAGGAACGAATCCGCCGCCACGTCCAGATTCAGGCTGCCAAAACTCAGCATGTCAATACCGTCTTTCTTGACGGTGGTGCTGAGCAGCACCTGGTCTTCGTCACTAGAAGAACTGGACATAACCGGGGTCTCGTCGTCTGCGGAACTGGAAGCATTGCTGCAGGCCACAAGGAACAGGACTACGGCAAGGGAAAACAGAAATTTCAGGATTCTGTTCACAACAACCTCACTTTTTTCTTAAAATAAAAAAAGTAGTGGTATAAAAGCCGGCGGCAACAGCCTCGGAATCAAAAATCAAGTATTTGTGAACCTGCTCAGGAACTGCGCGAGGCGCTCGTTGCCCGATTTGCGGAACACGTGGTCGGGAGTTCCCTGTTCCACGATGACGCCGCCGTCCATAAAGACAACCTTGTCGGCCACGTCGCGGGCAAAAGCCATCTCGTGAGTCACGATGACCATGGTCATCTTGTCTTCGGCAAGTTTCTTGATAATCTTGAGCACTTCGCCGGTCAGTTCCGGGTCCAGCGCAGAGGTGGGCTCGTCAAAGAAAAGAATCTTCGGGTTCATGGCAAGGGCGCGGGCAATGGACACC
>CALATK010000081.1 GCA_937891805.1 uncultured Fibrobacter sp. | reverse complement strand
TTGGCACCGTGACGGATGATGCCGTTGTATTCCTGCTTTTTGCCGGGCATGTAACCCGGAACGTCGGCCATGGTGAGGAGCGGGATGTTGAAGCAGTCGCAGAAGCGGATAAAGCGGGCGGCCTTGTCGCTGGCGTCGATATCCAAAGTGCCTGCCAGGTACTGGGGCTGGCTGGCCACGATACCCACGGCCTTACCCTCGATGCGGGCAAAGCCCACCACCACGTTCTTCGCGAAATCGGGCTGGACTTCGAAGAAACTGTCTTCGTCCACCAGGACCGAAATGGGCCCGCGGACATCGAAGACTCTCTTGGAATTTTCGGGAACCATGTCCTGAATCTGGGAGGAATGGTCCTTGTAGTTGAACTTGGTGACCGGGCTACGCTCGAAAGCACTCTGGGGCAAATATCCCAGGAGCTTGCGGACACCGTCCAGGCAGGACTTGTCGTCGCTGTAGGCGAAATGCACCACGCCGGAGGTGGCCTTGTGGACCTGGGCACCGCCAAGGTCCATGGCGGAAATCTGTTCGCCGGTAACGGCCTTTACCACACCGGGGCCCGTGATGAACATCTGGGCGGTGTTTTCTACCATGAAGATGAAGTCGGTAATGGCCGGAGAATAGCAGGCACCGCCTGCGCAGGGGCCGAGCCCCACGGAAATCTGGGGAATGAGGCCAGAGGCGTGTGTATTGCGCTTGAAAATTTCGGCATAGCCGTCGAGAGCGTGGACGCCTTCTTCGATACGGGCTCCACCGCCGTCATTGATGCAAATAAAAGGAGCGCGGGACTTGACCGCCAGGTCCATGGCGTGGCAAATCTTCTGGGCATGAACTGCACCGAGGGTTCCGCCGTTCACGGTGAAATCCTGGGAACTGGCATAGACCAGACGGCCGTTGATCTTGCCGTAGCCGGTCACCACGCCGTCTCCCGGAAGGCGTTTCTTTTCGGGCAGGTAGGCGGCTTCGGACTGCTGGAAAGCACCGATCTCTACGAAGGTGCCCTTGTCGAACAGGTATTCGACGCGCTCGCGGGCGGTCATCTTGCCCTGTTCGTGCTGACGGGCCACACGGGCTTCGCCGCCGGCAGCGTCGCGGACAGCGTTACGGTTTTCCAGTTCCTTGATATACTTTTGGTCCCACATGTGTTACACTTCCTTATGCGGTTAAAAAATTTTAAATCCTATCGGACCTGGATCCTTCGCCCTTGCAGGGCTCAGGATGACGCAGGTTCCCGAGATTCGGGTTTTAGGGCAGAGCCCTAGGAGAGGGGGTAGCGGATGCGGCTAGGAGATCCCCGCCTGCGCGGGGATGACAAGTCGCAGGAGCGAGGGGGATTCCTCCCCCACCCTTGGATTACTTCTTCTTGGCCTTCTTTGCGGTCTTTGTAGCCTTCTTGCAGGCCTTGCAAGCGCTCTTGCAGAACTTCACGTAGGCGGCGAGGGTGTCGCAGAACACTTCGTCGGGGGTGTTGTCACCGTTGATGCGGCTGATGATGGACTTGCTGTACTTGCCCAGCACCTTGGCGGTGGATTCCTTGTACACCTTGAGGCGATTCTTGATGACGGCTTCGTCGGCGTCGTCCTTGCGGCCTTCGATTTTTGCGCGGTTCAGGAGGCGGGCCACGATGGTCTTTTCGTCCTTGATGTCCAGCACAAAGATGTGCTTCACGTCAACCACGGATTCAATGAGCTTGACCTGGGCGACAGTGCGGGGAATGCCGTCGAGGAGGAGAGTGTCCTTGTCGGGGTTCACCTTGTTGGTGTTCACC
>CALATK010000080.1 GCA_937891805.1 uncultured Fibrobacter sp. | reverse complement strand
CCGCGGACTCTCAGCTTCTGGCCAGCGCCAGTGCCTTTGCCAGCGATGTCTACAAGCCCATCATCCGCAAGGATAAGGCCAGCGATAAGGAAATGCTGTGGGCCGGTCGTTTCGTGGTGCTCATCATTGCCGTCATTGCCGTGATCATTGCATCCAATCCCAACAGCGGAACCATTATGGGACTTGTAGAAAATGCATGGGGCGTATTCGGTGCGGCTTTCGGACCGGCGATTTTGTTGTCCCTGTTCTGGAAGCGTTTTACCTTTGAAGGTGCCGTAGTCGGTATTCTTACAGGTGCAATTGTAGATATTGCATGGCTTGCATTCCTGTCTTCCCTTGGTATTTACGAAATCATTCCCGGCTTCATTGCCAGCCTGATTGCAGCAATCATTGCTACCAAGTGTTCCAAGGCTCCTTCAGCTGAGGTAGAAGCATTGTTTGATAAAGCTGTTAGTGAAATAGAATAATGCTAGTAGAATAATACTATTTACATTAATAACAAAACCCTGACGATCAAAATACCGGGTAGGTAGATGATGGTCAGGGTTTATTTTTTGATTGTGTATGAGCGGGCTTAAGAATTCAGGGTTATAGGACAAAATGTGTTGATGGCTAATCCCAGTTATTAATTGTTTTGTCATATTTATGAAAGTCACTCCATACGATTGCATCACCCCAAATTGATAGGCTTTTTTCTAATCGGTTTTTCTCATTCATCCGCTGATATATTGCTGCAATGCTCTTATCAGTAGGCATGGTTTTTAATATTTCAGGCAATGAAAGCGGCTCTGGAGAGTGCATATAGCACCACCAGTAAACCGCTTTTATTCGTCTTTCTATGGAAAGCCCTCAATGATTTCTTAGCATTTCCCGCAGCCTTGAATTAATTCCGCCCTCAATACGATTATTGGTAGAAGGCGCATCAAAATCATTGTTCCATTCTTCTTCAAGATATGTAAACAGCGTATTTTCCCTAACGAGCTTCAGAAGTGACCGTTCTGCTTTTAACAGTCGCTCATGCGTTGGACGCTTATTCCCGTGTTCATCCACTGTCATCTCTTCCAGAAACTTCTGATACTTCTTTATCCAATCAAAAAATCTTTGTACCCAGATTTCTGCATCTTTCTTGGTTTTCAGTTTTAATAAATCCTTTGCCAAACCATAAAGTTCTACACCTGCCAGGGTATTAGGTCTGGATGTCGTATAACGCTTTACTTGGCAAAAAACATGGAACACGCACCTTTGATGTTTCGCATTAGGCCATATCTTCTTAAGTGCCTTTGCAAATCCCGTTCCTCCATCTGAAACAACCATCCTTGGTTCAGCAATACGTCTCATTAAAGCAATCCATGCCCCTGCGTGTTCATATCTGCATAAGTACCATCCGAGTACATGCTTGTCATCACAACAGATTAATATACACACCTTTCGTCCAAGATATATACCATCAAGAAAAAGTACATCTTTAGTTTCTTCTACTTTGGGAGGTAGAGGCCAGATGTCCCAAAACCTAGCTGTCTTTCTTCTGAATGTTCTTCCTTCTCCGGGCATATCTGACTGCGAATCTTTGCTAAATAGCCAGTTCAGAAACAATTGCAGTTCTTTTGAATCTTTATCTATCTTATGTGTTAATGACGTTTTACAAGACTTACACAACCAACGTTGTGATCCCGCCTTTGTTTTTCCGGATTTTACACATTTTTTACCACAAACAGGACAATTAACTTGATTCATTTCTGCTTCCTCCATAGTTTCCTATTTCAAGGAAGATTGAACCCCATTTTGCCCAGTATTTACAAGGGTTTCGAGTGATTTTATCAACACGTTTTGTCCACCCTCAAAGTTGTTTTAAAAAAGATTAAACCGCTGTACCCCCAGTATTTACAAGGGTTACAGCGGTTTTTATCAACACATTTTGTCCTATAAGTCAGAATTCATCACGAGTCCTTCCAGTGCAAACGGTGTAACTCACCTTCCAGTTGCATCTGCGCAAAGTTCTGCTGGCGAAGGGCCTCATAAAGAACGATGGCCGCAGAGTTGGATAAATTCAGTGAGCGGATTTCCGGCAGCATGGGGATGCGGATACAAGTCTCCTCATAGTCTACCAGAATTTCCTCCGGAATACCGGCGCTTTCTTTGCCAAACATAATAAAGTCATCCGGCCCGAAAGAAACATCCGTATACACATGCTTGGCCTTGGTGGTGGCCATCCAGATTTTGACACCCGGATGCAGTTGCTTGAATTCTTCGAAATTCATATAGCGGTGTACGTCCAGATGCTCCCAGTAGTCCATACCGGCGCGCTTTAGGTTCTTTTCGGAGAGACTAAAGCCCAGCGGTTCAATTAAGTGAAGGCTGGTGCCTGTGGCAACGCAGGTTCTACCGATGTTTCCTGTATTTGCCGGAATTTCCGGCTGATGCAAAATAATATTCATGTCTAAAATTCCTTTTCATTTATTCATCCGGGTCGTCGGTGATAGGCAGGGAGAAAATAAATTCACTTCCCACCCCTTCAGTGCTGACCACATTGATGTGCTCTCCGTGAGAGTTAATGATTTCCTTGGTGATGGCCAGTCCTAAGCCTGTGCCCTTTTTGTCCTTACCACGGGATAAATCGGACTTGTAAAAACGGTCCCAAATTAGTTTTTGGGCATCCTTGGGAATGCCGATGCCGTGGTCCTTTACGGATATAAAAACCTTGTTGTGTTTTTCGTTGGTTTCTATTTTGATGATGGAATCCGTGGGACTGAATTTAATGGCATTGTCCAAAAGGTTGTACAAAACCTGCTGGATTTTTCCTACGTCAGCATTGACGAAAAGCTCGTCGCCGGTAAGCACCAATTCCA
>CALATK010000079.1 GCA_937891805.1 uncultured Fibrobacter sp. | reverse complement strand
CACCACCCCCGACAAGTGGTACGGCGTTACCTATGCCGCCGACAAGCAGGAGGTGGTGGCCGCCCTGCGCCGCATGAGTGCGGAGGGCGCATACCCTGCACCCCTCTGGGGCTGATCGGAGGAGCTTTCCGGTGCAAGAGAGAAAAATGAGACCCGGCACCATCGTGCTGCTGGCGCTGCTGGCGGTGGGCGTGCTGTCCCTTGTATTGCAGCTGCCCGGGCATCTGCGCCTGAAGCGCACACTGCAGGTGGAGGCGGCGGCGACCCCCACCCCCACGGCGGATGTGCGCAGCATGCTGGCCATCACGCTGGAGCCGGGACTAACGCCCCAGCCCACCGTGATGCTGCTGAAGCCCGGCGTGCAGGGCGATGAGGTGACCAAACTGCAGAACCGGCTTTCGGAGCTGGGCTATTACACCGGCGAGGTGGACGGGCAGTACGGCCCGGGCACTCAGCAGGCAGTGATGCTGTTTCAGGCCCAGCATGGGCTGGAAGAGGACGGCATCGCTGGCGAGACCACCCGCAATACGCTGTATAGCACAAACGCGCAGACGTACATTCCCACGCCCGCGCCTACGGAGACCCCCTCGTCCCTGAGCAAGGGAGCCGAGGGGGCTGCTGTTGTAGAGATGCAGCAGCGGCTTTCGGAGCTGGGCTTTTACAGCGGCGAATGCGACGGCGATTTCGGACCCGGCACCCAGACGGCTGTGCGCCTGTTCCAGAGCCAGCACGGCCTGGCAGTGGATGGCGCGGCGGGCGAGATGACCCTTGGACTGCTCTACAGCACCGATGCCAAACAGGTGACCGTCACCCCCACGCCGGATCCTGCCGCCCCGCCCCTGCTGGTGAACCGCACCCATGCGCTGGAGGAAGGGTATCAGCCCGGCGATCTGGTGCTGCTCAGAGCCGCCCTGCCCGATGAGGTGGCGCACCCCAAGGGCAGCGAGATCGAGGGCGACCGCACCGCCGTGGCTGCACTGGAAGAGATGTTCCGCGCCGCCATCGCCGATGGGGTGAAGGATTGGCAGATCAGCGCAGGGTACCGGAGCATCGCCTACCAGAAAAAGCTAGAGGGTCTTGGTCTGAAGGTTTACCGTCATTATCCTATCGCCGGTTACCCAAGCAACATCCCGCTGGTGGTGAGCGACGACGGCTACGGCAAGAACGAATTTGTCGAAACTACCCGCGAGCTGGTGGTGGTGACGGCTCCCGGTCCCGGGAGTGGAAAGATGGCCGTGTGCCTCTCCCAGATTTATCACGAGAACAAGCGGGGCATCAAGGCGGGCTATGCCAAGTTTGAGACATTCCCCATCTGGAATATCCCGCTAAAGCACCCGGTGAACCTGGCCTACGAGGCCGCCACCGCCGACTTGAACGACGTGAACATGATCGACCCCTTCCACCTGGAAGCTTATGGGCAGACCACCATCAACTATAACCGCGATGTGGAAATCTTCCCGGTGCTGAACGCCCTGTTTACCCGCATTCTGGGCGAGTCTCCGTACAAGAGTCCCACGGACATGGGCGTGAACATGGCGGGCAACTGCATTATTGACGATGCCGCCGTGTGCGAGGCCGCCAAGCAAGAAATTATCCGCCGTTACTACAACACCCTCTGCGATGTGCGCAAGGGCAACGCGGAAAAGGACCAGATTTACAAGCAGGAACTGATTATGGAGCAGGCGCAGATTAGCACTGCCGACCGTCCGGTGATTGCCGCTGCCGTAGAAAAGGCCGAACTGACCGACGGTCCGGCGGTTGCTATCCAGCTGAACGACGGCGCCATCATCTCGGCGAAGACGTCGTCCCTGCTGGGAGCCTCTTCGGCCATGCTTCTGGATGCGCTGAAACATCTGGCCCATATTCCTGACGAAGTGCGCTTGCTTTCTCCCATGGTGATTGAACCTATCCAGAATCTAAAGACCAAGCAGCTCGGACACAAGAACCCGCGCTTGCACATGGACGAGGCCCTGGTGGCGCTTTCCGTTTGCGCCCTGACAGACTACAATGCGAAAATCGCTCTCGAGAAGTTGCCGGAACTCCGCCACTGCGAAGTTCATTCCAGCGTGATCCTTTCCCAGGTGGATGTAGGCGTGTTCCGCCGTCTGGGCGTGAATTTGACGACCGAGCCGAATTACCAGTCCGGCAACCTGTACCACGGATAATTCGAGAATAGATTCTCCCGGTACGCCGTTTATTTATATATTCGTTCCATAGCAAGGAGAAGTTATGGATTGTCGCGTTTTAGTCCGGTTTATTGGCGAGGGGGCAGACCTTGCCCTTCTGTGGCAGGCCTTTATGGAAAAATTCCCGGAGGCGGAACTCCCTAGTGAAGATTCGGGAGATTGGTATTCTGTGGACCCCATCGTGTCCGACGAATACGAGTGTCGCTTCGAAGAACTACCGGAGACGGAGCTTTTGGCTATGGACGGCAACATGCTGGTGGAAGACGAACCTCCCGAAGACGTGTTGGACGGCCTGCTGGAAATGTTCCCGAAGGTGTTTGCCGTGTTCAAGTGGTCCACCGTGGAGGTAGGCGTGGGCTGCGGCGTCAGCGAAGGCTGGGGCGAGTTCATTCCCGACCGCACTGACGACTACTCCGACGAAGCCAACGAGATTTCGGAAGCGGTATTGGGGTTCTGAAATGTGTAATGTGGAATGCGGAATTAGTAATGAGTTGTCAGTTATCAGTATTGAGTTTGTAATTTGGCGCCTTCGGCGCGATCATAAAAACTCATAACTCATTACTCACAACTCATTACTTAATGATTCTCTATACTTTTTAAATTCGTAGAAAACATCTTCCAGAGGCGGGGGGCGAAGGGTACGGCCCACTCCTTTTCGGGAGCTACGCGGCTGGTCGTCTCGGCGGTAAATTCAGAATACACCAAGAACACCAACTCTCCATAACGGGCATCCCAAAGGCTCCAAAGGATTTTCCAGGTATAACCGCCGCTGCTCCCAAGGTCCGGATCCATATATACGTCCAGCCGCACCGGCATAGAAACATAACGCAGTTCGTACCGACTGGCCAGTTCGTTCAGCAAGTTCCGCAGGGCCAGGGGCGGCTCGCGGACCAGCTTCTGCTCCACGCTATCCCGCTCCTGCCAGGGCGTAAAATCTTCCAGCTTTTTGCCGTCGGTAAATTCCGTCTGCAAAAGCAAAGCCGAAAGGCTGTCCATGTACAGGGTGTCCGATTCCGGCAGGCGCATGCCGGGCAGCAACAGCTCCCGACGCATCTTCGGGAATGCCTTCACGAACAAGGAATCCTCAATGCGGGCCAGGTCAAAGTCCAGGGCGTCCGCACTATAGCTGTGACACATACGGCAAGTTTCCGGACGGCCAGCCGTCACCTTCAAGGTGGGCAACACGCCGACCACGGCTGTGGAATCCAAGCGACCGTAGGCGGCTTCGTTCCACTCCCGATAAAACTTTTCCTTGGAAATCTTCAGCTTGATTTCGCCCCGTTCCCCGCACTCCGTACAAGGGGCATCGCCCATGCCGGAATCTCCAGCGGAACCGGCCTCGCCACCTCCATTCTCGGAGCCGGCGCAGGCCTGCAGAAGAAGTGATAAGCAAAGCAGAAACAAACCAAGCCAAGACATCAATCTGGTACTCATACGACAAATATACTTTTTTACAAGACCTTACAAAGTTAGGTGACACCCCTGTTTTCATCGGTTCAATCACCCCGAAGGTCAAAAGCACACAGGGACTAGGACAACAAAAAGGCCCAGGCACAAGGCCTGGAGCCAAATTTCAACTATAGTTCCAACAATGCTGGAATCTTCATTGAACTCAATCGAGGGGTACTACAACTCCGATGTGGGGATGGTGTATTCCACAGCCTTGGCCTTGGTCACATCGGCAGTGCCATTGGTGTTGTAAGGAATCAGCTTGAAAGAAAGTTTGTCTCCTTCCTCTCCAAGATAAGTCAAGCGAACAGTCACCTTCGAATCAAGAGTGCTCAAGGTATAATAACTAGAATTGACAACCTCATAAGCACTCATTTTCTGAGTGACATTCTTGTACCACAAGGTATAACCGCTCACAGCGCCTTTAGGAGCAGTCCATGTCAGGACAACCCGAGTCTCGGGATAATCTTCATCGGCTGTAGCCTTCAATGTAACATTTTCAGGAACAGCGCCAGCTCCGGAGGCTCCGACTTTGAAATTCTTATTCACATCTACAGAAGCACCTTCGGTAGAATAGGCATAGCCTTCAACATAGTAAGTGGAGGTCTTGCTCCAGAAGCCATCAATCAACTTGATGGTAATGGACTTCTTGTCGGAACCCAGGGACACGGACACCATCTGGTCGCGGCCGTTTCCATCTTCAACGCTCCACTTGCTGGTCTTCACAGAGTCCGCAACCAGTTCTGCGGAGAATGTCAGGGTGACAGAAGAGTTGGAATCAATCTTGTCCAAGTTGCTGGAAACAAGCACCAGCTGACCGGCCACCTTGGTCATGCTGATTAGAGGAATCTTAATGGCATCGCCAGCCCTGTAAGTAGAGCCCCCGACAGTGGTTTCACCCACGACAGCATAATTCTTCTTGTCAAAGGAAGCCTGGCCCACCGAAATGTCGATTTCAACACCTTCGGGGAGATTATCGAACTTATACTCACCATTCTTGTCTGTCTTGGTAGAAAGTTCAGAAGGAACAAAGGAGGAAGGCAGGGAGGCATACACCGTCACTTCCTTGGCCGCGACCCTATTTCCCTTGTCATCCGTGTAGAGGACCGTGCCGCTGGCAGTCACGCCAGTCTTGTACATTTCCACCGGAACAATTTCGTCACCGACGCGGGCCACGTTGCCCTGTCCCTGTTCTCCCAAAGTCACCGCCGTAAGAATGGTGGCGTAACCTTCCTTGGAAATCTGGAAGGCGTGAGTGCCAAGCACCTGCTTTTCCCAGATAGATAGGCCAAGCTCGTCGGACTTCACGGATTCGTCGTCTACGACGGAATAGACGGTGGCACCCTCGATGGCGGAACCATCGTGGTTGTCCATCACTTTCAGGGTGATGGTCGCCTTGTCCTTGGCTTCGTCGTTAATGTTGACAACTTCGTCAGCACCGCAAGCAGCCAGGAAGGTGCCAGCGGCGAGCAAAGCGAAAGCGGATTTCAAATTCATAGAGAACTCCTTTGGTTTTTAGTTGCCTTAAAAATAATAAAAAATGCGCAAAACAAATCAAGACACAATATATTTTTTTTTCTAACAAAAGAAACAAATGCAATTAGGGAACGTTTAGAGAACACTTTCCAAGGAATTTTAGCCAGTGTAAATTTTTATTTACACAAGAGGCTGAATCTTAGCAGATAGAAATTCTCGATGAATCTGCTTATCCCCGTACTTATCTTCGGCCCCAATTTTCAGTTCTTCGTCCGTATAGCCGCTACTAATTTGTTGTAAAAAAACTTTGTTGGTGGCATCGTCGTAGCAAAAATGAATACGGAAAGTGCGATAGGCCAATACGCCCGTTTTTGCAATTTCATCAATAGTCAGGCGGCGGCGCGAACTGTCGAAAACATCTTTGGAGAAATTCCCACGGGAAAACTGCACACGGGCAAAACTTTCCAAATCAAAGTCACTGTGTTCCGCAATCCAACGGGACTGGACTGCAAATGTTTCAGACGATTCTACAGTCCACGGTTCCCCCTCCTGTTCCTCCACCCAGCCCGCCTTGGCATCGGGGAAGGCATCCGCCATGGGGATGTAGGGTTTGATGTCCAGCACCGGAGTTTCATTCAGCAGGTCCGCTTCGTCCACATACAAAGTAAGTCCATCGACTTTCAGAAGTCGCACGCAACTAAGCCCGATGGGGTTCGGGCGGTAAGGGCTACGGCTGGCGAATGTCCCTACGCGGTCCCTGCCTTTGGGCGGCACCGGCGGGCGCGTCGTCGGACGCCAACCCTCGTTTTCGTGAAACAGGAAAATCACCCAGATGCGTTCGAAACCTTCCAGGTCACGAAGTGCCATCTCGAAATTCTGCCCCGGCTTCAGTTCGATACGGCCCGGATGCCCCGCAAAGAGCCGCCCCTGCCGAGGAGCGTCGTACTTATAAACTGCATCACCGTAGAACGTGCCGATTGGGGTCACCTGCATAGAGGACAATATAGAATTTACCGTCCTTTTTTCTACATTTGTGCCCGATGAAAGACAAGGCAAAAAAACTGATTGAAAAGTACGAGGAACTGGAATCGGAACTGGGGAACCCGGAGGTTCTCGCCGACCAGGCCCGTTACAACAAGATCCACAAGCAGTACAAGGGTATCGAAAAGGCCGTAGCAAAGGCCAAGGAATACCTGCAGATGTTGAACGACCAAGAAGAATGGAAGGCGGCTCTTGGCGATTCCGACCCCGAAATGGTGGCCATGGCCAAGTCCGAACTTTCGGACATCGAAAAGAAACTGCCCGGCGTCACCGACGAACTGCAGATTCTGATGGTCCCCAAGGACCCCTGGGACTACCGCAACGCCACTCTCGAAATCCGTGGCGGTACCGGCGGTGACGAGTCGGCCCTCTTTGCTGGCGACCTGTTCCGCATGTACCAAGGCTATTGCAGCCGCATGGGCTGGAAAATGACCATCCAGGACGCCAGCGAAGGTACCGTGGGCGGCTACAAGGAAATCCGGGTGTTCATCGAAGGCGACAGCGTCTATGGGACCTTGAAATTCGAAAGCGGCGTGCACCGCGTGCAGCGCGTGCCCGAAACCGAAGCCCAGGGGCGCGTGCATACCTCCGCTGCGACAGTGGCCATTCTCCCCGAAGCCGAAGAAGTAGACGTGGAAATCCGCGAAGCGGACATCCACATGGACACCTACCGCTCTTCGGGTGCTGGCGGTCAGTACATCAACAAGACGGACTCCGCCGTTCGCCTGACCCACATTCCCACCGGCGTGGTGGTGAGCTGCCAGACGGAACGCAGCCAGTTGCAGAACAGACTTCACGCCATGGAAATGCTCCGTTCCAAGATTCTGGACGCCGTGATTGCGAAGAAAGAACAGGAAGAAGCGGCCAGCCGCAAGGCCCTGGTAGGTACCGGCGACCGCAGTGCCAAAATCCGCACCTACAATTTTCCGCAGAACCGCGTCACCGACCACCGCATTGGCCTCACGCTGTACAACCTGGACAAGGTCATCACCGGCGACCTGGACGAAATCATCAACGGACTCCAGATGGCCAACGCCCAAGAGAAACTGGGGAAATTTAACGCGTAATGGAGATGCCCGGTCAAGCCGGGCATGACAATAAAATGCCGCAGATGACAGTGCTTGAAATCTTGAACCGCACCAAGGTATTCTTCGAAAAGAAGGGTGTGCCCGACCCGCTGCTGGACGCCCAGTACATCATCAGCCACGGTCTCAAGATGAAGAACCGTATGGACCTGTACCTGAATTTCGAGAAGCCCCTGACCCCTGCGGAACTGGACATCTTGCGCCCGCTGGTGGCCCGCCGCGGAAACCGGGAGCCCTTGCAGCACATCATTGGTGACACCAGCTTTCGCGGGTTTGTCATCAAGTGCGACCCTCGGGCCCTGATTCCCCGCCCGGAGACTGAATCCCTGGTAGATATGGCGAAAGACGCCCTGAAAGGTATCGAGAATCCCTTTATCGTGGAAATCGGGACTGGCACAGGGGCCATCGCCATCGCCTGCACTAAGGAAATCGAAGGTGTGAAGGTTCTTGCCACCGACATTTCCGATGACGCCCTGGCCCTGGCCCGTGAAAACGCACATGCTAACGGACTAGGGGACGACACGCTCAACTTTGCCAAAGGCGACCTGCTGGACGCCGTTACACTCGAGGCAATCAAGAAGGCCACCGGCGATGTGTTCGGCGAAGCCTCCACAAAGATAGACTGCCTGATAGCGAACCTCCCCTACATCCCCGACGGAGAAAAGGGCAAGCTCCAGCCAGAGGTGGACAAGTTCGACCCGGCGCTGGCGCTGTACGGCGGGCCCGACGGACTTGACCTGGTTCGCAAGCTGCTGTCCCAAACCGAAGGCAAGATGAACACTGGCGCAAGCATTCTTCTGGAAATCGGTTCGGAACAGGCCGAAATCCTGAAAAACGAAGCCGCAAACTACCCCTGGCTGGAATTTGCTGGCGCCCACAAGGATTATTGCGACAACATTCGTTTTGTAAGCTACAAGGCCAAATAGATTTTTGTTCTATCTTTCCAAGAAGTGTGGGGGTTCATGAGAAAGACTTGGCATACAATTCTTTTTGCTATGGCGATATTTCTCGCCAGTGGGACGGCTTTTGCCCCGGACACCGTTTATGTAATCCAGGTGGTGACTCCTGCACAGGCGGAGGCTCTGCAAGCACAGGCAAGGCAAAACCAGCTTGGCCTGGTATCGCAAGATCAGGGTCTCCCCGAGCAATCTGCAAAAGAAAAGCGCCCGAAAAGGCGGAGCAGTTTCTACCTGAACGGCGGCTTGGGATTTGATTACTCCTACATCTATTACGACCACCGCTATTACGATGAACATACCCAATATGATGGCACAGGGGTAGGTATCGCCGGTGAACTTTCGCTAGGTGTTCTCATCAAGGAGTTTATCGCCGTCCACGGAATTTTCGACTTTTCCATAACCAACGGAGAGTACGATTTGGAAAACGGGATTCGGGAGCGGCCCGTACTCAACGGCGGATATTACCAGAAAAGCGGAAACGACAACGACGCCTTTGGTAACGACTTTGAAACAACAACCATCATGGGTGGCGCAGGAATCACGTTCTTCCCTTGGCTGCACAGCAAGCCAGATTCTTTTATGGGCGGGACATTCATCAATGCCGACTTACTGATGGGAATCATTTTGCTGGACGACCCTTACTACTTTGACATTCGCGACAATAGCCAAAGCAAGGACTGGTTCGCCTTTGCCATGAATCTCGAAATCGGAAAGGACTGGAAAGTTTCGGAAAGGACCTACGTCGGTTTCGCCCTGAAATGGCAAATCCTCGGCATCGCCTCCGGAGATGACATGGAAGGCGAAGAGGACTACGAAAACTACTACCATCACAACCATGTGATGAATTCATTCCAGTTGCTGTTCCGCGTAAACCGGAAGTAATCACACCCCTACAGGGCAGCCGAGGGCGCCCAGCACATAGATTTCGCTTTCGCCAGCACGATAAAAGGGCAAAAGCATATCGTCATCTACAAAACTGCTATCAACTCCGCCTAGCTGGAGCTGTTCATTGATACGGCGCCGGAATATGGAAAAGCCACTATCCCAGGGGGACTTTTCAGGAAATTCTACTGAGCAGGCTTTGTTTTCACGACGATACTTACGATTCATATTAACCTCTTTTTTAGAAAGACACACAAACAAGAAAGTGTCTTTCTGTGCAGGTAAATATAGAATCTACGGTATGTCAAAAAGTGACATTTTGCGTATTTTTATTCAATCACCGTGGCAGTGACCTTGGCATGACCCACCTTGTCAAGGCCGATATCCTTGCCGGCGGCCACACTCAAGTCTAAAATTCGACCGTCCACATAGGGCCCACGGTCATTGACCCGCACCACTACCGAGACCCCCGTATCGTCGCGAACCACCTTCAGTTTTGTACCGAAGGGAAGGGACTTGTGAGCACAAGTGTAATCGTTCTGGTTAAAAATCTCGCCGCTGGCAGTCTTTTTTCCATGGAATCCCGGGCCGTAGTAGCTAGCTTCGCCTTGAAGCTTTGTTCCGATTTCAGCTTTTTCCTTGGAGGCGTAATGTTTTTCAGGAAATCGGACATAGCCCTTTCGGGAAGCAATTTTCGCATTGGCAGCCGCACAGCCCGACAAAACAAATGCAAGTCCGACGCACAAAGCCCACAGCGACAGCCGTAACCGCACACCCAACTTACTCGAAGTCATACATGCTGTTGTAGGTGTTCTCAAGGATTTCATCTTCCTTGCTCTTGACCTCAGCCTTCTTTTCTTCGGGCTTCTTGTTAATTGACTCGTGATACTGGGCAGACATCTGGTCAATGTGCTCTATGCTCTGTTGAACACGCCTGCGAAGCCGTTCTATTTCGGAATCGGTAATGGCAAGCCTATGGTCCAGAACCTTGGCGGCGTATTTTCCCCAAGGGGTATCCCTGTGTTTTGAACGCAATTCATTCAAGACAACTCCGACACTGTCTCCTCGCTCCGGATCCATCTGAAAATACACGAACTTCATGTAAAGAGCCTGAACACCCGATTCGGTATCGGGATAGTCCCTATACAAGCTATCAAAAGCGGTAAAGGCCGTAGCATATGCCGAATCCACCTGTTCCATCTGGTCCAAAGGCACTTCCGACGCCACCGTCCACAGGCTTTCCGCCTGCAAATACCGTTCCTTTGCCTCGTCGTCACGGGTCTTGATGGTCACCCGCATACCCAGGTTCGCCTGAGCTTGCTTGGCATATTCCGTACCCGGGTACTTCTCGATGATTTCTTTGTAGAGTTCTTCAGCGGTATCTTCGTCACCCTTGTACTCGTCGTAAATAAATGCCCGAGCATACGTGGCAAGCATCACCCGCGCGGAGTCATTGGAATTCTCAATGATACCCGTCAGCCTATTTACCGCACTATCCACCTGGTCAAGCTTAAACAAGAAAAGTTCCGCTATTTGGAATTCCGTCCCAAAGAAATTATCCACATTAGGAACAGAATCCTTCTTCAGCGAATCGTTCATATTTCGCATGGCAATCAGGCGCTTAAGCGCTTCGCTTAAAGTCCGACTTTTTTGTGCCCAATCACAGTAATTCAGGGAACTATAACTGCTGTCGTAATAAATAACGGCCTGCTCATAATTCAAGGTTTTCTGTTGCTCGTAATCACCCATATTGTAGTAGCTACGGGCCGCATACTGCGTTTTGGGATAATCCGAATTTACCTTGCGCAATATAATGAAGGCGTCGGGGTAGCGCTCCGCCATCAGGGTCACCTCCCCCAGGCGGACTAAGTACTCCGGCTGTTTCTGCTCGTAATCGGGATTCTTGAAAAGAGCCTTGTATTCGTCGGCGGCCTTCAGGTATTCTTTCTGGTTTACTAAGCACTCCGCCGCCTGCTCACCGGCCGTCTGCCGTTCCCGAACATTCAGTTCCTGGATTTCCTTGGCCGTGTAGTGTTCCCTAGATTTCGCCCAATCTTCTTTCTTGAAGTAAAGGCCCGCTAAACGGAAATGAGCCTTACCCCGCATGAAGGGCGTTCCTGCCGTATCTGCAAGAACTGCTTCCAGAGCGGCAATGGCCTGATCCGGAAATTCCGACTGTTCGTCTAAAAGCGAAAGCAGGTTCAAGCCCTGGAAATAGTACGGGTGGTTCTTACTTGCAATCACCGGTTCCAGAGCAAAACGGCTGATATTGTATTCATGGTTCCGATAGAGACAGTAAGCCCGCTGGTATTCCACCGCCCGCATAGAGTCGTAATCGGCAAAATACCTTTCATACTCATCGTACTTGACTATGGCCTTTCCCCATTCTCCCTTGTGGCGGAAAGACTCGCCAATCAAAAAAACCGCCTCGGCCGTCCGTTTCTTGTTGTTGGGGAAGCGTTCCAAAACTCTGGAACCTTTCTCGATAATCT
>CALATK010000078.1 GCA_937891805.1 uncultured Fibrobacter sp. | reverse complement strand
AACGGTATCGCGGCCAGACGAGCCTCCCTGCCCATCGGCTCCATTTTCACCATCGGCCCCATCTTTTCCATCGGCACCGTCCTTGCCGTTCAGCATCTGCCACTTACCATCAGCACAGTAGAACACAGCTGAGAAATCAGACACATAAACCATTTCGCCCACATTGTTCTTGGTGCAATCGCCCAATTTTTTGCCCGACTCAAGCACGGACATTGCAGGAGATTCGGACGCAGCAGTCGTTTCGTCATCGCAAGCGCACAGGCCAAAAACTGTCAACGCACCCGCAACAATCATGTTAATTCGTCTTGTATTCATTTTTTCGCCCTTTTATAATTAAATTTCGATATGTCATCGTAAAGATGAGACTTTTCAATTGTCATTTCATTTCCATAACGCTTTTTCAAAGTATCCAAAACAACATCTTCGGCAGAGACAAATGCCAAGACATTCGACTTTGGACAAACCTTGATTGTTTTGACCAGTTTGCCTTCGTACGGAATGTTCAAGTAGCTTCCTTCGAACGGGAGATTATCGGCATAAACAAAGAAACGCAGCTCTTTCTCAAAGGCAAGCGCCCTTTGCCGCATCATAAGTATAGAGCCGACCGCTGACAAATTTCTTGTCGTTGCAACTCGGCTGTTTTTTATATCTCTCGCCTTCGGCATCATAGCAGTAGCTATGCTTCGTTTCAAAATCCAGATTTTCCGCCATCCAGACTTGATTGACAATCTTGACAGTCTTGTAAGTTTTCCCGTCGCGCGAATCCGTCATGGATCCCATTTGTGGGGCAGCAAGGACTACAAAAGTGACCATTAATACTAACAAAACTACATTCTTTGTCATAATCAACTTCCTTGTCATTTACCCGAAACACAACCTTTTTCCTCAAGCTCTGTGCGATAGGCCTCTGCCGAAGGGCTATCCCCTTGGAACAGGTCCCAATCAATATCATCGCAGGCGGATGCCTGTACACAACGGACTGACATACCACCCTTCTTGCTATAAGTATTCTTATCTATCGAGCCCGCACTGGCACTGTAATAATGATATTTGCCCTTGTCACCTGCATCATCGGCAGTCCAAAAGTCTGCACGCTTGCCAAGTAGTTCGAACTTGCCCTTGGCATTGCGGAATCCTGCAGTTTTTATGCCGAAAGAAGCACTATTGCTCGCCACAGCATCCCACTCCCTATCGGATGCCATTCTCCAGCCATCCGGACACGCCTTTTGGGCCGCGTTCCAAGTATATAGACGACCATATTCATTGCAGTTCTGCTCGGAATTGTCATAGCACCAGCTATCGCCAAGCTTGAAGCTGAGATTTTCCGCCATCCAGACTTTACCGCCGACATTCACAGTCTTGTATTTCTTGCCATCGCGGGAATCCGTCAAGGAATTATCCGTAGGATTGTCCTGTTTTACCGAGTTAGCCTCTTCCGCAGCAGTGGGAGCCATTGCCTCAGGAGCATTGTCGGATTCATTAGAATTTTCCACCCCCTTGCCGTCGCCATCCTTGACGCAACGGACAAACATATTTCCATAATTATCACCATTATTATTATTGCTTCCACTAAAGCTATGGTAGACACAATGAGTTATTCCCATCCAACCGCCAATATTTCCTTTATCAAATCCCTCTATTTGCAGATATCGGTTTTCTCCATGACCAGAAGTCTCAACGAATTTATTTTGCTTGTGATCATATACTGATTTTGAAGAAGTCCAATAGTTTATATAAACTTCTTTGTCGAAACCATACTCTTCGTACGAGCGCATTCCGCTTAGTTTAGTCTTTGAATAGGCCGAGAAGCCATATATATCATAGCCGCTCACATATTCTCCCGATATAAGCAGATATGGAGCAAGTTTGCCGATGTGACACTGCCCCGATCCTGCTCCAATGCCGTTTGCCCATTTTCGCAACAGCGACTTTTCCCCCATATAGACACCATTCAGGTTTTTCAATTTTAGACCAGGGATGCAGATTCCTTCATCCGAAACCGGATGTTCAAACGTGTATGCGACATCTAAATTATTCCCATCCTGCACAAACTTAAGCAATTTTGTAAAATCATCTTCGCTCGGTAAACGCCAACCATCAGGGCAGGCTTTAACAGCGTCGCTCCTAGTATAAGTGCGAAGATTATTCTCGCATACACCATTGTTTTCTTGAGACAAGCATCCACTATGTTGCATTTTGTAATTCAAATTGGAAGCCATCCAAGTTTGATTTCCAATTGTGGTAATCGGATATTTTTGGCCGTCTCTAGAATCCGTGAAGAATTCCTTATGCACGAACTGACCGTTTTCAAATTCGCCCTTTGCCATCAATGTCCCATTTTTCGAATACGCCTCGAATGGTCCATTCAAAGCTTCGTTTTTGATTGTAGAAAAGACCTTTTTCTTTCCGTTATCATAATAAGACCTATACTGCCCATCAACCATTTGACCATCTTTGAATTCCGTCTCTGTTTTAGATTTACCATTTGAATAGTATTCTTTGTAAGAACCCGTCAGCAAGCCCTTTTTTAACGATGCCTCTATTCGCAGCTGTCCTTTGTCATCATATTTTTCGTAACCACCATCTAAAGTATCATTTGTATACGAGGTTTTGACATTTAATTCGCCGTTCTCATAATAGCTTTTGAACGATCCATGCAATTTTCCAGCCTTGTATTTTTCTTTCTTTTCCAGTTCTCCGTTCTTATAATAGGTTTTACGTACGCCATCAAGTTCCCCATCCTTATAAGATCCCTTTATATGAATTTCGCCATTAGAATAATATTTCTTATAAGAGCCATGCTGTTTTCCTTCTTTAAAATTTCCTTCCACTTTGAGATTCCCATTTTCGTAGAATTCTTTGTAGGAACCATCCGGCTTTCCCGTATTCTTGTCGACCTCTATAATTTCCCTTGGCTTGCCACTATCGTAATACTCATAGTGTTTGTCACGACAGCCCGAGAAGATAAAAAGCATCGTAACTGTCAAAAGGACAAGATTCCATTTCAAATGTTTCATAAAGGGACTCCTTTATTTTTCCTTGGTTTAAAAATTCTTCTTGTAAATGCAGAGGATTTCCTCGACTTCCCATTCGGCGAAGCTGTTGAACCATTTTGCAAAGGCTTGCAGCGTTAGCCTATGCGGCAAGGCCCCCCGTTTGAGAAGTGCCTTCGCACCGTCCAAAGCCCCGTTGTGCAAGAACACTTGCCGAGGCTTAAACTGACCTAGAGCTTTTTTATGAATTTCGAGAAATGCACCAATTCTCATTGCGGTATCGTAAATGGCAAGTTCCCCGACACCCTTCTTTTTACAATTTTTCCAGACGCAATCATAGAGAGATTGGAAATCCGTGCATTTTGAAATCGATGCATAGCATTTCTTCAGGTCGTTTAGAAATTGTGACTTGCACACTTTGTAAATACGTCGCTGGTGAGGATCGCAGAGCATTGAATCGCAGTGAAACCTTCCCGCTTCATCAAGGACCGCATCGAGAGACTTCAATCCCGCGTAATAAGCAAGCGTCTGTCGCCAAAAATTTTGACAGTTCTTGTGGTAATCAGCACAAATCACCTTAATACTCTGTTTTCCAATAGGCATTTTTATCCAAACCCAATTTATCTTCATCGCAAAGCTTAGCAAAATACACCCTCTTTCTCTAAAATTACTTTGTTTGTAATTCTTATTTCAATAGTATATTTTTTTCAACTTGTCTTTGTTGTTTATGCGTTATGATACGATTTTAGGTAAAAATTTTTAGCCAAAATGGCGATTTTGCCCCAAAAAAAACGATTTTAGGTTTTTTTCGTATCATAAAAATTGACGATTTTTAAACATTTCAAAATCCCGTGTTTTTTTTCTGTTTTCTTCAAATTTATGATACAAAGCAATGATACAATCGAAATTACATTCTCTTTTACTATATTCCTTCAGCTATTTCTATATTTGCAACATGCGCTCCATTCTTGAATACGACGATTTTAGAAAGTACATTCTGGATTTCTATCTTGAAAAGAAAGAAATCCAGAACCTTTCATGGCGGGCCTTCGCGGAAAAAGCAAGGATTAAATCTCCCACATTCCTGAAACTGGTTTGCGACGGCAAGAGTGGTCTTGCCGAAGACACGGCCATGCGCGTTTCCGAGGCCATGGACCTGACAAGTTACGAGCAAGATTTCTTTCTTCTTTTGGTAAGATTCAATCAGGCAAAACGCGACGATATGCGTAACCTGGTTTTTGCCGACATGATGGAAATCGCCAAGGTCCACAGGGTAAATGTCCTTGGGGCGGGGCTTTACGACTATTTCGCCAATTGGGTAAATGCAGTCATACGAGAACTTGCCCCGGCTATCAAGAATCCAAGTCCTGAAAAAATCGCATTGGCCTCCTTCCCGAAAATTACTGCCGAAAGCGCACGCGATTCTCTGAGTTTTTTAATCAAGAACGGATTTCTGAAAAAACGTGGAAACAGATACAGGCAAACATCCAAATCTCTTTCTACGGGAAGAATTTCCATTGTCGCCCCGTCCGTCCGCAGTTTTCACAGGCAAATGGGCGAACTCGCGCTGAATACGCTAGACAAGGTTCCCGTGACAGAGCGGAACTTTTCGACACTTACGCTTGGGCTCACCGAAAAGTCGTACCAGAAAATTTTGAAGGAGCTCGCTTACTTTAGGCGAAAGATAATCGCGCTCGCCACGAACGAAGACGAGGTGGAACGGGTCTATGAGCTAAATTTGCAACTGTTCCCGCTCACCAGGAAACTTAACAAGAGAAAGACGAGAGATGCGAAATGAAAAATTTAGAATGGATATGTCACTCTGGTGCACGAAGTGCGATAGAGTCCAATGAGGAGTAAATCTTTTATGAAGAACAAATTAGTTTTAACAATGTTTGCCGCGGCCATATTCTTTGTCGGCTGCTCCAATGGCGACGACAAAAAATCCACCGGCGGTTCCACCGAAGCCGAAAACGCCATCGCCGACAAGACCGTGGCGGGCGTTTCGCAGAAGGGACCGTTTGTAATCGGTTCCACCGTGGTGCTTCACGAAATCGACGGCGACAACCTGGTGCAAACAGGCAACACGTTTACGGGAACGGTCGCAAGCAACAAGGGCGAATTCAATATTTCCAACATCAACCTGGACGCCCCCTATGCGCTGCTCGAAGCCGAAGGGTTCTACTGGAGCGAAGTCACCGGCAAACGTTCGGCAAGCCAGATAAAACTGAACGCACTGACCGATTTGGAAGACCGCGAAACCGCGAACATCAACCTGCTCACGCACCTCGCCTACGAGCGCACGCAATGGCTGGTGCGGAACAAGTCCATGAAAATCGGCGAGGCGAAATCGCAAGCGGAGCGGGAAATTTTCGCCGCATTCGGGATTACGGACATTTCAAGGGGATTCGAAGACCTGAACATCTTCGGCGACAGTGAAGGGGACGCTGCCCTGCTCGCCATCTCCGTCTTGATGCAGCTGAACTGCACCGAGGCGGAATTCAGCGAACAGCTGGCAGACTTTGCAAAAGACCTGGAAGAAGACGGATTCTGGAACAGCGAAAAGTTGAAGGCGACCCTCGCCGACAACGCTTTCGAAGCGAACGCCCCAAAAATACGCAAAAATATCGAGACGTGGGATTTCGCGGACACCATTCCCGCATTCGAACCCGTCATGGAATCGTTCTGGAACGATGTTTACGGGCTTGGCCGCTGCACCGAAAAACGCGCCGGCGCGCTGCTCCCCGACACCAGCGAAAACTCCGCCTACTACCGCTCCATATTCCGCTGCCTAGACGGCCACTGGATTCTGGAGCAGAAATTCGATGGCGACACCGTAATCTTCCCGGTCGTAGAACTGGACACAATCGCCGAACTGGACTGCACCGGCTCCATGTACTGCGCCAGGAACTGCATGAACGTGATGGACCCGGACCTTGGCCGCACCTGCAGCCGAGTGAACACGCAAATCGACGACGGCAGCGACACCTACGGCTTCTTGCATTTCTATACGGATTCCGCATCGACATTCAGCTGGCCCGCGGGCGACAAGGGTTACGGCTACGAATCGGCATCCCGCGACAAGTACGGCTACATCTATACCATCGCGCGCCTCGGCGACAGCCACCCCTATGCAAGAATCTTTTTCGAAATTTCCGGCGATGAACAGCGTGGCAACGACCTGACCGAATGGGGCGGCGTATGCATTACCTACACCGCGAACGAAAGCTTCTTTATAAACATCCGCTTCCCCAACGACAACAAGCTGACGGAATACGATTACTACAAGGCGCAACTGCCCGCAACGGAGCAGCTCGTGACCGCAAACATCAAGTGGAGCGACTTTGTCCAGGAAGGCTTCGGGCTCCACGTCGAACGCGACAGCGTCGTGAAAAACATCAGCCGCGTGGAAGTCAGTTTCGAGAAACCAGGCTCGAACATTTCGTCAAAGATTCATTCCATCAGCAAGTACGGGACCTGCAACAAGTAGAAATGGGTTTTCCCGATAACAATTTTTCTACATTTGTTACATGTTCCTAGACGAAAAATCCATTGAAGTGCGCTCCGGCAAGGGCGGTGACGGCATCGTAAGCTTCCACCGTGAAAAGTTCGTGCCCCTGGGAGGCCCCGACGGCGGTGACGGCGGGCGCGGCGGTCACGTAATTCTCAGAGTCAACGAACAGTATTCTACCCTCCTGGACATGGGGAACGCCCGCCTGTACAAGGCGAAAAACGGCCAGCCCGGTGGCGCCAAGCGCTGCACCGGGGCTTCTGCCGAAGACCTGATTGTGGACGTACCCCGCGGAACCATCGTCAAGGACGCCGAAGGGCGAATCCTCGCAGACCTCACCGAAGCAGGCCAGAAATGGATTGCGGCCCGTGGCGGCAAGGGCGGCATGGGCAACCAGCATTTCGCCACCCCAAAGGTCCAGGCACCCCGCAAGTGCACCCCCGGTGAAAAGGGCGAAAAGCGGGAACTTTTCTTGGAACTGAAACTCATGGCCGACGTGGGCCTGGTAGGGTTCCCAAACGCGGGCAAGTCCAGCCTGGTGAACAAGATTTCTAGCGGACGCCCTAAAGTCGGAGATTATCCGTTTACCACGCTGGAGCCGGTACTCGGCATTGTGCAGATGAATGGTCACAGCTTTGTGGTGGCTGACATTCCGGGGCTTCTGGAAGGAGCCAGCGAAGGCAAGGGCCTGGGCCACCAGTTCCTGAAGCATATCGAACGCACCCATACCCTGCTGTTCGTCATCGACGGCTTTGCCGAAAACGCCTACGAGCAGTTTACCGTGCTCAAGAGCGAACTGAAGGCATTCCACCCGAAGCTCGCCCAAAAGTCCTACGTGATCGCCCTGAACAAGAGCGACCTTGGAATCGAAGAGTCCATCAAGGAATTCAAGAAGCACAGGGAAAAAGTCATCGTGACCTCAGCCATTACAGGAGACGGCTGCAAGGAACTGCAGCAGGCCCTGGACGATGCCGTGCCCCATGTGCAAAAGAAAAAAATGGGCTGGGAAAGCAAGAGCAATTCCGGCAGCGACAGCAAAAAGGGCGGCTGGAAAAAGAAGGCCTAACCTATGGCTAAAAAGGAACAGAGTACACCTGTTATCGTGAACCGCAAGGCGCAGCACCTCTACTTCGTGGACGAGACCTTCGAAGTGGGTATCATGCTTATCGGTTCAGAGGTCAAGTCCATTCGCGACGGCAAGTGCACCCTGGGCGAAGCCTGGATCGACATCGACGAGAAAAAGAACGAACTCTGGTTGGTAGGAGCCCATATCGATGAGTACGTTTTTGCAAACCGTTTCAACCATTTCCCGGCAAGGCGCCGCAAGCTCTTGGCCCATGTCCATGAAATCGCCAAGATGCGCAAGGCCAAGGAGCAGAAGGGCTGCACGCTGATCCCCCTGAAGCTCTATTTCAAGAACCGTCGCGCCAAGCTGGAAATGGGAATCTGCCGCGGCAAGGACCAGCGGGACAAGCGGCAAGATATTATCAACCGCGACGCCAAACTGGAAATGGCCCGGGCGGCAAAGGTGCACCTGCGATGAAAAAACTGGTTGCCACCATATTCGCCTGTTTTGTCTGTGCCACCTTCGCATGGGGGGCTTCCAATGCGGCATCGGTAAATTTTCTGGATGCAGAGATTCTTTCCAAGGACGCCGGGGCATCCTTCCACTGGTTTCCCATCCAAAAAACATTCATCCTGGTTACCGCCAAGGATACGGCCAAGTTCGCCGTCGGGATTCCCTTCGTTTCCCACAACAGTAACGTGATGGAGCTTGCGGCAAGTCCCAAGCTTGAAAACGGCCACCTCTGGATTTCAAGAGACGACGCCTACAAGCTTTTCCCAAACGCAAAACCCAGCAGTTCAAGCGCCGCACCGGTTTCTAGCTCCGTGACGCAGTCCAGCTCCAGCGCAACGCTTATGTCTAGTTCAAGCGCTGCTCCCGCTCCAAGCGCGGCAGCTCCCGCAGCGGTGACCACACCGGCAAGCACAATTCCCGCCGCCACGCCTGTCGCTCCCCCGAAAAACGAAACCGCAGGGACCCGCGAAGTCAAGACCATCGTCATCGATCCCGGTCATGGCGGAAAAGACACCGGCGCCCAGGGCAAAAAATCCAACGAAAAGGACATCGTGCTCGCCATCGGAAAGCTTTTGAAAAAAGAACTGGAAAAAGAAGGTTTCAATGTCAAGATGACCCGCGACAAGGACGTGTTCATTGAGCTGGGTCAGCGGGCAAATCTTGCAAACCAGTGGGATGGAGACCTGTTTATCAGCCTGCACTGCAACGCCATCGACGCTACCGCCGAGCGCAAAAAGCAAGTCAAGGGCTACCATGTTTACGTGCTGCGCGCCCCCGAAAGCGAAGAAGACAAGGCCATCGCCCGTCGTGAAAACAAGGTAGCCACGCTCTACGGCGAAAAAAACGCCAAAGAAGAACTGTCCCCCATCGAATGGTTCAAGCTGGAAGCCCGCCTAGAAAAATACAAGCAGAATAGCTACATGTTCACCGAAGAGATGCTCAAGGCCATGGATGGCGGAAAAATCCGCAGGCAGGCAGGCGGCGTGGGCGGTGCCGGATTCATGGTGCTGGTGGGCGCGCTGATGCCAGCGGTCCTCTTTGAAATCGGGTTCATCAGCAACCCCGAAGACGAAGCCTACATGATAACCGACAAGGGCCAAAAGGACATCGCCGTGCGCATTTCCAAGGCCGTCAGCACCTACAAGGCCGCAGTCCACAGCTACCGTGAAACGCTGGGACGATAGGCCGCGCATAGCGCGGCAGCTACTAATTAATACTTACTAGAATTGGTTAAACAAAAAACCGACTGCTTTTGGCAATCGGCTTTTAACTCAAAGCGAGTATAACGAGCGACCTCACCACTCAAAGGGCGAAGCCCGACCTCAAGCCTCTACTCCGCGTCCATGTCCGCTTCGTCGATTTCGGCGTTGTGGTACACGTCCTGAACGTCGTCGTGATCTTCGAACTTGTCGATGAGCTTCAAAAGCTTCTGGGCGTCATCATGACCGAGTTTTACAGGGTCGTTGGCAACGTAGCTGAGTTCGGCACTCATCATTTCGATTCCTGCAGCTTCAAGAGCCTTGGAAACAGGGTCGAAGGCTTCGGGGCTGGTGGAGATTTCGTGCACGCCGTCTTCGGTGGACATGTCTTCGGCACCAGCTTCCAACACCAGGTCCATCACCTTTTCTTCGGGATACTTTTCGGCATCGACGATAATCACGCCCTTGTAGGTGAAGGCCCAAGAAACGGAACCGGATTCACCCATGGAACCGCCGTTCTTGTTGAAGATGTTGCGGACTTCGGCAACGGTACGGACCTTGTTGTCGGTCAGGCACTGCACCATGATGGCAACACCGGCCGGGCCGCGTCCTTCGTATAGCGGCTCCGTCATTTCGGTACCGGAGTTGGCACCCGTACCCTTGGCGATGGCGCTTTCAATGTTCTTGGTGGGCAAGCTCTGGCTCTTGGACTTAAGGATAGCTGCACGCAGACGGGGGTTTGCGTCGGGGTTTCCACCGCCGAGCTTGGCGGCAATGGAGATTTCCTTAATCAGCTTGTTCCACGCCTTGGCGCGGGCGACGTCAGTCTTAGCTTTCTTGCGTTTGGTGGTGGCCCATTTGGAGTGACCAGACATAAATACCTCTATCGGGGTTTAAAGTTGATGTTTTGTTAAACTCTTCAGGAATACTATTCCTCTTCCTCGTCATCTTCGTAGACGACTTTTTTCTTTTTCTTCTTTTTTTTCTTCTTCTTTACGACAGGTTCCTCTTCATCTTCGTCGTAAGATTTTTTCTTCTTTTTCTTCTTCACGACAGGAGCCTCTTCCTCGTCTTCGTCGTAGGAGCGCTTCTTCTTTTTCTTCTTCACGACAGGAGCTTCTTCCTCGTCTTCGTCATAGGAGCGTTTCTTCTTTTTCTTCTTCACAACAGGAGCTTCTTCCTCTTCTTCCGCCTCTTCTGCTGCGGCTTCGCGCTTTTTCTGCAGCATAGCACGGCGGCGCTTTTCCTTGACCGTCAGGTTAGAACCATCCTCATCTTCTTCGTCTTCGTTATAGGAGCGTTTCTTTTTCTTCTTTGCAACAGGAGCCGGTTCAGGTTCGGCAACGGAAGTCGGTTCAGGACGTTCTTTCTTCTTCAAGTTGGCCTGAAGCTGTTTTTTGTCCATCGGAACGGCAGAAGCCTTGATGATTTCGTCTTCGTAAGCGCCCCCCCAAACGGAACCCAAGGCCGTACCGGAGGCTATAGCATCCTTGAAAATACCCATGGCCCATTCGTCATTGGCCGGGGGCAGAAGACGGAACTTCACGTTTCGCACCTGAGTGGGTTCGTCTTCCAGGAACAGCATCATGTCAAAAACGCCCACCTGATATTCCTTGCCGTCTGTTCCGGCGGCAGGGGCCGGAATATAGGCAACCACGGAATAAAGCGTTCCATCATAAAGGGCCGAGTTCAACAGTTCTGCATCACCAGCCACAATATGGACCTCACCAATCGCCTGGAAAGCCCAAGGAGCAATTTCAACCTTGAGAGAGAACTTCTGCCAGCCACCTTCGGCAGGTTTCAATTTTAATAGCGAACTAGCAAAAGCCTGGAACTCCGGCTTGGTGTTTCCCTGTGCAAAGCTCAGCACAGCAACAGCCATAAAAAGCATGCATAGTATTTTTTTCATCATCCTATCCTTTTTTGTTTAAACTCAAACATTCCTTAATTCTTGAAGAACAACGCCTTGGCCGCCTCGAACATCGGGTCCTTTTCATCCGGGTTGCGGCATTCCGTATAAATGCGAACCTTCGGTTCGGTACCGGACGGACGGACCAGCATCCAGGAGTCATCGTCGAAGATGATCTTAACGCCGTCGAGCGTCAGAAGCTGCTTCACGGTCTTTTCGTTAGAACCGACCATGACCTTTGCACCGGGCTTTGCGATATCGGCAATAGCGTTCACCTTGGCCTTAAGCGGTTCGCCAACGAGGGACTTATCCACTTCGAAACCTGAGCGCGTCGGGTAGAAGCGGCCGTATTCTTCGTACAGGGCG